>JALWYV010000014.1 GCA_027003075.1 Caldifarciminota bacterium | reverse complement strand
GTCTACGGTGGGGAGGTCGCCAGCGCCGACAGGGGAGTCGGGGAGGGTGTCGGGGCTTATGGCCGTAAGATGCTCAAACCCCTCGTGGTTCCCATGCACCATAATAATGGGGGCCTCAATACCCAATCCTCCTTCCTCCACAAGCCGGAATATGGCCTCAATCCACGGAGGCTGCGGTGATACCGCCCACTGGTGAAGGAACTCCAGCTCCATAGGGTTCTTTCGGGCGTGGGACCTCGTGGCGCTGTCCAACTCCTCCTCCCTCGTAAAGGTCCCCACATCCCCACACAGGAGGATAGCCCCGAACTTCGTACCCAACTCCTCCTGCCACAGGTGGGCGAGGGACAGGGCCAGCTGTAGCTGCCCGTGGACGTCCCCCATTACGAGTATGGGAGATTCATTTTGCATATGTTTATTGTAAGGGGGGATGGAAAAGCAAGGTTTTGGATGGACTGGAGGTGGATCTAAAGGAGGTTATCAAATGAGGGTAAAGGGGAAGGGTTTACGGGGGTATAATTCGGAGACGAAGGAGGTTGAAAATGGCTGTAGCAGTTAAGGGGAGGCCAAAAGGAAAGGTCTGGACCTACGAGGATTACCTTCGCCTTGAGGATGATAAACGCTACGAGGTCATAAACGGGAGGTTGTACGAGATGCCTGCACCGGGGTTTGAGCATCAGAAAGCGTCCATTAAACTCGCATCTCTCCTCCTGCAGTTTGCGGAGGGAAAAGGTAAAGGCCAGGTTCTTCCCGCTCCCTTTGACGTCATCCTGTCGGATACCGTAGTCGTCCAGCCTGACATACTCTTCATATCAAACGATAACCTGAAGAATATCAAACGCGGCAGGCTGTTCGGCCCTCCCGATCTGGTTGTTGAAATAGTATCGCCCACGAGCTACGTAAGGGACAGGTATGATAAGTTCGTACTCTATGAGAGGTACGGAGTAAAGGAGTACTGGTTGGTATATCCGGAACATAAGGTTGTTGAGGTATGGTGCTTAAGGGATGGCAAGTACGTTTTGCACTCCTTCGCGGTTGAAAGGGGAGAAGTCTCTTCCTGCGTTCTCAAGGACTTCAAGGTGAAAGTTGAGGAGGTACTGAAATGAAGGAGGCCGTTCTTGAAAGAGCGAAAGGAAAAGTCTGGACCTACGAGGACTACCTTCGCCTTGAGGATGACAAGCGCTATGAAGTAATAAACGGGAGGTTAGAGGAAATGCCTGCACCGACTTTTGATCATCAAAGTATCTTAGCATATCTTCATTACAAGTTTTATGAGTTTGTCAGGTCTCAAAGTGTGGGCAAGGTCCTTCCTGCTCCTTTTGACGTCATCTTATCAGAGACTGTTGTAGTTCAGCCAGATATAGTATTCATATCCAACGATAACCTGAAGAACATCAAGAATGGCAGGTTGTTTGGTCCCCCTGATCTGGCGGTTGAGATAATCTCACCGGGGAGTTTCTACAGGGATAGGTACAAGAAATTCTCCCTTTACGAAAAGCACAGAGTTGGAGAGTACTGGATAGTCTATCCGGGTGAGAGGGTTGTTGAGGTGTGGAGCCTGAACGATAAGGGTAAATACGAGCTTTTCAGTATGGCGGAAAGAGAGGGAAAGGTTAAAAGTAAGCTCCTGAAAGGGCTGGAGGTTGATCTGAAGGAGGTTTTCAAATGAGTATAGCCATCCATTTCATCCAAGAAACCTCATAAGAGCAAATATAACCCCTATTATCACCAACGTTTGAGACACCCAGAACACGAACATCCATTTTATAAGATCTGCCTTCATGCTGTGCATCTCGGCCCGGAGTTTACCTATCTCCTCGTACATCTCAGAGCGTAGTTTCCCTATCTCCTCCACCAGCCTTCTGGCGAACCTCTCCTCAAGGAGGCGAAAGAGGTGGTCCCTCGTCCTTTCCCTTTCCCCCTCAATCACCTTAAGAAGGGCGTTCACTCCGTCTTCACCAAGTTTTTCTTTTAAAACGTTCAAAGCGGAGAGTTTGCCCATTCCAACTCCCATTATAAGGGAGAAATTGTGTTGAGAAGATAATCCGCAAGTAGAGAGGCACATCTCGCGGCCTTAGAATAAGGCGATGGCCGTCGTAAAGACACCCGCCACTCCTCAGGAGAGATTGGAACTGGCCAGGAGGTACTTACAGAACGCCAGAGAGACCCTGAAGAAGGCCGGGGTCAAAAAGAGGACGGGAAGGTACGAGGATATAAAGTACGTCTCCTCTGCCGCCGGGATAGCCTATCTTGCTGCCCTTGAGGCTCTAAAGGCGCTATTTATCCAGGAAGGTTTGATAAGCGATCTGCGGAAGGTGAAGAACGTCAGGACGGTGTATTCTCTCATAAGCAGGCTGACGAGGATAGGGAAGGACAGGGACGTGCTTAAGGATCTGTTTGATGACGTGTATAAGATCCTCCACGTCGCCGCCTATTATCGGGAGCTGCAGAACAAAAAATCTGTGGATGCGGGCTTTGAACAGGTTGAAAAGATAATCCGTATAGTAGAAAAGCATATATCCCGGCCTTAGAATAAGGCGATGGCTGTTGTAAAGACACCTACAACCCCACAGGAGAGATTGGAACTGGCCAGGAGGTACTTACAGAACGCCAGAGAGACCCTGAAGAAGGCCGGGGTCAAAAAGAGGACGGGAAGGTACGAGGATATAAAGTACGTCTCCTCTGCCGCCGGGATAGCCTATCTTGCTGCCCTTGAGGCTCTAAAGGCGCTATTTATCCAGGAAGGTTTGATAAGCGATCTGCGGAAGGTGAAGAACGTCAGGACGGTGTATTCGCTCATAAGCAGGCTAACGAGGATAGGGAAGGACAGGGACGTGCTTAAGGATCTGTTTGATGACGTGTATAAGATCCTCCACGTCGCCGCCTACTACCGGGAACTGCAGGATAAAAAGTCTATAGACAGCGGCTTTGAAAAGGTTGAGAAGATAATACGCATAGTGGAGAGGCACATCGGCGCAAAACTTCCCCACACGCGCGCTGTTCGGGGGTATAATGGGGGGTGATGGGAGGGGGAAAAGTTTGAATAAATGTTGTGGTTGGAGTGATGGCTTTATCTTCTCCAGTTTCGGTGTTTAGAGCGTATAAAGATGTTCAACTTAATAGTTCTGCTGTTGTTAATAGGCTTTATGGTCAAAACCAAGCCACGAGAACAAAATACACACTTACGGATATTGAACGACTTCACCAGTCTGGGATGACATATAAAGATGCATATCTTTTGCTTGACAGCCTTTCAAAACATCAAATCATCTCCAGCGTGGATGGGTTGGGGGCGGCGGTGGATTCTCTCAAAAAGCATAAAGTGACAGTTTTGGAAACATATAAAGATGGAGGGCTTTCGAGAGACTACAAAGTCGGCTCCCTCTCCGGCGGGAAGGATGTTTATGTGGGAGTTAAAGCTTGGGCAATAGGAAGAGGAGGTTATTCGCTATCTGTTGCTCTATATCTGAAGGATAGAAATAATGGAACTATTCTTCCTCTTGGGGGTGTGGATGTAAGGAGATGGGGCATGCCCTACAACACTAACCCATCAGACCCGCGAAACGGCCTTAATTACGCCCACCTCCATGAAGACGTCCAATCCTTCATCAAAGCACTCCGCGTCTATGAGTTCAAGGACAGGTGGGTGGCGTTCTTTGCGGCACAAGAATTTTACGACGAAGAGATAGGGTATAAACATATATACAGAATATTTGTCATCCCCAAGGCAAAGGAGGGAGAAGAAGGGTGGTTTGAGCCGTATATGATTGTTTGGGATGTGCAGGGAGTTAAGGAAAAGTTATATGATACCATGTTCAAAGTAGCCTTAAATGAAAGTGAGGACAAACTTTATTTCATTATTGTAGCAGGAATAGGTGAGGGAGGAAAAAAAGGATATTTGAACGTTGGATATGTGGATGAAGTGAAAAAGAGACTATATGGGTATATTGACAAAATAGACATAAGTTGGGATCCAAAAGACAAAGGGAGGTTAGAACTTGTCTCCCTTGGCGATGACCAATAACCCCTCTCGTCCCGCCTCAGACCACCCCGAAGTCCTTCGGCTCAAACCCCTCCGGATTGAGTATCTCAACCTCCCCCTTGTCCTTGTACCTGAAGACCATTAGTCCATTTTTGAAGGCAAACTTCTCAACCCCTTCCTGCAGGTTTATGCCAACTACTGCCCCGTATATCCTGTAATTCCTGAACTCCGGAAAGAACTCTAAGAACTTGTCCTGCAGTTTTTTGACGAACCCCCTGACGTCCTTAACCTTTAGGCTGGTCTTCGTCTCAACCACAACCACGTACCCATCCCCCACGGCCAGAAAGTCTATCTCAATCTCCTTATCGCCCTTCCTTCTCTTTATGCCTTTGCTGATGGCGAAGTCCTGAAAGCCGGCGTTTTTAAGGGCGTCCTCTATGTTGTCAAAGATTATCTTCTCGCTATAGCTCTTCCATACACCGTTCAACTCCGCCACCGATCTGGTCGTCTTCTTAACCTCAAGGCTCAGCTCTTTGATCATCCTATCTGTCTCCTTGAGCCGTCTGTCGGTTTCTTTGAGCTGCCTGTCCGTTTCCTTTTGAAGCTCTGCCAGCTCCCTTGTCAGCGTCCTTATCTCGTCCTTAAGCTCCTTAAGACCCCTCCAGAACTCCTCCCTATAATCCCTCATCTCCAAATTCTAAGGCCGGGGGATGAATTTACGCTTTTCCAATTTCCGCCTGCCCCGTAAAGCGGTCCCTCTTTCCGTAGTAGAATCCCCACTATGAGGTACGTAGAGCTTGAGAAGAGGGACGGCATAGCCGTAATCCGTATAAACCGCCCGGAGAAGTTGAACGCCCTCGCTCCGGAGGTCTTGGAGGACCTTGAGAGGGCCATAGACGACGTGAACGCTGACACTGGCATACGCGCCGTCGTCATAACGGGGACGGGTAAGGCCTTCGTCGCCGGTGCAGACATAAAGTACATAGGTACCCTTGACGAGGAGGGGGGCTACAAGATGGCGAAGGTGGGGCAGAGGGTCTTCGGTAAGATTGAGGACTCCCCCAAGGTCTTCATAGCAGCCGTGAACGGGTACGCCCTCGGTGGCGGGTGCGAACTGGCCCTGGCCTGCGACTTCATCGTGGCCTCGGAGAACGCCGTCTTCGGTCAGCCGGAGGTGGACCTCGGCATAATGCCCGGATGGGGGGCCACGCAGCGTATGACCCGGAAGCTCGGTCAGGGGTGGGCCAAATATCTGATACTGACGGGTGAGCGTATATCCGCCCACAAGGCCTACGAGATAGGTCTGGTGCAGAAGGTGGTAAATCACGACAACCTCATGGACGAGGCCCTTAACCTCGCCCAGACCGTGGCCTCAAAGGGGCCTCTGGCGGTGGCTCTGGCGAAGGAGGCGATAAACAGGGCCTTCCAGTTGGGGGACTTCGGTTTTGAGTACGAGGCGAAGCTCTTCGCCCGGACGGTAGGGAGTGAGGACAAGGACGAGGGGGTGAAGGCCTTCTTTGAGAAGAGGAAGCCGGAGTTTAAGGGGAGGTAGGTTAAATCAGACCATCGCCGTAGCCGGAAGGTTGTTGTAGAGGTAAGTGGGGATTAGCGTTCCTCCTTCTCCCTCTTAAACAGCACGTAGGAATAAACCACCGCCGCCACGACCATAAGCATTGCCCCGCCCACTATCACGACCACCATAGCATCAGGGGACAGCAGGGAGGAGATGCCGATGATTAGGCCGTAGAGGACGAAGAGGATACCGAACAGCCTGTGGGTCTTCCTCCAGACCCTCTCCGACGCCAGGGTCCATGGAGTTCGTACCCCGAGGAACCAGTTGTGGGGTAGTTTGGGCATGTAATTCCCCAGAAGGACCATAAAGAGGCCGACAAAGAGGCCGATGTACCACGGCTCCAACCTCCCCCTGAAGGCTGCGAGGACGACCAGACCGTTGAGTACGGCGAAAAGTACGACCGTTACGTCCCTGACCGTACGGACGGTTCCGAGCCTCTCCCTGACCCTCTCGGAGTAGGGGTCAAACTTCGGCAGGTAGGTCATAAGGGCGTACGTAGCCACCATAACCGCAGGCAGCAAAAGTAGAACGAACTTGCTACCGTGGGCGTCCGGCTCTCCCTGAACGTTGAAATGGATGGGTACGACGGGCGGCAGTACAGCCACCGCCCAGAGGCTCAAACCCACCGAAAGCACCATAAAGGTGAGCGCAATCTTCCTAAGCATCCTCCTTACCTCCCTTTAGTTTCATAAAGAACTCAATCGCCATCTCTAAGACCCCCATATCTAACGAATACACCACGTTCCTGCCCCGCTTTACGGCTATGACGATGCCGGCACGGGTGAGGCGGTCCATGTGGTAGGATAGGGAGGGCTGGGATATTCCGAGCCTCTCCCTTAGGTCCTTCTGGGTCAGGTCCCCATCCTTCAGGATCTCCACGATCTTCAGGCGGACGGGGTCGGAGAGGGCGGCGAAGACCTCCTTAAGCATCCTTCCTTCTCAACAGGTAGAGGGCCAGGTTGAGGGCGGAGAGGACGAGGAGGCCGCTAAGGCCGGTTATGCCGACGGTCAGGTCGTTCCCACCCCTCAAGAAGAGTAGGTCAAACCCGCCCACACCGTTCAGGGTGCCGTGGAAGATGGCTGCCGCGAGGGTAGACCTCGCCTTCTCCCGGATATAAAACATCAGGGGACTCAACAGGGTGGCGAACAGGACCATCATAAAGACACCGAGGACGGGATGTAGGGGGTAGTTGTGGCCCTTCAGGATCAGGGGGGCGTGCCATAGACCCCAGAGGACGCCGACGGTGTAGGACATCCTCCAGAAGCCCATTCCCTTAAACTCGGAGTACAGGAAACCCCGCCAGCCCACCTCCTCGCCGAAGGAGACGAGGGCGTTTATCGTGACCCCGGCCACCATACCGTAGAAGAACAGGCTTATGATCATGGGAACGGTGAGGGTACTGACGGCCTCCCTGATACTTTCCATATCCTGCGGAGATACGGTCTGACTCAGCCTGTTCATGAGGGCGTCGCTGTGGGGCGATAGGCTGACGCCGGGCATGAGGAGATCCACAAGGAAGGTCAAAAATACGATGAAGGGAGGAAAGAGCCATGCCACTAACCACCAGGCGTTGAGGTTAAAGCGGAGGCCGAGATCGGGCAGGGGGTGACGGAGTACCTTGAGGGTCAGGACGGCGAGGGCAGGACCGAACATGTAGGCCGTGGAGACGAAGAGCAGGGCAGAGGGGGGGAGATGGAAGATGTACAGGATAGACGCCATCGCCCAGCTGTATGCGAAGGCCAGAGTCAGGAAGATAAGTGTCCCTTTCCTCATCACCCGGTATTATAAGGTTGAAATATAAACATATATTGATATTTTTATGTAATCCCCCGCGTGTCCCCAGTAGAATATCCACACAGATGGTCATCCGAAATGCGTCCCTACCGACTGCGCGCCCTTTCAGGTTTGATAGAAAAGAAGGAGCCGCAGCATGAGGTTAAGCCTCGTCATACCCGTCTACAACGAGAGGGAGTTCTTCCCTATCCTCTTTCGCAAGGTCTATGAGATGGACTTCGGCCTGCCCAGGGAGATAGTGGTGGTGGACGACTTCTCCACCGACGGAACGAGGGAGTACATAAGGGAAAACGTTGAGGGTCTTGAGGGGGTAAAGGTAATATACCATGAGAGGAACAGGGGGAAGGGGGCGGCCCTACATACGGCCTTCGCCCACGCTACGGGCGACATAATCGCCATACAGGACGCCGACCTTGAGTACGACCCGGCCGACCTGATCCCCATGATCAAGCTCATAACCGACGGCTACGCCGACGTCGTCTACGGCTCCCGCTTCTACGGGAACCCCCATCGCATCCTCTACCACCACCACTTTATGGGGAACAAACTCATCTCATTTCTGGTGAACGTTCTCAGCGATATGACCTTCTCCGATATTGAGGTGTGTTACAAGGTCTTCAAGCGGGAGGTCCTGGACTACTTTGACCTTACCCTAACGGACTTCGGCTTTGAGGTGGAGTTCACGATGAAGGTCTCCAAAACGGCCAAGTACACCAACTGGCGTATATACGAGATGGGAATAAGTTACCACGGCCGCACGTACGCCGAGGGGAAGAAGATCAACTGGAAGGACGGGGTCAAGGCCCTCCTCTACATCCTCCGATTCGCCTTCTGGAAGCCCAAGCTGAAGGGCGGGAAACCGGTAAAGGTAAAGGGAGGTTGAGGATGAGGAAGGCGATCGTTGCCGTCAGCATCGCCCCCCTTGGTGAGGGCCCCAGCGTCTCCGACTACGTCGCGGAGGCCATAAGGGTCCTGAAGGAGGACGGCAGGGTGGAGTGGGAGCTGGGTCCGATGTGTACGACCATCTGGGGGGACCCGGCGGTGATATTTGAGGTGATACTGAAGATGCAGGAGGCCATGTTCCGTAAGGGGGCGGTGCGGGTAAGCACCGTAATAAAGATGGACGAGAGGAGGGATAAGGAACTGGACCCGAGGAAGAAGGTGGAGGCGGTGATGAGGAAAGTGGAAGGGAAAGCGTAGATACGTTTTTAACCAAAAGTTAACCAAAGGAACGCATAAACGAAGGGGGGCCTTTGTGGCCCCCTTTCTATCACCTAATTTTGATTACTTTCTTTATCGTACCTCCACGCCTCAAGAAGTATATCCCTTGTGGCAGATCCTTTAGGTCGGCTTCACCGTAACCTTTTCCAACCAGGGAGCCTGATGCGTTGTAGATCTCGTAATAACCGGAGGATTGGGAAGCGGAGGAGGAACCGGACCCACACTTGCCCTTTCCTGTTGTCTTAAACGATAGGTACCAGTATTCGCAATTTTCTCCTCCATTCCCGCACACGCATCCTTGATAGTACGGGTCCTCCGTTATTAGATCCAAGAGATATCTTGATGGTCTAACGAAGTTAACGTGGAGAGACGGAACAATAGTACTAACATTTATGGGCGAACTATGGATATTTATAGATCCAGAGCAATTGGGTTGGTTACCAAGAGAAGGCCTAGTTGTTTTTATAGCATAGTATTGTAAGTAACTACCATCGTAAGATGGGGGATCACTACTGTAATACATACCTGCACTAACTAGAAGTGTATCATCAATCTTGGATACGGCGAATAGCAGGGTGCGATCAACACGGTCAAAGTTGTATGCAGAATATTTATTCGTACCTACGATGGCTCCTGATGGGCTCAATGTTGTTATAATGGCTCTGTTCCGCTTGATGTTTAAAGGAGCAGAGGATGATGTATCTATATCTCCTATAAATCTCCTTAACTGATCTATAAAGCCATAATCATACTCTGCACCCACTACGATAATCTCGTTAGACGTCGTGTCAACATACTCCTCAAACATAGTCAACGCACCTCCAGCTATAGAAGGATTGTAAAACTTGCCCCCCATTAAATTTCCGTCGATATCTATACTTAAAACGAATCCCTTGGTATGGGTTTGATCTGATAAAGGCACTGCTGTTCCGGTTATGTTGTACATAGCCCCTTCAATGTATAGGGTTCTGTCTATGTCGTACGGGACAAGAGTATACCCATCCACGCGGTACACCCTAGCCCACAGAATATTGCATCCGTTTGGTGTAACAGTGAATTTGATAACAATCGGAGAATAGGACGTATCCGATCCTCCGTTAAAGTTAGTGTATCCGATCGCTATAAACTTGCCGGATTCAATTTCGTATAACCCCATGCCCACATCTCTACCGGGTGTCTCAAATACGCACGTTGCAAATATATCACCGTTCGTGTCTCCAGCTACAAAAAGGATATTTTCGTTATGAAACCTTTCCCCATAGGTTGTGTAGCCTATGCCTGCAAAACCGTTGATAATAGGAGGATTCATAGTTGATGCCATAGCCGTATAGTTCACCGTGTATATCTTATAAAGTACATCCACTTCGCCGTTGAGATCGTACTCTTTCGTGTACAGATGGTTGAGGTTCCTATCAAGCTTCGTTATGATGATGTTGGTATCTCTTCCGGACGTACGGATATGGCTGTATCCCGCTACCCAGAACTTAGAGATCGTGATTTCACCGAAACCTTTACCCCGTATCGGTCCCATATAGGTATATACAGGATCTACGGACTGGAAGTTTATCACGTTTCCGGGACTTTTGAACCACCTTATCCCTCTTATAGGACGGAGAGAGGTATCCAGCTCCCACGTTCCGGCCATGCCGTACTGAGTAGATGCGCTGGCAATGTATGACCCCACGAATATAGCCCGCCTGTGAAGCCTGAAATATAGGTCCCTCTCTACATAAGCGTCAACGTCCCAGAGGGTATCGGAACCGGAAGGGGAATATCTCGAATACTCTTCCCAGTTCATTATCCAGTTATCCGCACTTACCGTGGACGCGAATGCGGATAGCGCAAAGATGCCGATTAAAGTGCGTATAACCCTTTTCATAGTATTGAAATTATAGAGGCGGCGAATACACCAACCTGTACGTTATGGTGTTGAGTTTTTATTGCACTTTATTCAATTTTTGGGATTTTTATTTATATTTACGACCCCCACAAACCCCGGCACAACCACATCCGGAACGTGGGTGTTCATCACGTATTTGTAGGCCCTTTCAACGATCCTTAACCGTTCCTCCTCATCCTGTAAAATCCTCGTCAACTCCCTCGCAGCGTCTTCGGTACTTCCAACCTTCAGACCTAGGCCAGAGGATATAAGGTTGTCGGGATCCGCGCTGTAGGACATTACGAGAGTACGCATGTACCACGCCTCAAGGAAAGTGTTGGAAAAGCCCTCATCTACGGAGGTATTTACGAGAACCCACGCCCTTCCGATCCACTTCAGAGCCTCGTCGTGGGGAAGTTCACCCGTTACCGTGAGGTTGGGAAGTAGACCCCTGAACCTCTCCGTCTTCCTGCCCACCATAACGAACCTGTACTGAGGAAGCCTTTCGGCGAGGCCAACGAACAGTTGGGGACGTTTCTCCGCACGGGCGTTTCCCACCCAGACGATCAGCGGCTCCCTGTCCTTTTCCACGGATATATTCGGCGGAACGAATATGGAGGGCAGTTTAACCGATGATCTGAAAAAGAAACGCCCGATGTTTCTCCTCTGAACTTCGTTCTGGACGATTATCACCTTAGATAGCAGGAGGCCGAGATGTGAAAACAGGTCTATGACGAGAGCGTGGAGGAGATGGAGGGGCGTTTTGAGGGAAGGAGCCTTTAAGGAAAGTTTGAGTATCTTCCTCAACTCCGGGAAAGGGGTGCTGAGGGAATTCTCCGGTATAAAGGCCACGGAGACCTTGCCCCTTTGTAGGGCGTAAAGGGATAGGGGCAGGTAGTAGAACCTTATGCGGCTTATTACCACGTCAGGACTGTACCCATGGAGTTCCCTCAGGATCGCCGGATAGTCAAGGAACTGGAGTTTTCCGCGTCTTTTAAGGCGGCGTACTACCTTTATACTCCTGTCGTCCTCTTCATCCGGTTTGCCGGCAGGATTGAGGGTCAGGAATACCACCTCGTGTCCCCTCTTAACGAGTTCTCGCGCGAGCAGGTACGCCTGCTTCTCCGCCCCTCCGGTTATACCGTCCGGGAAGTAGTAGGGCATTACGAAGACGAACTTCAAGGGGTGGATTATACCACCGTCTCGCTTCGGCCTTAGCATACCCTCCATGGACCTGCGAGGAAAGGGGATAATCCTGACCGGGGCGACCAGAGGGATAGGAAGAGAAACCCTTAAACTCCTGATTGAGGAGGGGGCAAAGGTCGTGGCCGTGGGAAGGGATGAGGAGGCACTGAGGGAAATAAAGGGGGTCTACGGGGACGCCGTCTTTCCTGTTCAGGCCGACCTCTCCGACCCGAAACAGAGGGAGAGGGTGGTGGGTATGGCGGCGGAGGTTCTGGGCGGTCTTGACGTCCTCATCAACAACGCTGGCTTCGGTATCCACGGCCCTTTCCTTGAGGTGCCGGAGGAGAAGATGAGGGAACTCTTTGAGGTAAACTTCTGGGCGCCCATTCACCTGACCCGTCTGTCCGTCCCCTTCCTCCGTGGCGGTGGAGTCGTACTTAACGTGGTCAGCATGATAGCCTTCGTTCCCCTCCAGAGGTGGGCGATATACTTGGCGAGCAAGGCCGCCCTTCGCTCCTTCTTTATGGCCGTCAGGGAGGAGTTGCGGGAGGATAAGATAAAGGTTATAAACGTGTATCCGTCTGTCACCCGTACGGACTTCTTCAACCGGGCGGGGAGTGAAAGGATAAGGGGGACCGGGTCCGTCCCTCCCGAAAAGGTGGCAAAGGCGATAGTAAAGGCCCTGAAGCGTGAAAAGGAGGAGGTTTTTGTCTCCTTCTATGACGGCTTTCTGGCCAGATTGGGTTTCCTCGCCGGTTCTCTATCCGTGAGGTTGATAAGGTAGATTTGCACACATAAAAAAGGCGGGGCCTGGCCCCGCCCTTTGCCGTTTCCGTATTTCCCTCAGTGGGTGAAGAACTTCAGGAGTATTCCGCCGTACTGGTGAATGAGGGTCCCGAAGACGAGGGCGACTATGGACATGAGCTTTATGAGGATGTTCATGGAGGGGCCGGTCGTGTCCTTGAAGGGGTCGCCAACGGTATCGCCGACGACGGCGGCCTTGTGGGCGTCGGACCCTTTACCTCCGAAGTTTCCGGCCTCTATGTACTTCTTGGCGTTGTCCCACGCACCACCGGCGTTAGCCATGAATATGGCTATCAGGGCGCCCACTAAGAGGGAGGCACCTAAGAAGAAGCCGAGGGCCTCGGCACCGAGGAGGAAACCGACGACTATAGGGGCGAGTACGGCGGATATACCGGGCAGGATCATCTCTTTAATCGCCGCCTGCGTAACTATATCTATGGCCTTATCGTACTGGGGTTTAGCGTTGGGGTCGTTCAAAAGGTTCAGTTCCTTGAACTGGCGGCGTACCTCGGCCACCATCTTGTTCGCAGCCCTGCCCACGGCCTTGAGGGTCATGGCTGCTATGAGAGCAGGCATGGCGGCACCGAGGAAGGCTCCGGCGACGCTCTCAACCTTGGTGAAGTCAAGGGCCTCAAGACCTACCGTCTCCGTGTAAGCCACTAAGAGGGCGAGGGCGGCCAGGGCGGCGGAGCCTATGGCGAACCCCTTGCCTATGGCGGCGGTGGTATTTCCGAGGGCGTCCAGTTTATCCGTTATCGCCCTCACGTCCTCACCGAGGTGAGCCATCTCCGTTATTCCTCCGGCGTTGTCGGCTATGGGGCCGTAGGAGTCCGTGGTCATAACTATACCCACCGTGGCGAGCATACCGACGGCGGCGAGGGCCACACCGTATATGCCGAGACCGGGAGCGCTCCACACCTCGGCGGAGAAGTATCCGAAGAGTACGGCGGCGGCGATGGTAATGAAGGGTAGAACCACCGACTCGTACCCCACGGCCACACCGTTTATTATCACCGTGGCCGGGCCGAACTTCGCGGATTCTGCTATGAACTTGATGGGATTACCGGAGGTGTAATATTCGCTCTCAAAACCTATCAGGAGACCGGCAACCAGTCCGCCAACCACGGCGAGCCACGTGCCTATGCTTCCAACGATTATCTGGTTGACGAAGTAGGCACCTATGACGAAGAGTAGAGCGGCCACTATGGTGGCGTTCCTTATGGCCGTCTGGGGATCGGCCTTCTTGAAGAGGTCTATGGCGTACACGGCCAGAAGGGATACGACCAGGCCGAGGGCGGCGAGGATTATGGGTAGGGAACCGTACTCTATCTTCATGTTGGAGAGGGCGAAGGAGCCGGCGAGGGCTATGGCAACGGTGGCCACCATACTACCAACGTAGGATTCGTAGAGGTCGGCGCCCATCCCGGCCGTGTCTCCGACGTTGTCGCCCACGTTGTCGGCTATCACGGCGGGGTTACGGGGATCGTCCTCCGGTATCCCGGCCTCCACCTTACCCACCAGGTCGGCACCCACGTCGGCCGCCTTGGTGTATATCCCACCGCCCACGCGCGCGAAGAGGGCGACGGAGGAGGCGCCCATACCGAAACCGCTCAGGACGGCCGCATCCCTCGTAAACCAGTACCAGAAGGCTACGCCAAGGAGACCGAGGGCGGCGACGGTTATACCCATCACGGAACCGCCCTTAAAGGCCACAGAGAGGGTGTCGCCGGCGTTCTTGGTTCTGTATGCCACGTAGGCGGTACGCACGTTGGCCAGGGTTGCGGCGGCCATCCCTATAAAGCCAGCGAGAAGGGAGAAGAGGGCGCCCGTCAGGTACGCAACACCGACAAGGGGTTTGATGGCGAAGGTCAGGACGAGGAATACTATAAGTACGAATATACCGATGTACATGTACTCACGGCGGAGGAACACGAAGGCACCCTTACGGATGGCGGCTGCGTACTCTACCATCTTACCTTCTCCACCGGGGAGACTCTTTATATAAAAGTAGGTTGCTATGGCTGCAAGGAAGCCGAGAAGTCCGAGGGCCATAGCACTGAGAAGCAGGGTCTCAACCATAGGGGGCGATTCTACCGTTGAAAATCGTGTTTTTGCATCGTCCGTATAATCCGTTCTGTGATTCTAAAAGGAAGATGGGAGACGGAGGAGAAGGATGGCATAGCACATTTCCTTTTTAACCAGATACCCCCTACCGGTTCGGTCGCTATAACCGTACAGGGTTTGAAGATGCTCATGAACTTTAAAGGTGGTAAGCTCGTACGCTTTGAGGTAAACGGCTTACCCATAAGACGCCTCTGGGAGATAAAGGGCGCCCTTCTCCTCCTCCTCCACAGCAACAGGGCAAACTTCCTCATATCCGACTCACCCCCATCGTCCGAAGACGACTTTACGCTCCCGTTTCACACGCTCGTTCTGGAAGTCATGACCCTGAAGGATGAGATTACAACGGAAACCTTGAACGTTTTAAGGGACGCGTTTGTAAAATTGAAGGGTATTCCCCGGGGAGGAGACGAGGAGGAGTTCGTAAGAACCTTGAGGTTGAGGTATAAGCGGGGTGCAACGGTGAACGAGATCCTGAGGGACTTTCCCCACGTCTTTCCCGGATACATAGCCTATCTGGTTTCCCGGTTACAGGAAGGGAAGTACGTTGAACTTAACTCCACGGTAGAAGGAGGTTTAAACCTCTCTCCCCTGTGGATCTTCGTTCTGGCCTTTCTGGTATCCGCCCTCAGCGGATGTCTTACGGTATTTGCCATCATTAAGGCCCTATGACACCCTTAAAATAATCCCTATGGTAAAGAGGAGTCTGGAATTCTACTCTCTCGGTCCCCTTGAAAAGGAGGTGATGGAGATAGTGTGGAAGAGAAACGGAGGTTCGTCCGTAAGGGATATACTGGACGAGATAAACTCCCGTAAGAGCGTACCCTACGCCTACACGACCATCCTGACGATATGTCAGAACCTTGAGAAGAAGGGGGTGTTGAGAAGCGAGAGGAGGGGAAAGAAGAACCTTTACTTTCCCACGGTGACGAGGGAGCAGTTCTACAGGGATAGGCTGGTACACTTTATAGGAAACTTCGTGAGGGAGAACCCCGACGTGGCGGCCTCCTTTTTCGCCGAGACGATGGACCTATCACCGGAAGAGGCTTACGAGCTCCTGAAGAAGTTTGAAAAATGAGTGTCGGCATAACCCTCATAGTTCTGGCCATCCTGTTGAGAGCTGCGGGAAGGTTCGTACCGTTCTACGCGTTTAAGGAGCGGATACTCGTAACCCGTGTGGTTCCGCTCATCATATTCTTTATCCTCCTTGGCGTCCATCTAGTCCACTCCCACTTTACACTAACGGGGATCTACGTAATGGTTCAGATGTTCCCCGAGTTTCTCCTCCTCATGCTCTTAGGTGTCGCGTACGTCCTGTACGTTTCCTACCGTATGGTGAAGATATACACCCTATCCCGCAGACTTGAAAGGGAGGCTTTGAGCAACGCACGCAGGGTCGGTGACGTCTACGTACTCCCCTTTAAGGAGCTCGTTGCTCTCAACGTGGGATTCTTCAGACCACGGGTTGTAATCTCCGAGGGAGTTCTGTCCCTTCCGGAGCAAGAGAGGGAACTCGTTATGGAACACGAGCGTTTCCACGCCCGCATGAAGGATAACCTTCGCCTGCTCCTCTTTGAACTGCTTTTACCTACCGAAAAGGACAGGGAAGATTACAGGACGTACCTTGAGATCCGGAACGACTCCCACATGCTCAATCGCTATACACCCAGAGATCTGGCCTATACGCTGGTCAAGTTCTCCATGGCGTATCCCGGAGGAACGGGTATGGCCACCTCCCTGCGCAGGAGGATAGAGTTCCTTTCCGGTGAGATGCGGATTTTTAACCTCAAGGGAAGCGAAATTCTGGTTATGGTCTTAGTACCTCTGATATGGTATCTGGCGTATACGAGCTGTTATATGGATCTGTGTATTAAGTAGATGGAAGTCGCCTACGTCCACGACTGGCTCATAACCCGCTCCGGGGCGGAGCGGGTTCTGGAGGAGATGTTGAGGGAGGTGGCAGGAAGCCGTATCTTCACCCTCTTCTACAAGCCGGATCAGTTCAGGAACAGCCCCATCTCAAAGGTACCGGTGGAGGAGTCGTTTCTGGCAAAGTTGCCCGGAGCGTACGGATATTACAGGAGTCTTCTACCTCTGATGCCCGTGGCCGTTGAGAGCTTTGACCTCTCCGGGTACGATCTTATCATCTCCTCATCCCACGCCGTGGCCAAGGGGGTTCTTCCCCATCCCGGCCAGGTCCATATCTCCTACGTCCATACACCTATGCGGTACGCGTGGGACCTCACCCACGAGTACATGGCCGGTATAGGGAAATTGAAGAGGGCGATAGCCCGGGTCGTCCTGAATTATGTACGCCTCTGGGATTACGCCTCCGCCCAGAGGGTGGACGTTTTCGTAGCCAACTCAAAGACCGTCGCCGCCCGTATAAGGCGGTACTACGGAAGGGATGCGATAGTGATCTATCCGCCCGTTGACGTTGATAAGTTCAGGGTTTCGCATAAAGTTGAGGACTACTTTGTTGTCGTTTCGCGTCTCGTCCCCTATAAAAAGGTGGGCGTGATCGTTGAGGCCTTTAATTCCCTCGGCCTCAGGCTTTTGGTCGTGGGGGACGGCCCCGAAAAAGGTAAGATAAAACGGATTGCGGGCCGAAACGTTGAGATTCTCGGAAGGGTGGGGGACGGCGAGTTGGTAGACATACTCTCAAAGGCGAGAGCTTTTATTTTCGCTGCCTACGAGGACTTCGGCATCTCCCCCGTGGAGGCCATGGCCTCCGGAGTACCCGTAATAGCCTACGGCAGGGGAGGGGTAACCGAGAGCGTGGAAGAGGGTGTAAGCGGTCTCTTCTTCCACGAGCAGACCCCTGAAGCGGTACGGGATGCCGTGAGGAGGTTCCTCCAGATGGAGGGGAGGTTCGTGAGGGAGGAGATAAGGGAGAGGGCGCGGAGGTTCTCCCCGAAACGTTTCAGGGAGGAGTTCAGGAAGGTCGTTGAAAGCGTCCTTAACGGGGTGAGGACATAGGCTATTTCACAACGATCCTGCGGGTTCCATGAGGTGTGCGGACGAAGTACACGCCCCTCTTAAGGGAGGGAAGGTTCCCCTTGAGGTACCCCTGCCAGACGAGGCGACCGGAGGGGTCGTATATCCGGGCGAACCCCTCGTACCTCTGCTCCCGCGTTGACTCCTGAGGGCCGGACCTTTCCCCGGAGGTCCAGCACACGGGGGAACCGTCCTCTTTACATCCACAGTGGGCTATCCCCTTACCCTCCACCTCGGCGTTACAGTACCCGTAAGTGCAGGTTATCTCGCAGTACTTCCCCGTACGCTCCACTGCGAGGGAAGACGGGATACCGAAGCCCGGGAGATCGTCAAGGAGGTCGTTCTTCAAAGCGATGGCCTCTCTGACCTTTTTCAGAACGACGGGACGAACGGGCCGTATGACCCGCATCACCGGCTGATTCCCTGCCATCAACATCCACAGCATGGTAGCAAAATTATAAGGGGGAGGAGCCGCACCACGCCAAATTATCCGGTGAGATCCTCCAGAGTGAAGGGTGGTATTCGCAACGCCATCTTCTAATATCGTCTCCCATTCGGCGTGATCATCTCCACTCCGAAGCGGAATATGGTTCAGGATACGCCGCAGGACATACTTTAACCCTATTACCCCCTTCACCGAATACCGGAGGTCTTAACTTACGTTAACTAACCCTTCGGCCGTAGAATTTCCACCTATGGAGAAGGTAATCGGAATTGACCTCGGCACGACGAACTCCGTCGTTGCTGTGGTTGAGGGAGGGGAGCCTATCGTCATTCCCAACCCCGAAGGAGAGAGAATAACCCCCTCTGTGGTGGCTTTCAGGGAGAACGGGGAGGTCCTTGTGGGATCCCCCGCCAAGAGGCAGGCCATTACGAATCCGGAGAACACCGTATTCTCCGTCAAGCGCTTCATGGGGATGAAGTACGACGAGAGCAAGCGCCTCGGCGACGTGGACCGCGTCCCCTACAGGGTCGTACCGGGAAGGGACGGAAGGGTTGAGATAGAGATACCCGCCACCGGCAAGAGGTACACCCCGGAGCAGATCTCCGCCTTCATCCTCATGCACCTGAAGAAGGCCGCCGAGAACTTCCTCGGCAGCGAGGTTAAGAGGGCGGTCATAACCGTACCCGCCTACTTCAACGATCCCCAGAGGCAGGCCACCAGGGACGCCGGACTCATAGCCGGCTTTGAGGAGGTCATAAGGGTACTGCCGGAGCCTACGGCGGCCGCCCTCGCCTACGGCCTGAACAAGACCGACCAGAACCTGAAGATAGCCGTATACGACTTCGGAGGTGGCACCTTTGACATCTCCATCCTGACCCTCGTTGAGGGGGCGTTTATAGTGAAGGCTACCCACGGGGACACCCACCTCGGAGGGGACGACATAGACCAGAAGATAATAGAGTGGCTCCTTGAGGAGTTCCGGAAGGAGACGGGCATTGACCTCTCCTCCGACCCCGCCGCCATGCAGAGGCTGAAGGAGGCCGCCGAGAAGGCCAAGAAGGAGCTGTCCTTCCAGCAGGAGACCCTCATAAGCCTGCCCTACATAGCCTTTGACCCGGAGTCCCGCAGGGGCCTGAACCTTGAGAGGACGCTTACGAGGGCGCGCCTTGAGGCCATGGCCAGGCCCCTGATAGACCGCACGGTGGAGCTGATGAGGGCCGCCCTTGACGAGGCCGGTTTCAGCCGCGACGAGATAGACGCCGTCATCCTCGTAGGTGGGCAGACCCGTATGCCTCTGATACAGAGGACGGTTGAGGAGTTCTTCGGTAAGAAGCCCCACGCCGGAATAAACCCGGACGAGGTCGTGGCCATAGGTGCTGCCATACAGGCCTCCATAGCCGCCGGCGAGATGAAGGACCGCAAGGACATCGTCCTTGTGGACGTCGTACCCCTCTCCTTTGGAGTTGCCACCCTCGGGGACATATTTGACGTCGTCATACCCAAGAACACCCCCATACCCGTCAAGAAGTCCAAGATATACACCACTGCCATGGACAACCAGACGATGGTCACGGTAGAGGTCTATCAGGGTGAGAGGAAGATAGCCTCCCAGAACCGTCTACTCGGCAGGTTTGACCTTACCGGGATACCCCCCGCTCCGAGAGGAGTTCCCCAGATAGAGGTGACGTTTGAGCTAGACGCCAACGGCATCCTCCACGTCACGGCGGTTGAGAAGAGTACGGGCAAGAAGGCCGACATCCGCATATCCGCCCGCACTGGCCTGACGGAGGAGGAGATCCAGAGGATGATAGAGGAAGCGGAGAGGTACAGGGAGGAGGATGAGAGGAGGGCCCGCCTCGCCCAGCTCCGGAACGAGATAGACGCCTACATTTACAGCGTTGAGAAGGCCCTGAAGGAGTACGGCGATAAGGTGACGGATCAGGAGAGGAAGGAGATTGAGGAGAAGATGAAGAGTCTCCGCACCGTAATGACCTCCGACGACGAGGACCGCATGCGCCGGGAGTACGAGGAGTTCCAGAACCTCTGGAACCGGATAGTGAGCCGCATATATCAGGCCGAAGGTGGTAAACCGGGCGGAGGACCCGGTGGAACCGGTCCGGAGGGTGAAGAGGGACCTGAGATAGAGGCGTAGGAAAGACTGAAGTTAATCCCGTTGGCCGGGGGAGTTCCCCCGGTCTTTTTTGATTTTCACGCACCCCTTAAACTCCCCTCTTGAGGTACCCGGATATCCTCCACGCCGTAGCGAAGGGAGAGGTTGAGAGGGTAAGGGAACACGTGGTACGCCTTAAAGACGACCCCCATTTCGTCCGATGGGTACGCTTCCACCAGATGGGATCCCTGTTTTACGACCTCTTTCCCGAAACGCGGGAGACTTTCCTGCTGGATCGGGCCACATCCTTAAGCAGGTGGAGAGTATGGGACGGTCTCAGGGAGATCCTCAGGGAGGCCCCCGTACCCGTGATGGCCTTTAAAGGGGTAGCGGTGGGGGAACTATATCCGGACCGTCTCCAGCGCCTCATATCGGACGTGGACCTGTGGGTGGAGAGGGGTAACCTTGAAGAAATAACGATGTATCTGATTGACCGGGGCCTTGAGAGGGTGATGGACGTACCGGGCCAGAGGATATTCCGGTATATGGGTCTTCCCGTTGAGGTACATACGGCCTTTACCCGTTTTCCCTATCCGTCGGGCATAGGAGAGGGGGACGTATTGGACCACATAGTACGGGAGGAGGGTAACCTCTTTTTCCCGGACGTGGACCTCTCCCTGAGTCTCCTCTACGTCCACGCCTACAAGAGCATGTACGTGAAGACCACGTTTAAGGCGATATGGTGGTACGACGAGAGGCTCCTGAAGGGCAGGGGAGCGAAAGTCTTAAATAGCAGGGTTGTGGAGGCGTGCAGACGGTGGTTCCTTTCCGTTAAGCCGGCCGATCTGAGGGACAGGTACCTTGAGGACAGCTTCCTGAACCGGCTCAGATACGTATGGCACGGGGTGAGGTTGAGGCTGATGTCCGGATTCAAATAAAAAAAAGACCCGGACCACGACCTACTTTCACGTGCCCTCTCGGTGCACGCTATCATCGGCCCTGGGGGGCTTAACTTCCGTGTTCGGAATGGGAACGGGTGTTTCCCCCCCGGTATGGTGGTCCGGGTTAAGGATAGAATAATGGTCGCTTTTTCAAAAATGTCAAGTACCCCTCACACGGTCGCCGGAGGGATCTCTATTCCGGCCACTATGTGGAAGTGGAGGTGGAAGACCTCCTGACCGGCCCCCCTACCGTTGTTACTGATTATCCTGTACTCGCTAACGCCTAACCTCTTAACGGTCTCCCTTATGCCCCTGATAAGGGCGTGGGAGACGTCCGCAGGAATCTCCTCCTTCAGGTTCTCAACGTGCATTTTGGGGATTAAAAGCACGTGAACCGGCGCCTTCGGATTAATGTCGTGAAAGGAAATAACCTTATCGTCCTCGTAAACTACCCTGGCTGGTATCTCCCCCCTCGCTATTTTACAGAAGACGCAATCCATGGTAAGGAATTCTAAAGGGGAAAGACGCCTCCGTATAATCCCTTTACTATGAAAAGAATTGCGGTTTTCGTAGGTGCATTTTTAGTTGCGACACCCTTATACGCCGTGGGCTTCTGGGCCGAAGGAGGTGTCAGCACCAGCAGGCTCTCCCATAAGAAGTGGAGGAGGGATATGGAAGCCGACGCGTGGAACGGGGTCACGTTCGGTACGGAGTTAAACACGGAAGGGGGTGGGACCCTGTACGGCGGGGATATTTCGGCTGGCGTAAGTTTCGGGAATTTCCCCCTCCTTATGGGTGTGGGATTGGGTTACTCTGCAGGCTCAGGTAAAACCGTGTTCAAGGACACGAGCGATATCGTTGCGGATACCATCTCAAAGTGGGATGCGACCATGCTCGCCCTCAGGTTGCCGGTATCCTATCGGTTAAATCTCGGCAGTTCGGTAATTCTCGCGGGCTTTTATCCCGTTTATACTACATTTAACCTCAGGGATTCGGTAGGCGACAGCACGACGAAGTTCACTGGCACGGGAGGAGGGATGTTCTTAAGGGGTTACTACCGGATGGGACCGGTAGGTGTAGGTGGAGGGTTGTTCCTTGATTACGTGCCGGGCCTGACCTATAGGGAGGAGGGACACGACCCCGACCTCGGAAACTACAGGACGACCTGGACCATAAAGGACAACGTCAGGGTCGGCATACGGATCGGCGTGTTCTACGCTACGGGTATGTGAGCGTATTTCAGTACGCCGATTATTTTTCTACAGTAAAATAGCCGCCTATGGGAAAGGTAAAGACCAAAAGGGCTTTTGCGAAGAGGTTCAAACTGACGGCCACGGGCAAGGTAAAGCACGCCCGGAGCGGCCGCAGGCACAACCTGGGTCCCAAAAAGAGCAAGAACAGGAAGAGGAGGCTCCGTAAACCCGCCTACCTCAAGAGTGGGGACGCCATCAAGGTTCTCGTCGCCTTCGGCCTGAAGTGATATGTTCCGGGATCCGTTTGAGGAGTTTGAGGAGCTTCTGGGGAGCATAACGAGTGGAGGGTCCTACCGTGTTTACAGGCCTCCGGTAAGCGCCTACGAAACTGAGGACGAGTTCGTCATATACCTTGCGGTGGGGGGTGCCGACAGGTCATCTCTCAAGGTCATATACGACAGCGGCGTTCTGATTTTAAAAGGGTACAGACCCGAGCCGGAGGGACCGGAGGAGCGTATATACCACATAGCAGAGATCTACTTCGGACCCTTTGAGAGGCGCATCCGCCTTGACGCCGAGGTTGACGTTGAGGGTATAACGAGCAAGTACGAGAACGGTCTTTTGGAGGTAAGGGTACCAAAAAAGAAGAGGAAGATAGAGATAAAAGTGGATTAAGCTATGCAGTTGCCAAAAATAGACATACCTGAGGAGATATCCGTCCTGCCTATCAAGGGCGGGGTTATTTTTCCGTTCTCAACCGCCCCCGTCTTGGTGGGGGTTGAAAGGTCCAAGAGGCTCATAAACGACATCCTCGCCACACCTGTGGAGCCGAAGATAATAGCCACCTTCATGCAGAAGGACCCCGACGCCGAAGCCACGTCCATGGACGACCTCTACCCCATAGGTACGGCCACCGTCATAGTCCGTATGAACCGCCTCCCCGACGGGAACATCCGAATCGTCCTCAGCGGAATAAAACGTATCCGCCTCCTTGAAATAACGCAGGTTGAGCCTTACCTGAAGGGAAGGGTTGAGGTCCTTGAGGAACCGGAGTACGACGAGACCGAACTCCAGCCCATAAAGGAGAGCGTTCTGAGCGCCGCCCGCAAGCTCGCAGAGTACGGCAAGATACCGCAGGAGGTCATAAACGCCCTCGCGTCCGCCCCCACACCGGGCGCCCTGGCCGACATCCTCGCCTCCCTCATACAGAACATGAAACCGGAGGAGAGGTACGAGATTCTGGCCACGGTTGACGTTAAGGAGAGGCTCCAGAAGATACTGACCTACCTGACCCGTGAGATAGAGATAGCCGAAGTCGCCCAGAGCATCCAGCGCGAGGTTCAGAAGGAGATGGAGAAGGCCCAGAGGGAGTACTACCTGAGAGAGCAGCTCAAGGCCATCCAGAAGGAGCTGGGCATAGCCGACGAGCAGTCCGAGATAGCCGAGCTGGAGGAGAGGCTGAAGAAGAAGGCGTTGCCCGAAGAGGTGCGTAAGGTTGCTGAGAGGGAACTGCGGAGACTCCAGAGGGTGCCTTCCGCCTCGCCGGAGTACCACGTCATACGTACCTACCTTGAGTGGATCCTTGAACTCCCCTGGCTGGAGAGCAGCGAGGACAACATGGACCTCGCCAACGCCCGCAAGGTCCTGGACGAGGACCACTACGACCTTGAGAAGGTAAAGGAGCGTATCCTTGAGTACATCGCCATACGTAAGAGGAACCCCAAGGGCAAGGCCCCCATTCTGTGCTTCGTGGGTCCACCGGGTGTAGGTAAAACTTCTCTCGGAAAGTCCATAGCCCGTGCGCTGAACAAGAAGTTCATAAGGATAAGCCTCGGAGGGGTGAGGGACGAGGCCGAGATAAGGGGCCATCGCCGTACGTACGTGGGCGCCCTGCCGGGCAAGATCATCTCCGCCCTGAGGGACGTGGGGGTGAACAACCCCGTTATGATGTTAGACGAAATAGACAAGCTCGGCACGGACTGGAGGGGAGACCCGGCCTCCGCCCTCCTTGAGGTCCTGGACCCGGAGCAGAACCACTCCTTCAAGGATCACTACCTTGACCTGCCTTTTGACCTCTCCAGGGTCTTCTTTATAACCACGGCCAACACCACCCTGACCATACCGCCCCCTCTCCTGGACCGTATGGAGGTGATAGAAATACCGGGCTACACCCTTGAGGAGAAGATACACATAGCCGAGGAGTTCCTGATCCCCAGAGAAAAGGAGGCTACGGGCTTAACGGAGTGCGACATCTCCTTTACGAGGGAGGCCATAGCCCGTATAGTAGAGGAGTACACGCGGGAGGCCGGGGTCCGTGAGCTGATGCGCAAAATCAACCGGATCCTCCGCCGCATAGCCCTCCAGATAGAGGAGGGGAAGCTGAAGTGCGGTAAGATGAAGATAACCAAAAGAAAGATACCCGAGTTCCTTGGTCCTCCGGAGTACTACCCGGAGCTGGCCGAGAGGGAGGCACGGATCGGTGTGGTGACGGGACTGGCGTGGACACCCACCGGCGGCTCAATACTCTTCGTTGAGGCTCTGAGGGTCCCCGGAGAGAAGGGCTTCAAGCTGACGGGTAAGCTCGGCGAGGTGATGAGGGAGTCGGCCGAGGCCGCTTTAACTCTGGCCCGCAGGTACTCCTACGAGAGGGGAGTCCAGCCGGACTTCTGGGACAAGGGTTTCATACATCTCCACGTACCATCCGGAGCCATACCGAAGGACGGCCCCTCCGCCGGTATAACCATGTTCATAGCCCTCTACTCCCTCGCCCTCGGCCTTAAAGTACCTCCGGACATAGCCATGACGGGGGAGATAACCCTCCGCGGCAAGGTCCTGCCCGTGGGAGGCATAAAAGAGAAAGTCCTCGCGGCGGATCGGGCCGGCATAAAGAAGGTCCTCCTGCCCTCATGGAACTCCAAAGACCTTGAGGACGTACCCAGGCACATAAAGAGGCGGCTCAAGTTCGTCTTCATAGACAGCGTTGAGGACGCCCTTAAAGAAGTGTTCGGAGAGGAACATGGCCCCCGGTCCTGACGTAGTATATCCCACCCGTTACATCACCGTGGAGTACGAACTTTACCTTAAAGATGGGACGCTCGTGGATAGGGGGGAGTTCGTTTACAGGCAGGGCTTCGGACACGTACATCCCAGAATAGAGGATGCCCTTGAAGGGAAAAGGATAGGGGACGAGGTGGTGGTGGAACTCTCCCCGGAGGAGGGTTTCGGTGAGTTCAGGGAGGACCTGGTCAGGGAGATACCGAAGTCGGAGTTCGGGAACATACCCCTTGTACCCGGAAAGGTACTGTATATGAGGGAGGAAGAGACGGGAGAACCCATAGCCATGTCCATTCTTGAGGTAAAAGAAGATACCGTCCTGGTGGACTTCAACCATCCCCTTGCCGGTGAGTGGGTGAGGTACGTACTGAGGGTGAAGGACGTAGGTTTGAGGCCTCCCCCCGGATACGTGTGCGACGACAAAGGTTGCCGCAGGCAAAAACCGGACAACGGATGTACCACATGTTAAAGATAGGGGGGCCTGGGCCCCCCTATTTCACTTATCGGATCACGACTTTGAACGTCCGTTCTTTCACCTTCACGAAGTAGACCCCCGGATGCCCGACCTCGTAGGTGCCGTCAAAGGTGGCCACCTTCCTTCCTGAGGCATCGTAAACCGTAGCCTGACCTTCCACGGTTATGGTGCGACCGATAACCTCCACACCCACGCCCGGATCCCTTTCCCTCTTCTCAGAGACGTTCACAACGTCGGCGCACGTGTGTCCCGTCCCTATCTTAAGGAGGGTGTTTCGCATATCGTTGAGGGCCACAAAGAGGTAGACGGGGTCGTCGGGGGAAGTGCATTCGGCCCACACGTCCATGCCCGCCACCTGGGTTAAAGTGTCCTGACGCAGGAGGGAGCCGGCGTAGGACATCTGGAATATTCTGGATACCCTGAAACCTCCGTAATAGACCTCGCTTAACGGATAGAATACCGAAATGTCCGACAGGGCGCCGCCGGAGGCGTTGGGGAAGGTGCCAGCCGCGTCCTTCAAGGTTACGTCTACCTTGTAAACGGAGTTAGAACCTCCAGCGTACACGCCCCAGAGTAAGCTGCTTGCCGGATCCCAGTCCATACCCGCCATGTACCCACCGCTCTCTATACTTGCCCATACGTCAAGGCTGTCTACGAGGTTGCCGTCGCCATCGTAATACCCTATCTTACTTCCGGTTATGGACGAGCCATCGTATCCGAAGTGGGAGATGTAGAACGTACCGTTTCCATAGGCTATGCCCCAAACGTAATCGTTGCTCCCGAAGAAGTTGTGGAGGGTGAAAGATGCGGGAAGGAGAGTGCCGTACGGGTCGTGGGGGTCAAACCGGTAAACCCCTCTGGGGTTGAGCGTAACCACGTAAAACTTACCACTGTCCGGAACGTAGGTCATACCAGCGAAGCTGTACCCGGTGCTGTCTCCGAGGCGGGGGAACTGCCACTCCTCCACGATATCCCCGAAGAGGTAGAAGGTACGGGCGTAGGCGTAGGTGATGTCGTTGTAGTTGACCGTGTCGGAAGGATCGCTGGCTATCACCTGTAGTTTGTAGAACCTGCTCGGCGATGGGGTGAAGGGGGAGAAGCTTACGTTTGCGCTTGAGGTCTCAGGTATGGCCACCGTCTGGGTGTCGCTGAAGACCAGAGTGGACGTTGTGGTGTCGTATACGTTCAGGATGACATCCGTAGACGTTGTGGGGACGAGACCGAGGTTCTCTACCGTGGCCGTGAAGGTGATGGGAGCAACGGGTATAACCCCCGTAGGGGATACGGAAACCGCCGCGACGTCGTAGTCTACGGGGACCGGATACAGGAACATTACGGCCGTACCGCTGTCCGGTACGTGAGAGGAGGGGCTTCCATTGTACACGTACTCAAGGTAGTATCTGTTGGACGTAGTCGCACCGATGTCCTGAATACCGATCGTGGCGTCATTGTAGTAAACGGCGGAGTTGTACTGGAGTTTTATGTTCCCGTTATCGTAAAGGATGACTTCAAAATCCATAAGGGTGGTGTTCCCGAACCTTGGAACGTTGTGGTACTGTACAACCGCACAGGCTCCACCGTACCCGTCAGGGCAGGATGCGAAGGACTGGAAGTAAACGTCCCCTCCGTACTCCGGGGGATCAAGGTCGTCCCACATCACGGCCACGAAGCCGGGGCCGCTGTAAGGTAGGGGGTAGTTGGACAGACCGAGGTAGTTGCTTATGCCCTGAAGGAGAACCGTGCCGTTGGAGCATACGGATATGGAGTCCACAGTGTCCGCGTAGTAGGGGAAGGGGAAACCGAGGGGATAGTACCTGCCCGCGCTTGACCCGGAACACCAGTCGTCACCCGCTCCGAGGGGCGTACCGGTTGAGCTTATATCTATCCAGTTGAAGGGAACCGCATCCCCGTCCTGAGTTGAGATGTACCTGTACCCGTATCCATCGGGTCCACCCATTGCAACAAAAATGCCGATCATGACTCAAAATTTTAAACCGGATTTCCGCGCCGTGACAACGGCCATAAAATTTCCCCGTGCTTCTTAGTGTAATCGGCGGGATAGTTCTCTTTACGTTTTTGGGGCTGCTACTCTCAGTCGTTGGGGTTGTGGCATCGGCGTTGTTCCTCAGCTTTCCGTTTGTAAATATGAAGGCCGACAGATCTGCCTGTGATGAGGTGGACTCCCTGAGGGTGGATTCGGATGCGGAGGTTATAAACCTGACCGATAGGTGCTACTACGTGGAAGTCAACGCTAAGGTGAAGAAAATGTACCTGTACGCAGGGGCTGTGGACGTGGGGGAAGTGGGAGAGGTCGGACTCCTGAAGGTGGAGGTTGGAGACGTAAGGAACGGGGGACGTGTTGACACCCTGCGGGTGGGTGTGGGCGATGTGTTCAACGAAGGTTACGCAGGCTTCTTAAAAACGGGAATCGGAGACGTAAAGAATAGGGGAATACTGGGAAGGGTAGACGTGGGTATAGGGGAGGTTTACAACTACGGTAAGATAGAGGGGGAGGTCTCCATCGGCGTGGGGGACGTGGAAGGAGGTCAGGATTAGAATACCAACTATGAAGGACGTGGACGCAAAGCAGTTCTGGGAAGAGATAAAGGAGGGAACGGTACTGGTTGACCTCTGGGCGGACTGGTGTCGTCCGTGCAAGGCCATAGAACCTTACCTTCACGAGCTCTCAAAGGTCTATACCAACGTCAAATTCATCCGTTTAAACACGGACGAGCATCCGGAGGTGCCAATGGAATTAGGGGTAGTGAGCATCCCTACCATCCTGATCTTCAAGGACGGGCAGGAGGTTAAGCGGATAGTGGGAGCCAAACCCAAGCACGTTTACAGGAACGTACTTGAAGAGGTTAGCCGGTAGTTTTACTTTCGTCACTCAGACTCTCTAAGATCGCCCCGCCTATGGCGGCGGCGTTGGAGTTCACCCTCTCCATGTCTGAGAGAAGGTCCAGATAGACCTCACCCGACTGGACGTTGTCCACGTTAATCCTGGTGTAGAACTCCTTACGCATCCTGTCAAGGAGGTCCTTTACCTCCTTGGCCCTTGATAAAAGCTCTCTCGCCTTATCAACGTCCCACGTGGTGAGTACGACCATAGCGTTGGCGAGGGTCTTCATAACCTCCGAGTGCATTTTCTTTATACCGTTCAACTCCTCGTCCGTAAGGATAATCCCCTCCTTGTAGAGCTTCTCCACGTTCCGGACGATAGACTTGGATATGATGTCCCCGATGTTCTCAATCTCCTCCATGATCTGGGCCAGGGCCACCACCTTTCTCCCCTTCTCTCCCGTGAGGCCGTGGGCCATGGCACGGGATACGTAGGCGTTGATTATCTCCTCGGACCGGTCTATCTCGTCGTCCATACCGGCTATCCTCTCAAACAGGGCGGGACTCCGCGTGCGTATGGCCTCGTACAGGTCCTGAAACATCCTCATGACCACGTTCAGGGCGTCGGATATGACCTTCTCCATGTAGACCAGAAGGAACTCGGGGTCGTCGTAAACTATCGCTCTGGACACCCGCTCCCTTATCGGGGACTGCATCCTCCAGAGAGGTTCAACGTACGTCAGGGGCACGACTATGGCGGCGAAGAGCAGATTGTAGTAGAAGTGGGATAGGGCTATGTTCTTGCTGAGGTCCTGCACCCATACCGGAAGGCGGGTGGCGTAGGGGATGGTGGGGAGCAGTATGAGGGAGAGGACTGTACGGCCGAGGAGGTTGATGAGGGCGACCCTCCGGGCCACGGGGGACAGCTGGGCAGAGGCCAGAACGGCCGTAAAGGCCGTGCCGATGTTGGCTCCGAGGACGACAGCCAGCGCTCCCGTAAAGGTGATTATCCCGGCGAAGGCCATGGACAGGGCTATACCTATGGTCAGGGCAGAGGAGTGTACGAGGGCGGCGAACACGGCCGATATGAGGAGCATGAGGAGTACGTTGTTGGATATATCGTGGACGAAGGATACCACGTAGGGTATGGTGGCCATGTCCGAGAAGACGTTTCCCATCTGCCATATGCCGAAGAAGGCGAGGCCAAATCCGAAGAGCGCCCTGCCGTAATGCTCGTAAACCTGTGTGAAACGTTCCAGATAGTATCCCAGGGCCATCATGAGGATGGCTATATAGGTAAAGCCAAGGGAGAGGATGCCGACGGTAAAGGTGGTACCGACACCCGCCCCCGCGTTCATGGCCATGGCCGAAGCGGGCGTAAGGAAGCCGAGATCCGTCAGGGACACCACCATAACCGTAACGGCGGTTGAGGATTGAAAACCGAGGGCCGCAATAAGGCCTCCGAAGGCCGCCAGAATCGGACTGCGGGAAAGCCGGGTGAGGAGCGCCCTCGTCCATCCACCCACCGCCCGCATTATCCCCGTAGATCCCCTGTTCAGGCCGAACATGAATAGGACGAAACCCCCGAGCAACTCCAGAACCTTCACGATCCAGTAGTTATCCCTAAGGACTCTACCCCTGAAGATCAGGAGGGTGTCGTCCGTAGCAGCAACGATCTTAACCTGAGCGGGTTTACGGGGGACGGGCGGTACGTACACCGCGGTACTCTCATGCCCCACCACCACCTCCCTGACGTCAACGGTATCACCGGAGTACGTAAAGGTCACATGGCATCCCGGGTTGCTCTTCACCCGTACGGGTTTGAACTTCCGTCCCACGGTGACCACCTGATTGTCCCCGGAGAGGTCAACGTTGTAGAGAGTATCGTACACCCTATGGAGGGGGCAACCGAACCCCACTATCCAGAGCACAAACATTATTTTAAGGAGGTTTTACCTATTCCATCCAGAACTTTCTTACTACCATTCCTCCGGATACGAGGCCTATAAGGAAAAGGGCGGGAACGAAGAGGTACTTTCCGGTCAGACGGTACGCCCAGAAGGCTCCGGCCGTGTACACGGATATGTACATCATGGCGTTGAGTAATGCCATATACCGGGGTAGGGGTATACGCTCTTTCAACGGCTGAAGGCGGTTCGCGATGTAGGAGTTAAACTTCTCAAGAGCATAGTCTGCTACCATAACCCCGATCAGGGGGACGAGAGCGTACAACGAACACATCTCCCCGACCTCTAAACCACGTACCACCACAGAAAAAACGATGGCAAGGACGAGGTAAGGTACGCCGAAAAGGAGGAGGTTTACCAAGTTATTCCAGCCAGATGAGGATTATTCCGCAGTTGGGGCAGGTTATGATCTCATCGTCTCGCGGTATCACGGAGGCGGGCAGGGCGGCGAAGCAGTTGGTACACATGTGGTTGACGACGCGGGTTATACCTCTACCGTACCTCCTCTTGAGCATCTCGTACTTCTGGTAGGTTACGGGATCGGCCTTCAGGAGTTCATGGGCCAGTTCGTTCCGCTTACTTTCCAGATCTTTTATCCTCTCCTCGTCCACCTTCAGACCGGTTTTGGCCTCGTATTCCGGGTCCTTAACCTGTTGTATGAGCAGGTCAAGATCCTGAAGCAGATAGAGCTTACGGAGGTATTCTCTTTTACTCATGGTCGTGCGCCAGAATGTAATCTATGAGCTCTCTGGGGGAGGAGAAGTCCGTCTTTATCTCACCCTCGTGGGCTATGGAGCGGGAGACACGGGCTATGGATCCAAGAGCGGTCAGGTACTTCATAGAAGGATCGTTGGGTGTGGCTATGAGCATGAAGAAGAGATGGACGGGTTTGCCGTCCAGGGATTCAAAGTCCACGCCCTCTTTGGAGACGCCTACGACGAGGGTTATGTTATCAACCACTATGCTGCGGGAGTGAGGGATGGCTATACCCTTACCTATGCCGGTGGATCCGAGGACCTCCCTCTGCATCAGGGATTTGAACAGGATCTCCTTCTTATCGTCGGAGAGATCCAGCACGTCCACGAGTTCACGAAGGGCTTCCTCCTTCGTCTTCGCCTTCATATCAAGTATGATCCGGTCTTCCCTTAAGAGTTCCCTAAGCATTTTAAACCTCCTTTTTTTCCTTCCTTATCCTTTCAAGTAACGGGTCGGGTATCCCGACCTCCTTAAAGGCCTCGGCTCTCTGGATACACGTCGGACACTTGCCACACGGTTCCCCATCTACCGGGGAATAGCAGGACCACGTCCACTCGTACGGCACCCCCATCTTCAGACCCATCCGTATTATGTCCGGCTTCTTCAGGCCCACGAGGGGGGTGTGTACCCTTATCCGGAGTTTCCTGTCAAAGGACAGGGACGATCCGGCGTTCAGGAGGGCCTCAAGGGCGGCAGCCCATTCGGGACGAGTGTCCGGGTAGTTGGGTACGTCCGAGGCGTGTACTCCTATGACCATGTCCGTTATCCCGTATACCTCCATGTACGCTCCGGTCACCACGCCGAATAGGGAGTTCCTCATGGGTACGTAGGTGGATATGGTACCTTCAGGTGGATAGGCACCCTCCGGAACGGGTAGATCCTCGTCCGTAAGGGCGGACCCTCCCACCCTCCTCAGGACGTCCAGATTGACGGTTATATGCTCTTTAACGCCGGCGAGGTCCGCCAGCTTCTTTGCGTACTCTAACTCAAGCGAGTGCCTCTGACCGTACAGAAAGGTGATAACGTAAACCTCCCGGAACCTCCCTTTCGCCCACCACAGAGCCGTGGCAGAGTCTATCCCGCCCGAAAGCAGGATGATACACTTATCGTTTTCCATGTCGTGGAAACTTGATATTATAGGGGGGAAGGGGCGGGAAATTGGGCCTCTTTACCTCCTTATGACCTTCCTGCACCCTTTCTTGCCCTTCAGTATGTACACCCGGCCCCTGCTCACCCTTTCGGCTCTGCGACCGTCAACCGTGAAGGCTCCGTCCACTTCCTCTCCGCTCCGGCTCAACTCCCCCACGGACAGGTCGTACTCCCCGCCGAGGGGGCATATGTCTCCCGGTGCGAGGGACGTGGGTGAGGGCGTCGGGAAGTAGGGCAGGAGGGTAAGGGTCCGGGAGAGGGTAAAGGAGGCCGGAGTCTGGACGGTGAGGGATACGGGAATCCTGCTAAGGGCTACATCGGATACGGAGGCGCACGTTCCCCCTCCCGTGGTCAGGACCCGGCCGTCGTTCAGGGTCTTTATCAGGGCGGCGTCCTGGCTCAGGCCCGCGTTCCATACCCCTATCAGGGCGAAGCCTCCGTCCACACCCGCAACTACTTCGGATCCGGCGTTGGTTCCGGAGCCGTTATAAGTTTTAGCCCACACGACATCCCCGGAGAGGTCTATCTTGAACAGGAGGATACTGGTTCCCCTGCTTCCGCTTATCACGTAGCCGTCGGATACCACCACCACACCCCTTCCGAGTTCCTTTGCCGATGCGTCCCCGTACTCGTACGCCCACTGGAGGTTGCCGGAGCCGTCGGTTTTGATGACGAGGACGTTCGTATCCGCCCCTACCATCCTGTCCCCCACGAGGATGAACCCACCGTCCGGTGTGGGTTTTATGGCGAAGATGTACTCCCCGTCAAACGTCCCGTACACCTTGCTCCAGAGCAGGTTGCCGGTGGCTCCGTCCAGGACCGAGAGGAAGCCGTCGTACTGACCCACGAACCCACCCGCTATTCCGGCCACGGCCAGGTTCCCTCCGGATATCTCGGCGAGGTCCCTCGCCTTGTCCCCGTAGGGTGAGGTTCCGCCGAGGAACCTGTACCATAGGAGGTTTCCGGTGGCGTCCGTCTTAAAGACCACGGCGTCAAACGCAGAGACGTCGTCCACGCTCTCGCCCACGAAGGCGTACCCTCCGGAGGATAGGGGGAGTCCCTCTATCACCTTATCCCTCGTGTCCGGTGAGGAGCTGGACATGGTTATGGACAACTTCCTCGCCCACACCACGTTTCCGAGCAGGTCCATCTCCATTATTACCCCGGAGGTGTCCGGCTCCAGCGTCAGGCCGGAGAGGAGGTAGTTGCCGAAGACGTCCCTGACGTCCATGAAGGTGACTCCCGCCACTTTGTATCCGCTTCCGGTGACCACGTTGCCGTCCTTGTCCACCTTGAATACCACAGCCGCCGTCTCCGCCGTGAGGGGCGTGAGGTTTACGACCTCCACGAAGGCGCCGGTGATGTAGTATCCGTCCCCCACACCCTCTACGCCCACGGGGAACTCAACGGACACGTCCGGGGGTACGTGGTTTCGCATATCGTACGTTCTCAGGTACGTCACCGTCTGCCCCATAAGGGGTAGAGCCGCCAGCATGCTCAGAGAAAAAAGCGTTAACCTTTTCATACGCCTTCTATTATACCCTGCCGGACGTGTAAAAGTCAAAGGGGACCTTTCTCCAGTAGAATACTGACTATGCAGAGGGTCAGTCCTACCCGCATGAACCTCCTGATCCGCAAGAGGCAGATGAAGATAGCCCGTCAGGGTGCGGACCTGCTCCGGAAGAAGAGGGACGCCCTGATGAAGGAGTTCCAGAAGATGCTGAAACCTATAGTGCAGGCCCACAGGGAGCTGGATCGTACCGCCCGTGAGGCCGTCTCCTTCCTTGCCTTAGCCCTCGGTAAGGATGGCCCGGAGGCCGTGAGGTCGGCCGCCCTGTCAAGTGCCGGCAGGTTGAGGGTTTACAGGGAGGAGGAGAAGGTATGGGGTGTGAGGATACCCAACCTAAGGGCTGAGAACGTCGTAAGGAAGAGCAACGAGAGGGGTTATACCTTGCTCAGCGTGAGCGCCCGGATAGAGCTGGCGGCGTCCGCTTATGAGAGGCTCATGGCCAAGATATTTGAGCTGGTACCCCTTGAGGCCAGGATGAAGAAGATCGGTCAGGAGATAAGGAAGACCTCACGCAGGGTGAACACACTTGAGCAGAGGGTAATACCCCAGCTTCAGGCCGAGATGAGGTTCATACGACAGGTCCTTGAGGACAGGGAGAGGGAGGACAAGTTCCGCCTCAAGCGCCTGAAGGCGAAGAAAGAAAAGAAGTTCTGATGCTGTTCTTCCTCCTATCCCAGTGGTCCTACGGGTACAACAAGGTAGACTACAAGGACCTGAAGTGGGGTTACCTTGATGGGAAACACTTTAAAGTTTACTACTATCAGGGAGGGGAGAGGCTGGCGCACTTCGCCCTCGGGGTACTTGAGGAGGCTTTCCGGGAGTTCAGTCCCTACTTTCCGGGTGCCATAGAGGAGGGCGATAAGATACCCGTCCTCATATACGTATCTCCCAAGGACTTCCAGATGACCAACGTCTCCCCGTACCTCGTCCCCGAAGGCGTCGGTGGCTTCACCGAGGGGTTCAAGAGGAGGGTCGTCGTTCCCTTCGCCGGTTCTTACGCCGAGTTCAGGCACGTCCTCAGACACGAGTTAGTCCACGCTTTCCAGTACTCCTACTCCCGTGGCCTCTCCTCCATGTTCTCCTCTCCGCCGCCCCTCTGGTTCATAGAGGGTATGGCAGAGTTCCTTTCGGAAGGCTGGAGCGTCCGTACCGAGGCCTACATGAGGGACATGATCATAAACCTCTCCCTCCCACCCCTGCAGGAGATGGACTATTACGGGGGGTACATCGTATACCGGTACGGTGAGGCCTTCTTCAACTACATAAAGGACGTGTACGGAGAGGAGGCCGTAAGGGATTTCATAAGGTACGGTCTCGGTGGAAGGGTCCGGGGGGCGCTCCGTCGCATAACCCATAAGGACCTCCCTGAGATAGATGAGGAGTTCTCCATGTACATAAAGGAGAGGGTACTCAAGGCCATGGGTACCTTCAACTTCCCCGACGATATAAAGAAGCTGACGAGCAGGCGCCGGGACAACTCCTTCCTCAACCTCGGAACGGCCATATCCCCGGACGGCTCAAAGGTGGCCTTCATGTCCGATAGGGGAGGGAGGATAGGGATATACGTGGTGGATCTGGCCACCCGCAGGATAAAGAAACTGCTCTCTGCCGGCAGGTCACCGGACTTTGAGAACCTGCACGTCCTGAAGCCCTCCCTCAGCATATCACGGGATAACAAACTGGTCACCATATCTCAGGGTACGTACTCGGACCTCCTGCACGTATACGACCTCAACACCTTCAGGCGGGTGAAGAAGGTCCCCCTGAACTTCCTTGACGGGGCGCACGGGGCCCGTATCTCACCCGATGGCAAAAAGGTGGTCTTCGTGGGGTACTCGGCCGGCAAGACAGACCTCTACATCTACGACGTTGAGAGGGGTGTATTCCGTTTGCTTACGGACGACGAGTGGAGCGAGGACGACCCCTACTGGTACGACGACAGCACGGTTATCTACGTGAGCGACAGGAACGACAGGGGTGAGATTGGATCCTACGCAATATTCCGCATCAACGTAGACGGTGGGGAACCGGAGTACGTATGGGGCAGGAGGAGGATACTCAGGTCGCCCATAAGGTGGAAGGACGGTATAGCCTTCCTCACGGATCACAGGGGGGCGGTGAACATGTTCCTCCTGCGGGGGGACAGCGTCTACCTGCTTACGGACTACTTTACGGAGGTCTCCCATCCGGACGTGGCCGAGAACGGGAGGGTGGCCTTTTCCATGATGTGGGAAGGGGGATGGGACATCTTTCTGGCCCCCTACTCCCTTGACGTCAAGTACCCGGTTGAGCTGACTACCGAAAACGGGTATAAACTCCCGGACTCCTCCCTCATAGCCGAAGCCGTAAAGCGTCCCATGGGCTTCACCCTCGGCCTGGATATGGCCTTCGGAAGTCTCGGATACTCCTCGTTCTACGGCACGGTAGGAGCCTTTTACATGCTGTTTTCGGACATACCGGGAGACAACTGGATATTCTTCCAGATACTCGGTCAGTCTCAGGACGTAAGCAACTCGGAGTTCGTACTCACGTGGTACAACTTCAAGGGCAGGTTGGATAAGGTATTCGGCGTATCCCAGCTCTGGAACTTCAAGTACCTCTCGCCACACTTCGTTTATGAAAAGAGGCTGTCGGGCGACATAGGTCTGCAATACCCCTTTACCCGGTACTTCAGGGCCGAGGGGTACTTCTCCGTGCATTACAACACCTGGATAATGCTCCACGAGGACTCCCTGCTCAACTACTACCCCAACTGCGTGAACTACGGCCTCCCATGTACTTCGCCCCGCCTCTCCTATCCCAAGGGGTACGAGGTTATGGCCTCCCTCGTTTACGACGACGTTCTCCTCACTTACTACGGCTCAACCGACGGCCTGAGGTGGAGGATGGTTGGGGCTACGAGCCTGCCCGGTTCACAGGTGGACTTCAAGACGGCCTTCTTTGAGGGCATGTTCTTCAAGAGGATAACTCACAGGAGCATATGGGCGAGCCGTCTGGTACTGGGAAGGAGCGTGGGAAGGCACAGGGATGCCTTTACGGCCGGGGGGCCTTACGGTGTCAGGGCGTACGACCTCTTTTACTTCTTCTACGACGAGTACGGCAGACCGGTGCGTTTCCTCATAGGCAACAACCTGATACTCCTGAATACGGAAGTGCGTTTTCCGTTCTTAGATAGGCTCAAGTTCGGGTTTATTCCCTTTGAGATCCGGGGCATACGGGCGCTCGTCTTCTTTGACATAGGTAACGCGTGGTTTGACGAGGATATACCTCTCAACAAGTTCCAGCCCATAAGGGACGGGAGGCTATGGGATCTCTTCGCCGACTTCGGCGGTGGCTTCCGTTTCAACCTTGGATACTTCCCCCTGAGGGTGGACTACGCCTTCCCGACGGATTTTAAGAACGTATATCAGGGACGCTGGGTCATCTCCTTCGGCTGGGATTTCTGAGCGAAACTTCCTGCATTACCATCTTACCTCACGAGGTATATCGGGCTTAGTTCTATCTCGTATTCGTAGATGCCGAAGGTGTCAACAACCGGGATAATGTAAAAGTCAAGGGGATAGATCCTTCCGCTTCCGTACGAGCAGGGTAGGGATCCATGCCATCCAACGTCCGGCGGATTGTAGACGTCGTATTTAGCCTCCACGCTGTCAAGGTTAACTACCATCTTTTTCCACGTCGTATCAAGAGAGAAGACACCTATTCGTGTGCCTTTGCACATACCTTTATATACGAAAGTCACTCCGGATTGAAACCTTCCCTTCCCCCTTATGTAGAAGACGAGGTACCTCCCCCAGTCAAGAAGGTCAAGAGGATAGCCTCTGAGATAAGACGCCATTCCAGGTTTAAGAAGCCTGGTCCTGAATTTTCTATCCCTGTACTCCCACACCCCCCTTAGATGCAGGGCCTTGTAGTCATCTACGATTCTATACTCCCCATCGGGTACGGGTATGCTATCGCTAACGGGAAGGGTGTCAAAGTTGGCTATCTCCCATCCTCCGTACTTATACTTCACAGCACCGACGGACCTGAGTATGCTGTCCATCTGTTTGCTCTCATCAAGGTCTGTGATAAGATAAACGAAAAACAACATAAGGCAGAATTTTAGCGTCGCTTTATTACCCTGCCAACGAGTACGGTTCGCCGTTCGGTCACTTTCAACGGGGTGCCATATCGTCCGCTCTTAGAATACCCCCCATGAAGGACTTTAAGGAGTTGAAGCACGTATTCCGGAAGTACGACATAAGGGGAACCTATCCCGACGAGATAAACGAGGGCTTTGCCTACCGCCTTGCCGTGGCGTTTGGCAAGATCCTTGAGGATATGGGGGCCAACACCGTAGTCGTGGGTGGGGACGTCCGTACCCATACCCCCGCCATAAAGGACTCCTTCGTCAGGGGACTCACGCACATGGGTATGACCATCGTGGATATAGGCACCGTACCCACCCCGGTTATGTACTTCGCTGCTAAGACCATGAACGTCCACGCCGGCGTCCAGATAACCGCCAGCCATAACCCTCCGGAGTTCAACGGTTTTAAGATAGTCCTCGGAGGGGACCCCTTCTACGGGGACGATATCCAGAAACTCTACCGGATCTTCTCCGACCCCCACCTCTCTCCTAAGTACCCTTACCCCAACGGCAAGGTCGTTCCTCACGACGCCCTTAAGGAGTACGTGGATTGGGTAAGAAAGAACGTAAGCATAACGAGGGAGTTCCACGTCGGTGTGGATACGGGGAACGGCGCGGCGGGTCCGGTCGTGGAGATGCTCTATCCGAAGAAGGGCATAAAGTACGAGGGCCTATATTTAGAGCCGGACGGGAGGTTCCCCAACCACATACCGGATCCGACCGTTCCGGAGTACATGAGGGAGCTGTCCCGTCTGGTCGTGGACAGGGGGCTGGACATGGGCTTCGGGTTTGATGGGGACGCCGACCGCTTTGGCCTCGTTGGGCCGGACGGGGAGATGGTGTTCGCTGACAAGATACTCGCCCTCCTCGCCCGACCCGTTCTGAGGGAACTCCCCGGCGCTCCGGTTATCCTTGACGTAAAATGCTCAAAGGGTGTGGTGGAGTACCTTGAGAGACTGGGGGCGAAGGTGATCATGTGGAAGACCGGCCACTCCCTCATAAAAGCCAAGATGAAGGAGGTGAACGCCCCCATTGCCGGTGAGATGTCCGGACACATATTCTTTAAACACCGTTTCTTCGGCCACGACGACGCCATTTATGCCTCCCTTCGCTTTCTTGAGATGCTCTCACAGGAGGAGAAGTCCCTTACGGAGCTTCTTGCAGAGATACCCCAGTACGTCTCCACACCGGAAATAAGGGTACCCGTCACCAACGACGAGGCCAAGTTCAGGATAGTGGCCGAGCTCGTGGAGAAGTTCAAGGCCATGGGTCTGCCCGTCATAGATATTGACGGGGCGAGGATAGAGTTCCCGGACGGTTTTGCCCTCGTGAGGGCATCCAACACGCAGAGCGTACTCGTAATGAGGTTTGAGGCGAAGACTCCGGAGAGGTTAGAGGAGTTGAGGGAACTGGTATACTCCGAACTGAGGAAGTACCCGGAGGTAGATCTGGAGGGAAGCGCCCACTGAAGGCGTCCTTAGAATTGGGGACTTAAATATGGCGAGGGTTAAGAAGGCGAAGAGGGATACCCCCCTCCTTGAACAGTACAAGAGGATAAAGGCGGAACATCCGGAGGAGATCCTACTGTTTCACCTTGGAGACTTCTACGAAACCTTCTACGAGGATGCCGAAACCGTCTCTAAGGTCCTCGGCATAGTCCTGACGAGCCGTCCCATGGGCAAGGGGATCAGGGTGCCGATGGCCGGGATACCTGTCCGTGCCGCCGAGTCCTATATAAACCGACTCCTGAAGGCGGGGTACAAGGTGGCTATATGCGATCAGACGGACGAGAAGGAGGGGCGTACCCTCCTCAAGAGGGTGGTAACGGAGGTGATAACGCCGGGAACCGTACTCTCCGAAGGGATACTTCCGGAGGACGTCAACAACTACCTTGTGGCCTACGTTTCGGCCCTCGGGGAGGCCGGCGCCGCCCTGGTGGACGTGTCCACCGGGGACGTCCTTTACATCCACGGAAAGGAGGAGGAGGTAAGAGAGGAGTTAGAGAGGTTGAACGTGGGCGAGATGATCCTCCCGAAGGGGAAGAAGCCACCCGTTAAGGTCGGTGCCGTAACCGAGAGGGACCGGGAAGTGTTCTCGTCCCAACTCGGCATGGAACTCCTCGGGGAAATCTACGGGGAAACCTACGACCTCCCGCCCCTCGTCCTCAGCGCCTTCTCCGCCCTCGTCTCCTACCTCAAAGAGAAGAGACCGACCGCCCTATCCCACCTCCAGAGACCTGTGGAGTACCTCAAGGGCAGGTACATCCCCCTTGACTTCCGTACCATGGACACCCTTGACCTCTTCGGGGAAAGGTCCCTGTACGCCCTATTAAACAGGTGTCGCACCCCTATGGGTAAGAGGCTCCTCCGCTTCTCCATATCCCATCCCTTCAGAAATATCGGGGATATAACCGAACGCCAGAAAAGGGTCGGTACGTTCGTTGACGACCGCCTCCTCGCGAGGGACGTGGGCGGCCTCCTTGAGGGGGTGGGGGACATAGAGAGGGATACGGCCAGGGCCTCCTCCTTCCGCCTCTCACCCCGGAACCTCCTGAGGTTCGCTTCCTCCCTTGAGTCGGCCGTGGCCGTTGCGGATAAACTGAAGGGTTTACCTCCCGCCCTCCTTGAAGAACTTAAGAAGTTAAGCCGAAAGATAAGGGACACGCTTGAGGAGGAACCACCTTCAGATCTCTCCTCCGGTGGCGTGATAAGGGACAGTGTGGATCCCAACCTTGACGAGCTGAGGAGGATACAGAGGGAGGGGGACAGGCTCCTCAAGGAGCTGGAGGAGAAGGAGAGGAGGAGGACGGGGATACAGAACCTCCGGGTGGGGTACGTTTCGGCCTTCGGGTACTACTACGAGGTTCCCCGTAGCCAGAGGAGGAGGGTGCCGGAGGACTTCCTTCCGATCCAGTCCCTCAAGAACTCAGAGAGGTACAAGACGGCGGAGCTTCAGGAACTGGAGATGAAGATCCTCTCCGCAAAGGAGAGGGCCGTAAGCCTTGAGCGGGAGATATACCGCGCTCTCCTCTCGGATGTGGTAAAACGCTCTTCGGAAATAAAGGAGCTGAGCAGGTTCGTCGCCGAAACGGATCTCGCCCTCGCCCTTGGGGACGTGGCCTACAACTACGGCTACGTGAAGCCGGAGATACACACCGGGTACGACCTTGAGATAATCAGGGGCAGGCACCCTATGGTGGAGGCCTTCATGGACGTATCCTTCGTCCCGAACGACACCCACTTATCCCGGGACAGATTCTTCGCCCTCATAACCGGCCCCAACATGGGGGGCAAGTCAACCTACCTCAGACAGGTCGGCCTGATCGTCCTCATGGCCCACATGGGGAGCTACGTGCCTGCGGAGAAGGCGAGGATCCCCCTCACCGACAGGATATTCACCCGCATAGGGGCCTCCGACGACCTCACGCGGGGGGTCTCCACCTTCATGGCCGAGATGAACGAGGTCTCCAACATACTCAGGTACGCCACGGGGCGCAGCCTCATCCTCTTAGACGAGATAGGGAGGGGTACCAGCACCCACGACGGCCTCGCCATAGCGTGGGCCGTCTCCGAATACATTCTCAACCGCATAAAGGCCAAAACCCTCTTCGCCACCCACTACCACGAGTTATCACGGTTAGCATCGGAGCATCCGAACGCCTTTAACCTTCAGGCGGCGGTCAGGGAGGAGGAGGAAGAGGTCGTATTCCTCTACCGCATAGTACCGGGAAGTGCGGACAGGAGCTACGGTATATACGTCGCCCGTCTGGCCGGCCTGCCCGAATGGGTGATAGAGAGGGCCGAGGAGCTGCAGAGGAAGTTTGAGAGGGAGTTTCTCCTGAAGACCTCCGGAGACGGAAGCGACATCGTTGACTTCATAAGGAGTATAAACGTTGACTCCCTATCCCCGAAGGACGCCTTAGACGTCCTCTACGAGCTCAAAAAGAGGGTGGGAGAATAACGGTCTTAGAATTCCGTCGTGCCACGTATAAGGGTAAACCTCAAGGGAAAACCTTCCGACTACGGCCTGCATCCCTGGATATTCCGGGACAGGGTAAAGGGGGTGATAGGGCAGGGGTTTGAGGCGGCGGTTTACGTTAAGGGAAAGTTCTTCGGAAGTGCCTTCTACAACCCCGAAGGCAAACTGGCCCTGCGTTTCTACAGCCGGGACGAGGAGGACTTCACGGCAGGCTTGGTGTACTCCCGTATAAAGCGGGCGAGGTACGAGAGGGAAAAGATCCTCGGTTTTAAGAACGCCTACCGCCTGTTCTTCGCGGAGGCGGACAACATGCCCGGAATAATAGCCGACGTCTACGGCAGGGGGGCGGTCATCCAGATATCCTCCTACGGGGCGGACAAACTCCGCCGGGAGATAGTGGAAGGTTTCCGTATGGCGGGTTACAGGTGGCTCTACGAGAAGAGCGACTCCTACGCCCGGAGGCAGGAGGGTCTTGAGCCTTACGAAGGCTGGCACTTCTACGACGAGGAGATCTCCCACGTGTGGGTTGAGATAAACGGCCTGAAGTTCAGGGTCCCCATAGGAGGCCAGAAGACGGGAATGTACCTTGACCAGAGGTTGAACTGGGAGATAGTGGGACGTACGATGAGGGGAAGGAGTAGGGTTCTGGACGCCTTCTCGTATACGGGTGGCTTTACCCTGCATCTGCTGAAGTACGGGGTTGAGAAGGTCGTGGCCATAGACGAGGACGGTGATGCTCTGGGCATCCTCAGGGAGAACGTGGAGGCGAACGGGTTCCATAAAAAGACCGTTGAAACCTTCACGGCAAACGTATTTGATATGCTTGACAGTTTCCTTCTGGCCCACGAGAGGTTTGACGGGATAATCCTTGACCCTCCGGCTTTCGCCAAAGGGAGGAACGTATCCGGCGCCAGAAGGGGGTACTTTACCCTATTTGACAGGGCATTGAGACTGCTTGACGAAGGGGGTCTTCTCGCCGTCTTCTCCTGCTCCCGGCATATCGGGTTTGATCTCCTTGAGGGGGAGATGACGAGGGCGGCCAAGAGGCTGCTCAGGGAGGTGAAGATCCTATACAAACTCCACCAGTCCCCGGACCATCCCGTTCCGGTCTACTTCCCGGATGCGGAGTACCTGAGGGGATTTCTGGCGATAGTTTACTAAAAAAGGGGGGCCTGAGGCCCCCCTTTAACTTCTGTTGGCTACGTTTACCTGACGGTTATGCGGTAGGTTCTATCCCCAAACCGGACGACGTAAACCCCCGGTTTAAGGCTCCTGTAGAGCCTACCCTCTACCTCTCCCCTGAAGAGTACCCTTCCGTCCACCGCGTATACTGAGGCCACGCCGGAACCCGTAAGTACCACTCCACCCCTTACAACCTTTACGGCCGGAGCATCCTTCAGGTTATCCCTCTCGGAAACGTCCGTGGGGTCGTCCCATCCGGCGGGTGTACGGGTGGCGCCTATGTAGTGGTAGTAAACGATACTGTCGCCGTAGGTGAGGTTCACGGGAAGCCAGAAGTAAAGGAAGGCGTTGTCGGACCCGCTACCGAGGGATATGTTCGTTCCCGACAGCCCCCACGTCCACGGGTTGTTGTAGGCGTCTACCCAGTAAGCGTGGTACACGAAGTCCGGTATCGTGACTATGCCGCTGTCCGGTCCACCCTCGTACACGGCGAATATGTGGTAAAGGCCCGTGGGAGGATCGGTGTCGGATGTACGGAGGTAATCAAAGTTATCCGGTACGGGATTCACTTCAATTTCGTTGGTTACCATAGGGCCGCACGACATACTGAACGCCGGGTAATAGTCGCACTGGTAGTGGGCGGGGTGGTCCGTCCCCCTGAGGTGGGTGTCGTACTGCCACCGGATACCTACGGAGTTGGGCATGAAGGCGTTGTTCTTCACTATCGTTTTATGCCATAGACGGGAGTCGTCGGGGTTGGACCCCGTTATCCAGAAGATCTCCCTCACCGTAAGGTCATCCCCCCCACGGTTAAGGTTGTACACGAACGTAACGCTCTTTATGGGTCCGCTCTCCTGACATATAACTTCCTGAGCATAACTCAGACCTGATACTATCGCAAACCCCGGATACGGGTAATCCACGGCCGATCCGTCACCGAGAACGTAATCCGTGTTGGACCCTTCAACGTGTACGGTAGTATAACTGCTCCAGGCGCTGGGGGCACCGTAGAGGATGGTAACGTGAGGATCCGTATGCATGGATCCGGTGCGGGCGGTGTAGGTACCGAAGTCGCTGCTGGTGTTGTCAATGTTCAGGTTCCACTCCATGTACCCGTTCGTGATGGTGTAATCCGTACCTATGGACGAGCATCCCGAGTACGTTACGGGGAACATCTGTACCCGTTCCGTGTGATGGGTCTCCTTCTCCGATGCTATGCCGCTTAACCCTGCTTCCAGTCCCACTATAAAGATCATGACCTGCTATTATACACCAGCCATAGTGTTTTTGCCGGATATCTTGCTACCGTTGTGCAGGGTAGCGTACGCCGACCGATAGGACACTACCGCCCAAGTACGCTCCGCCCACCATAACCCTCACACCCTTAACGTCCATACCGAGTCCCCCGGAGACCATGGGGCCGATCTCGCGGTCGTATCCGAGGTTGAAGGCGTAAACTACCCTCCTGAATATCCCCTCGGTACGGAGGTAAGCGGTCGTCCTCTTCCTGTGGCTGAGGTTGAACTGCAAACCCCTGAACCGCAGGTTAACCAACAGCTCAAGGTCACTTCCGGGAGGGGAGGGGACGGTTATAGCCCAACCGGTCGTATCGCCTGACGAAATGGACGAATCCTGAGTTATGTTCCTGTACCTGAAGAGGGCGTACCCGGAGACCTGTTTGAACGAATAGCCAACCACACCCCCGAAAAGTATTCCCCTCCGCTCGTTTCCGAGGCTGAGCCTGTTGTCCGGAAATACGTCGTTGTAGGAGTTGAGAACAGAGGCGTACACCTCCTTCACGAGGCCTGCCTCAAACCCCATGAGGAGCCTTCCGGAGTAGAAGAAACGGTTCAAAACCGCCCACTCCTGCAAGGAACTCCTCCTCATACGGATGGTGTCTATTATCCTGACGTGATCCCTCAGATAAAAGGAGGAATCCCGGAAAAAGCCGGAGTACGTACCGGCGTACAGACAGAAACCCCTGAAGCACCCCACGAACAGGGGATAGCGGCTTCCGGTATAGTAATTAACCGAAAGGCGGAGGCTGTCCGAGTAATCTGGAAAGTACCCGGAGAACCCGTAATTTTCCGTTAGAAAGGATATAATTAGTGCTGTCATGCTTCCTCCCTTTTATACCTCAGGTACAGGAGTGTAAAGCCGAGAAGGGTCATGGACAGAAGGTTGATAATAAGACCGAACAGTATTGGGGCGTCCATACCGTAGGTGTCTCCCCGTGAAAGTCCCTTAACTACAGCAGGGTGGAGCGTTCTGAAGAGTTTAATTGACAGGAAGACGACGGGTATGTTAACGACTATCAGAATGGACAGGAGGGCGCTCATCCTGGCCCGAAGCTCCGGTTCGTCTAAAAGTCCACGGAGGAAGAGGTACCCGAGGGCGAGGACCCACAGAACGGTCATGCTCACCAGACGGGGATCCCACGTCCAGAAGGTCCCCCACGCCGGCCTGGCCCACAGGGAACCGGTAACGATCGCCATCGTTAAAAATACTGTGGCCACTTCCATAGCCGCCGCCGAAACCTTATCCCATCGGAGAGCCCTCCTGATGAGATATACGAGGGCGAATACGGCAGACACGAAGGCCATCAAAAAGCCCACCCACGCTAAGGGGACGTGGACGTAGAAGATCTTCTGAACCGTTCCCAGAACCTCACCGTTAGGGCCCGGCCACTTGACGGGCGGGATGACGAAGAGGGCGTACATCTGTGTGAGGGCAACAAGCACCACACCGATAAGGAAAAGGACTCCTCTCCTCACGATGGAATATTCTAAGGGCGTACCTCCCTCCCTTTCTTCCGTACAATATGCCGTTGTACTCGTTACTCCTGCTAATAGACGTCGTCCTCTGGGGAGTCCTGTACTTCCTGTTTTTGCGTTCCCTCGGAGATAAGAGGACGAGACCCTTCGTAATAGCGGGTATAGTCTTTGCTCTGATATCCACGCTTATATCCCCTCTGTTCCGCCCCATGCGGGAGACCTTCGGCCTGTCCCTGCTCGTTCCTGCGGTGTGGATGCTCCTGAGGATATTCCGTGATATGCCGGAGTACTACTGGACCTCCCCCTTCCTTGCCCTGTGGGGAATTTTCTCTATCCTATCGGGGAAACACGCACCCATCGGTGTACTCTCTTTGCTTCTATCTCCCGTGCCGTTCCTTATAGGTTCTGGTCTCATAAAACGGCTCACAAACTTTCTGCGCACGACCGAAGAAGAGGAGATAGAGGTAAAGGTTGACGTGGAGGAGGAGGCCCCAACGGAGAAGTCTGAACCTGAAGAGGAAAGACCATCGGACGAACGGAAGGAGGACGTACGTCCCCCCGTTATTTCTATGGAAGGGGATAAGAGGGAAATTCCGCCTCCCCCGCCTGTCTTACCTATCGGTGGGGAGACTTCCACCGGAAAGGGGGATACGGACGAGAATCTGGATGTGAAAGTGGATGAGGATAAGCCCCTTTTCAGCGAAAAGGTCACCGAAGAACAGGATAAAGAGGTGGAGAGTGCCGGCGATGAGGTCGGGGACGAGGAGATAGAGCGTACGAAGAGTGCCATACTTTCAAAACTCGCCGAATTCGGCATCAAAGGTGAAATCGTGAGGGTATGGAAGGGTCCGGTACTCACCCTTTACGAGTTCGTACCTGCTCCCGGTGTGAAGGTCAGCTCGGTTGTGGGCAGGGAGGACGATCTCCACGTATCTCTGAAGAAGCCGGTACGGATCGTGGCCCCTCTCCCCAGCGGCAACATAGGTATAGAGGTACCCAACGACAGGCGGAAGGTTTTCACGTTTAAAGACGCAGAGCCTTACCTGAAGGAAGGGGAACTCGTGGACGTACCCATAGGGGTGGACGTCTTCGGTAAACCTTACATATTCAACCTCCACAAGGCCCCCCACGTCCTCGTCGGGGGAGCGACCGGCTCCGGTAAGAGCGTACTCCTATCCACCCTGATCCTCGGCCTCATAAAGAAGAACACCCCTGAGACCCTGCGGCTCGTCCTTATAGATCCGAAGATGGTGGAGCTCTCCATGTTTGAAGGGCTTCCGCACCTGCTGATGCCTGTGGCAAAGATGGTACCGCAGGCCGTCCACGCCCTGAAGAAGGTAGTTGATATTATGACGGAGAGGTATACACTGCTGTCTTCCGTAGGAGCGAGGGATATAGAGGCGTACAACGGAAAGGCAAAGCGCCTGAAGATTGAACCCATGCCCTACGTGGTGGTCGTAATAGACGAGCTGGCCGACCTGATGATGCTGGCGTCCAAGGATACCATAGACGCAATACAGAGGATAGCCCAGCTGGCCCGTGCCGTGGGCATACACATGGTGGTGGCCACCCAGAGACCTTCGGTTGACGTCGTCAAACCGGTAATAAAGGCCAACTTCCCCACCCGTATAGCCCTTAAAGTGGCATCCCGATTTGATTCCCGCACCATACTGGACAGGGACGGCGCCGAAAGGCTCCTTGGCAAGGGGGATATGCTCGTACTTACGGCCGACCGCCACGACCCCGTACGGGTCCACGGGTACTACACCGCCCCCGAACACATCAACCCCGTACTCGTCTCGTGGATAGCCTACCGCCTGACGAGGGAGTGGGGAACGAAGTACGTGGATACGGAGAGGTTCGTTAAGCGGGCGAAGGAGGAGGGTGTACTGACGGCCCTCTTCAGGGACGACGAGCCGGCTCACGACAGGCGCATGGAGAGGCTGGCCAGGATTTACGAGGAGGTGTTCGGTGAAGGGAACGCGACGGAGAGGCTCAAGAAGACACTAAAAGGTTATTACCCCTTTACGTACGAGGAGGAGGAAGAGGGTGGTGGTCAGGTGAACCTGAGAAAACTGGATCCTCTCATCCTGAAGGCTGCGGAGGTATTTCAGGAGGTGGGGTACGGCTCCACGAGTCTGCTCCAGCGTAGGCTAGGCGTGGGTTATCCGAGGGCGGCCAAGATAGTGGATCAATTGGAGAGACTCGGTTTCCTCTCCAGGTCCGAAGGGACTTCCCGCCCAAGGAAGTTGCTGATGTCGGTGGAGGAACTGAAGAGGATCATAAGGGGGTAAACCGAAATTTCCCAATTTCAGAAAGGGAACGGGTATCCGTCCGTATAATTCAAAGTTATGTTGTTGTTTACCTTAGCAACCACGTTGCTCTACGAAGATTTTGAGAGTACGACCTTCCCGCCCACCGGGTGGGATACCACCTATACCAACTATTATATCAGATGGCAGAGGAGGACGAGCGGTGAGATATTCGGCTCCGCATCTGCAGGTATAATAACCGGTAAGAGCTCCTACCGCGATACCGGTACGGCCACGATATCCACGCCGGCCGTAGGCTTCGCCTCCCTTGACAGCGTAATCTTCTACTACAAGTTCCCCGGTACCCAGCCCCCGTTCCCTTCCTCCGAAGATACCGTATACCTTGACTACTCCCTTGACGGCGGTACCACCTGGACCAACCTCTGGTACCTTGATAGTGTCAGCGCCGTGGTTAACTCCCCCGTCAGGGTATCTCTCCCTATCACCTTAACCGGTCCCGATAGCATAATCTTCCGCTGGAAGTTCGTGGATCACGATACGCTCCTGATAGCCCAGAACCGATACTTCCTCATAGACTCCGTGACCGTCCTCGGAACCCCCCTGGGGAACGTACCACCGGTAGTTAACGTGGTTGGCCCCTCACCCCTCTTCCCGGATACGAACACGTCCGTAGAGATAACCTTTACGGCCTCAGACCCCGACGGCTCCATCACAGACGCATGGATTCTCTACTCCTTTGACGGGTCAACCTTCAACCTCGTATCGGCATCCCCCCTGGCCGGAGACACCTTTACGGCGTCGGTACCGGCCCGTGGCAGTTACGGGAAGGTTTACTACGTCGCCAGTGCCGTGGACAACTCCGGGGATACGGCCGTTTCGGACCTCAACTACTACATAGCCGGCTTCCTCATGGTTCACCAGATCAGGACGCTCACGTTGGGTGATACCGTACAGACCAGAGTGAGGGTAGTGGGTGAGATAGGGAGTGCGGTTTACGTTCAGGACAGTACGGAACCCATCGGCGGTGTGAGCAGCGGTATAGTCGTATACAGCTCCTCTCTGAGGAGTGCCGTTGATACGGGATACGTCGTTAACGTCAGGGGTGAACTGGACGAGTACAGGAACCTTCTGGAGATCTCCCCGGCCCACGTCTTTGAGGTGGTTGACAGCGGTCCGGTGTATCCGCCCGTCTACATAAACACGGCCGACATGGGGGAGACCTATGAGGGTATGCTCGTCGCCGTAAGGGGCTTTACGTGGGTCTCCTATCCGGGGACTTTTGCCGGGAACACCAACTACGACATACAGGACGGCAGCGGTACGGGCGTTTTGAGGGTTTCCAGTGCTACGGATGTGGGTGGTAATCCTGCTCCCGACGGCGTCCTTGAGGTCTGGGGAGTCCTCGGTCAGTACAACACCACCTACCAGATTTACCCGCGGTACATAAACGACTTCTCCCCCTACGTTGAGAACGTTACCATAACGCCCAACCCGCCCGTCTCCGGCTCCTCTGCTACGGTTACGGCCAGGGTTTACGACTTTGACGGCCTCGGACCCCTAACCCTCCACTACTCCGTGGATACCACGGCGGGCTATACCACCGTTTCCGTTGACAGCATCGCAACCGACTCCACCGCTTACTTCACCATCCCATCAGTACCTTCCGGTGATACCCTCTACGTAAAGGTGGAGGCCCGCGATACGAGGGGACGCATAACCTTCAGCTTCCTCTCCCGCTTCCCCATAGACGTGGGGGTTGTGACGGAGGAGAAGCCGGTCGGAGGGTACTACGTGAACGTAACGCCCGTCTCCGGTGGCCTTATCGTCCGCTGGAACGTATCCGAAGGCAAACTCCTCAAGGTTTACGACGCCGGTGGCCGTCTCTACGGCGTGATTGAGATCAAGGGTAAGGGGAGCCGCAGGATCAGTCTACCCAGCGGCGTTTACTTCGTCAGGAACGGGAAGGAGATCGGAAGGTTCATAGTTAGGTAACGGCCTTCCGGGGATGAGGTTAAGGGGGGCGTCAGGCCCCCCCTTTTTTATACGGCGTACTCCCTTCCTCTCCACACGACCTTTCCCTTCCTGTACCACCTCCAGGACGCGTAGAGCGTCCATAGAAAGAGCAGCGATCCGACGGTTGAATGGACGAGAGTATAGAAACTGCTGTGCCTCCTGAAGCGATAGGCGAAGTAAAGGTTGAAAAGCAAAAATATCCCCATGGCCAGACCGTAATCTCCGTACGCCGCAAAGGCCGCCGACAGGGTCCAGCCCGTAAGGCTCTCAAAGAGGTTCATGAGGCCGTACCACAGGCCTACCCGCACCCTCCCGCGCAGGAGCGGTACGAGGTTCTTCGCCCACCCCTTTACCATACCGTCAAGGGATCTGTACATGCGGGCCCTTATTCCGTACCTCTTATCGTGGAGGAAAAGGAGACGGTAGCCGGCACCTTTGACCCTTTCGGCCAGCCTGACGTCTTCAAGTATCTCCCCCAGTACGGCCTCGTGGGTGCCGACGGCCTCGTAGACCTCCCTCCTTATCGTTATGAACTGGCCGTTGGCAGCGGCCAGAGGGGAGTGGGGGTCGTTCACCTTCTCAAGGGGGTAGAGATAACCGAGGAGTTTAAAGACCATGGGCTGAAGGGAGGCCTCCCACGGGGAACCGTACACCTGCTCCGGACTCACCGATAGCATATCAACCTCTCTGAACAGCCTCAGGAGTCTCTTCAGGCTGTAGGGCGACAGGCGTACGTCGGCGTCCATGAACAGGAGGATATCTCCTCTTGCCTCCCTGTACCCCCTGACGAGTGCGTAGTTCTTCCCCACGGCTCCCGGAGGTTTCTCGTCAAGGTCTATCCTCACCAGACGGGCAAATCCGAGCCTCTCAACGGTTGATGGGGTGGAGTCGTGGGAGGCGTCGTCCACAACGATTATCTCCCAATCCTCTCCGGTATTCTCAAGGGCCTCCTTCAGAGATAGGAGACACTCTTCGGCGTTCTCCTCCTCGTTCCGCATGGGGACGATTGCCGATATCATACCACGGACACCACCCAGTAGTCTCCCACGTTCTGCCTGTACTGTACGGCCTCCGCCACGTGATGGACCTCTATCCTGTCCGTACCCTCAAGGTCGGCTATGGTACGGGATAGCTTCAGGATACGGGTTATGCCGCGGGCGGAGATACCCATGCGGGTGGCGGCCTGTTTCAGCAGAGCCTCGGCGCTGTCGTTAAGCCGACAGAACCTCTCAATCAGGGAGGGGGTCATCTGACTGTTGGCGTATATACCGGGAAACTCCTTGAAACGATGCAACTGCCTCTCTCTGGCTTCCGTTACCCTCTCCCTTATCTTCTCCGACGGTTCGGATCTGGCCCCCCTGAACTCATCGTACTCCAGAGGCTGGACGCTCACGAAGATATCTATGCGGTCCAGAAGTGGCCCGGATATTTTCCCTTGATACCTCTTTATGGCCGACAGGGTACAGGTGCAGGCGTGCTTCTTATCCCCGTAATGTCCGCACGGGCATGGGTTCATGGCCGCAACGAGCATAAAGCGGGCGGGGAAGGTCGCCGTCCCCCTCGCCCTGCTTATCCGCACCACTCCGTCCTCTAACGGCTGTCTGAGGGCCTCAAGGGCCTGCCGGCTGAACTCCGGCAACTCGTCTAAAAACAGGACCCCGTTATGGGCGAGGGATACCTCGCCGGGCCTCGGGACGCTTCCCCCACCTATGAGGGCTACGTCCGAAACCGTATGGTGAGGGGACCTGAAGGGTCTGTTCCTTATGAGGCCTATGCCAGAGGGAAGGAGACCGGCGACGGAGTATATCTTCGTGGTCTCAACGGCCTCTTCTTCCGTCATCGGGGGCAGTATCGTGGGCATGCGGCGGGCCAGCATGGTCTTACCGGAACCGGGCGGACCCACCATGAGCATGTTGTGGGAGCCTGCGGCGGCGACCTCGGCCGCCCTCTTGGCATAGTCCATGCCCTTTATATCGGCCATGTCAGCGTCGTAGAGGGGTACGTCTCCCTCCGGTGAGTACACCGCCCTCTTTAAGGGGAGATTTCCCGTAACGAAGTCCACGGCCTCCTTCAGGGAGGCCACCCCGTAAACCTCCGCATCCCTTATAACCGCCCCCTCGTAGGCGTTCTCCGAAGGTACGACCAGTTTCAAACCCTCACGGGCGGACAGTATAGCAGCAGGGAGAACCCCGGAAACCTTCCTCAGCGTACCGTCAAGGGCGAGTTCACCCAAGAACATGTACTTTAGGAGTTCCTCCGCAGGTACGTATCCGAAGGCGGCCAGTACGCTCAGGGCTATGGGTAGATCCAGAAGGGCCCCCTCCTTCTTTACGTCGGCCGGCGCGAGGTTCACCCGCACTCTCCCGGGAGGGAAGGGGAAACCGGAATTCTTTATAGCCGAATGTATCCTCTCCTTACTCTCCTTTACTTCGGCATCCGGAAGGCCGACTATTACGAATTTGGGTATCCCTTTGGCGTAATCAACCTCCACCTCAACCTTTATCCCCTCTATTCCCCAGTGAATCGCCGAATAGGTCTTTGCGTACACGGGCGTATTTTAGAGATGAAAGGGTACCCCGGATGGAAAACCGCCTTATCATCCTCCCTCAATGAAGTACATAGACGAGTACAGAAATCCGGATCTTGCCCAAAAACTGGTGAAATATATTTTAAAAAAATCCACCAGACCCTGGAAGATAATGGAAATTTGTGGAGGTCAGACCCACACCCTCATCCGGTACGGGATAGACGAACTTCTCTCCGGGGCGGTGGAGCTGATACACGGTCCCGGGTGTCCCGTGTGCGTCACCCCGCTTGAGAAGATAGACAGGGCGATAGCCATAGCCCGTCGGGAGGGGGTTATATTCACGACATTCGGGGATATGATGAGGGTGCCGGGAAGCAGCAGAGACCTCCTCTCTGCGAAGGCGGAGGGTGGGGACGTGCAGATGGTCTATTCCCCCTTAGACGCCGTAAGTCTGGCGGAGAAATACCCCGACAGGCAGGTCGTCTTCTTCGCCGTCGGCTTTGAGACCACGGCACCCGCCAACGCCATGGCCGTAAAGATAGCGAAGGAGAAAGGTATCAGGAACTTTTCCGTCCTCGTCTCCCACGTCCTCGTTCCTCCGACCATAGATTTCCTTATGAGCTCTCCGGACGTGGAGATAGACGGCTTCATAGCCCCCGGCCACGTATGTACGGTCATGGGATATACGGAGTACGAGGACCTCGCCGAGAAGTACAACGTCCCCTTCGTGGTCGCTGGCTTTGAGCCTCTGGACCTCCTTCAGGGTATAGCAATGCTCGTAGATATGCTTGAGGGCGGGGAGGTGGATGTAAAGAACCAGTACACCCGGTCGGTCTGCCGCCTCGGAAACCCTAACGCGAGGAGGATAGTTGAGGAGGTGTTTGAGGTGAGCGATATGGTCTGGAGGGGGATAGGCCTCATCCCTAAGAGCGGGCTTAAACTCCGGGAGGCCTACGCCGATTACGATGCTGAAAGACGTTTTTCTGTGGGAAATGTTGAGGCCGACGAGTCCCCTCTCTGCATATCCGGTGAAATACTTCAGGGGAAGAAGAAACCTATAGACTGCCCGGCCTTTGGAAAGGAGTGTACGCCGGAACACCCCCTCGGAGCGCCCATGGTTTCCTCAGAGGGGGCGTGCGCCGCCTACTACAATTTCGGCCGCATAAAAGGAGGTGAGCATGTTTGAGTGTCCCATACCCATAGGGGAGTACGACAGGGTGACCCTCGCCCACGGTGGCGGGGGCAGGATGACCCACAGGCTGATATCCAAGATGATAGCCCCCCTCTTTGACAACGAGTACCTCCGGCAGCTCCACGACGGCGCCATACTGAACCTTGGGGGACGGGTGGCCGTATCAACGGACAGCTTCGTCGTCTCCCCCGTCTTCTTCCCCGGCGGGAACATCGGTGACCTCGCCGTAAACGGGACGGTTAACGACCTCGCCATGTGCGGGGCCAGACCCCGCTTCATAACCCTGTCCCTGATAATTGAGGAGGGCTTCCTGTTGAAGGATCTATGGGAGATACTGACCACGGTAAAGGTGCGGGCGGACGAGGCCGGTGTGAAGGTGGTCTCCGGAGACGTAAAGGTGGTGGAGAAGGGGAAGGGGGACGGTATATTCATCAACACGACCGGGATAGGGGAGGTCCTTGAGGGGGTTGATGTATCCCCATCCAACGTCAAGGTGGGGGATAAGGTAATCCTTAGCGGCCCCATAGGGGAACACGGAATAGCGATAATGTCCGTCAGGGAGGGGTTGGAGTTTGAGACCCCCCTAAAGAGCGACACGATGAACCTCTGGCCGTTGGTTGAGGCCATCCTGAAGGTGGGAGGGCCTGCCATACATATGCTACGGGACGCCACCCGCGGGGGGGTCGCCACCGTCTTAAACGAGGTGGCCAGATCCGCCGGTGTCGGTATAGTGATAGAGGAGGAGAGGATCCCCGTAAGGGAGGAGGTGAGGGGGGCCTGTGAGATACTCGGCCTTGACCCCCTCTACGTGGCGAACGAGGGGAGATTTCTATCCTTCGTGTCCCCGGATGTGGCTGATGACGTCCTGAACGCCCTTAAAAAGGTACCCGGAGGTGAGGAGGCGGAGGTGATAGGGGAGGTGGTGGAAGAACACCCCGGAACAGTCGTGATGAGGACCTGGATGGGGGGGACGAGGGTGGTGGATATGCTCTCCGGGGAGCAACTGCCGAGGATCTGCTGATGCACGAGCTAACCATCCTCCAGGCCATATACCTCTCCCTTGAGAGGGTGGCCCGTCAGTACGGGGCGAGGAGGGTCGTAAGCTTCAAGCTGGAGATAGGGGAGATAGCCAACGTCGTCCCCGAACTCCTTGAGGACGCCTTTGAGGTCCTGAAGGCCGCCGAACCGCTCCTGAAGGACGCCAGGATGGAGTACGAGATCGTACCCCTGACCCTGATGTGTCTTGAGTGCGGGTACACCGGCCCGTGGAGGGACAGGACTGTGGCCTGTCCGGAGTGCGGATCTGCCTTCGTCCGGGTGATAGACGGGGAGGATATTCTCCTAAGGGACGTTGAGCTTGACGTACCGGAAGACCATGAAGAGGATAAAGGTTGACGTTAAACGGGAAGTGCTAAGGGCCAACGATATGCTGGCCGAGACGCTCCGCAGAGAGTGGAAGGACAGGGGGATACTGGTCGTAAATCTCCTCTCCTCCCCCGGCTCCGGAAAGACCGCCCTGCTTGAGAGGACGGTTGAGGCCCTGAAAGATAAGTACCGCATCCTCGTCTTGGAAGGGGACATAGACACGGAGAGGGACGCCGAGAGGATAAGGGCGAAGGGTGTTGAGGCCGTCCAGATAACCACGGGTGGGACGTGCCACCTTGAGGCCAACATGGTTATGCGGGCGTGGGAGGAGGTGTCCGGGGAAGACTGGGACTTCCTGTTCATAGAGAACGTGGGGAACCTGATATGTCCGGCCGGATTTGACCTTGGGGAGCATCTAAGGGTGGTACTCATCTCCGTACCCGAGGGGGACGACAAGCCGGCCAAGTACCCCAAAGCCTTCATGACCTCCCGATGGCTCGTCCTTACGAAGATGGACCTCCTCCCCTACTTTGAGTTTTCACCCGAAAAGGTGATAGAGGAGGCGAGGAGACTCCGCCCCGACCTGCGGGTGTTCAGAACGTCCGCAAAGACGGGCGAGGGCATAGACGAGTGGGTGGAGGCTTTAGAGGAAACCCTTCACACCCTCAGGGAAACGGGTCCATCTGCCGGTTAACCGTACCGTTTATAACATCTCTATGGCCATGGCTACGGAGCCACCTCCACCGAGGCACAGGGCCGCCAGACCCAGCTTACCTCCGGTACGTTTGAGGGCGTGAATGAGGGTTACGAGGATCCTCGCCCCCGATGCTCCTATGGGGTGGCCGAGTGCTATCGCCCCACCGTGGACGTTGAACTTGCTCCAGTCCCACGGCATCTTTTTGTAGTCGGCCAGAACCTGCGCCGCGAAGGCCTCGTTTATCTCTATCAGGTCAAACTCATTTATATCCTTAATACCTATCTGATCCATCACCTTCTTTATGGCTATGGGTGGGGCAAAGAAGAGGTCTTTCGGATCTGTGAAGCCGCTCGCGTAGGCCAGAATGCGGGCTACAGGCTTAAAGCCGTTGGCCTTCGCCCACTCCTCCTCCGCTACGACCAGCGCTGCGGCGCCGTCGGATAGGGGAGGTGCGTTTCCTGCGGTAACCTTTCCGTCCTTCTGGAAGGCCGGGGGCAGTTTGGCCAGCTTCTCAAGGGAGGTGTCCCTGCGGGGAGTCTCGTCCGTATCCACGACGAAGGAGCCTTTCTTTGTCTTAACCTCAATCGGTACTATCTCCTCCTTGAACCAGCCGTTGTCTATGGCCCTTATGGCCTTCATGTGGCTCTCGTAGGCGAGTTTATCCATCTCCTCCCTCGTCACCCCGGCCTTTTCGGCGGTGTACTCGGCCAGGTTGCCCATGTGGACGTCGTTGAAGGCGTCCCACAGGCCATCTTTTATCATAAGGTCCTCCATGGGCAGGGTTCCGTACTTCACCCCCTTACGGACGAGGGCGGCGTGGGGAGCGTTGGTCATGGACTCCTGACCTCCGGCCACGGCCAGTTTAATATCTCCTGCCTTTATGGCCCTGGCCATCTGCATTACGGCCTCCAGACCGGAACCGCACACCTTGTTTATGGTCTCGGCGGGTATACCTACGGGAAGTCCGGCCTTTATTGCCGACTGGCGGGCGGGGTTCTGTCCGCTTCCCCCCTGTATCACCTGCCCCATCATGACCTCGTCTATGTCCTCCGGCTTCACCCCGGCCCTCTTCACAGCCTCTCTTATCACTATGGCACCGAGGTCCGTCGCCTTGAAACTGGCTAAGTTACCGAGTATCTTACCGATGGGCGTTCTTACACCTGAAAGGATTACGGGCTTCTTCATAGGAGGGTAGTTTAAAGGGGTAGGGGCGGACTTTCTGGTCTGCAGAGAGTACTTTATCATGTCTTAAGGTCTGCTCCTGCACATATAGACTATTACAGAGACCAGAAAAATCCCAGCGAAAACTCCGACCATGAACGACAGGACATGCGACCAATCTATGTAGGTCTGGAATCTTTTAAATAACCTGCTCCGTATACTGTTTGCCGCGAGCCTAAAAATCTCCGCAGCCATTTCTAAAAGCACTTTTTTACCTGTTTCTATTAGTACAGTTTCCATCACACCCCTATTCTAAGGCGCGCGAATTCGCCTCTATTCATATATGCCGTTTACCTTAAATATTACCCTGACCACCGTTCACAACGTATCCCCCCACGACGGATGTTCTGCCCATATAATACCATCTATGCATAGGTTGTTCGCCGCAAGTGTGGGTGTATTGCTCTTTTTCGGCGCCTGCTCCACCCTCCCGCCCAAAGCCGGCTACCCCGACATCATAGAGGTGCGGTTCAAAGCCAGCAGAGACTCCATAATAGAGACCTTTAAAACCGTACTCTACGACAACGGTTACGCCGTGGCCACCTTCTCCCCGGACGAGGGGATCATAGAGACCGACTGGAAGCACGTAAAGAAGGGAATATCCTGCTGCGTTTACGTCTGGGACGGCGTAAAGGACGCCAAGATGAAGGTGACAGCGTACGTGGGTCGTGTGGAGGGAGACACTCTGAACTACATAAAGGTTCAGGGCGTCCTGAAGGTTCTGGGACCTCGCCCGTGGGATAACGAGTACCAGACCCGTCCTGTAAAGAAAGGCTCCCCCTACTATAAGGAACTGGAAAAGCTCGTGTTAGAGCTTGAAAGCAAGCTCGGAGAAAAGGGTAAGTACGAAAGTTTTAAGAGGAACGTACTGCTAAAATGAGGGGGAACACCATGTACATTCAAGCCTTAAAATACCCGTTGAAAATGAAAGGTTTAATGAAGATCTTTGTTGCGGTTGTGCTGACTATAGCAGGTGCAACACTGTACGCTCAGGATAGTGGCCCGGAGACGGGACCCTGCTCTGACGTATGGCCCAAAACTATACCTTCAAAGGACGCTTTGAATCTGGACGATCTCGGGAACACTTACTACGCCTTCGCTTTCCCCAGCGTCGTTGCCCTCAGACCGAACGGAGAGACGAGACCGGCTGTCTTTTATAAGACCCAGCCATCCGACGTCGTTGAAATCTACGACCCCTTCGGCGTTCTCGTCAGGCGACTTGAGTACCCTCGCGATGAGCCCCGTAACGTAACCGATCCTCACGTCAGAGAGTGCACCTACACGTGGTACGGGTACAACTCGGCCGGGAAGCCCGTAAGTCCCGGCGTATATCTCGCAATCCTCAGACGCCTCTCGGGAGGAACGCTCGGTGGAGCTTCGCGTCAGCAGTACATCCTTGTAAAGGTACCACCAAAGGCGAGGTAAGGGAAAATGACTATCCTGCTCTTTGCTCAGATGGGTACCGGTGGAATACCGGGCTACATCTACTCGTACGCCATAGGGGCAAGGCCCTATGGCTTTGGCAGAGCCTTCACGGGTCTGTCGGACGACGTGGAGGCCGTCTACTTTAACCCTGGCGCTCTGGCCTTCCTACAGAGGGTGAACTTCTCAGGAGGTTATTTCCAGCTCCCTGTAACCGGGTTCCAGTACTACTACGCCGCCTTTACCTTCCCCACGTCCACTTTCGGAAGCTTCGGTGTAGCCGTAATGCAGCTATCCTCTCCGGCATCCGCCCGTTTCGTTGACTCTCTGGTATGCGCCAACTGGGACGGTCCCGTGTGTCTGGACTCCGTTCAGGCCTACGCCATATTCCCCGGGGACGACGATTCTCCTCCTTACAACGCCGGTATCCTGGCCTACTCCAAGTCCTTCTCAAGGGCCATATCCATCGGTGCCTCCCTTGAGTTCGTGTACCACCGTATATACCAGTCCTCACCCGCGAGTGCCGGTCTGAACATAGGTATGATGTTCAGGCCCAACCGGTACTTCTCCTTTGGTCTCGTCGGTCAGCACTTCATTCCTCCCAAGTATACCTTTTACGGTAGCGAGGTATCCTACCCCCAGATCTGGAGGTTCGGTCTGGGCCTTAGACCCTTCAACTGGGTGAAGGTGGTGGTTGATGCCGCGTACTCCACCTACTACAACGGATTTAAGTTCTACGGCGGCGGTGAGGCACGGCTCCTCTCCTTCCTGTACGTCAGGGGTGGCATAAACAACGAGGAGGTAACGGGTGGGGGAAGCTTTGAGTTCACCATAAGGGACATAATCTTCCGTATAGACGGAAACTATACGTTTAACTACGCCTCCAACGGGGCATTTGACGACTACATGCAGTTCTCCACGTCCATCAAGTTCGGTGGGTACCGGGTCTGGGTATCCTCCGACCCCAAGCTCATATCCCCGGCCGAAGGTGAGAGCAACATAACCTTCCTCTACCTCCATACCTTCCCCCGTCAGGAGGTTGAGGAGTGGGAGCTCATAATCAAGAAGCAGAGCGGAGAGGTGGTCCGCACCTTCTACGGTGAGGGTGAGCCTCCCGTTCGTATAGAGTGGGACGGCAGGGACGACGCTGGACGCATAGTACCCCCCGGGAACTACTACTACTACTACAAGGTTATAGACATAAGTGGTGAGGAGTACGAGAGGGGAGGTTATCTGGTAACGGTTAAGAGAAGGGAGGTATGGTAAGATGATAACGCTCATAGTAGCAGGACTTTTCGGTGGTGGCTTTAGCTACAAGGACTTTTACAGGGCGCACAAGGATGCGGAGGAACTCTTCCGTAAGGGAGATTACCGGAAGGCGGAGAGGATTTATAAGAAGATACTGCGCCCGGCGTACAAGTACGGCTTCGGTAAGGAGGTCAGATATCGGATAGCCGAGGCACTCTACAATCAGGGCAAGTTTGACAAAGCCATCCGTGAGTGGGAGAAACTTTCCAAAGAGAAAGAGGTAAAGGGCACCTACCTTGAGCAGGAGATAGCGTACGAGGTTGCTCTGGCCTACGCCATAAAGGGTGACATAAACCTCGCCAAGCAAAAGCTCTTAGAGCTGCAGAAGTACCCCTACTACAAGAACTCACCAAGGACGAAGTTCCTTGATGGAGTCATAGCCTACCGTGAGGGTAAGTTCCTTGAAGCATCCGAAAAACTCGCCGAAGCCAAGGATCACGTTATAGAGGCCAAGTTCTACTACGCCCGCTCTCTCTCTATCCTCAAGAGACCGCTTGACGCTGTGGCCATATACAAGGAACTCCTTGAGGAGTACACCGGGACCCCTCAGGAGGCCCTGATCTACTACGGTATGGTTGAGGCCAACTTCATGTACGGAGACTACAAGGCTACGGCAGAGCTGGCCAAGGTCTTCACCGAACGTTTCCACGGACATAAACTCTCCGACTACGTCCAGTACTACTGGGGAATAGCCCTGTACCGCATGGCCCTTGGTGAGGGTGGTAAGGAGGATACGACCCTCCTGCCCAAGGCCCTTGAAAAGCTCACCCTCCTAACGAAGAAGAGGAACTTTGAGCTGGCCGGGTTGGCCGCTTACTTCGTGGGTAACATAAAGATGGTCCTCAAGGACTACGACGATGCCCTGAGGTACTACCAGATAGCCCGTGCCCGCGCGAACGACAACGTCGTATCCTTCATATCCTTCCTGCGTATGGCCCAGGCCTACTACTACAAGGGGGACACCTCCAACGCCTACCTTCTGGCCAACCAGCTCTCCTCCTTCCCCCTCGGACAGGAGGAGCAGGGTATAAGCGAGTACCTCACCGGATCCATCCATTACCTGCTCAAGAAGTACCCCGACGCCATGGAGCAGTACCAGTTCCTTATAGAGAACTACGAGAAGTCCTTCTTCCGCAGGCCCGCCATGGCCCTTATGGTCTTCGCCCTCATAAACCAGAGGGAGTTTGATGCAGCCATGGCCCGTGGTAACCTCTACAACGAGGAGGTATCCAAGGATACGACCTTCACCCTCTGGAACTCCTGGTTCGTCCATGCTCTGGCCGAGGCTCACTACTACAAAGGTGACTTTGCAAACGCTGAAAAGCTCTACAACATGAACCTCCGCGCCGGTCTCCACAGGGACATAATCGTACTCTCCCGTCTCGGCCTCGGGTGGGTCTATATCCATCAGGACAGGCTGCAGGACGCCAAAGCCTACCTTGAGTCAATACAGGGTCAGTCCACGGATACGTCCGTCGTCATAGCCACCCACCTTGGCCTCGGAGTCGTGCTCTTCAACCTCGGTCAGTATCAGGATGCTTTCGCCAAGTTCTACGGGATATACGTCTTCGCACCTGAGAGGAGCGAGGTAGCCTCTCAGGCCCTCTACTACTCCGGATACGCTGCAAAGGCACTGCAGTCCTACGGAGACGCCGTACGTAACTGGGATCTCACCATGCAGAAGTACCCGGATCAGCCCAAGGCCTGCGATGCCGCATATCAGGCCGGACAGATATACCGCATGGCCGGTGAGTGGGACAACGCCATAGCCCGTCTGAGGTGGTTCCTTGAGCATTGCCCGGATCACGAGGGTATACCTCAGGCTCACCTCTGGATAGCCGAGAGCTACGAGGGTAAGCAGGCCTGGGATGAAGCCCGTCAGGAGTACGAAACCATACTGTCCCAGTTCCCCGACAGCGACGTCGCCGTGACGGCCAAGAAGGGTCTTGAGCGTGTGTACTTCAAGATAGTTGAGGAGAACCCCGAGCGTATAACCGAGATGACGGAGAAACTGCCCAACAGCGAAGTCGCGGCCCTTGCCCTTTACAAGTCCGCTGCCGACGCCATGCAGGCCGGGGACGAGCTGAAGGCCGCGGATATCTTCTTCCAGATGGGTAACACCTATCCTAAGAGCAGCAAGGCAGAGGAGGCTCTCTTCTACGCCGGATCCCTCTACCTCAAGAACAAGAAGGCCCGCGAGGCCATAGAGGCCTTCAAGAAGTACCGGGACTTCTTCCCCGACGGGCAGCATATAGAGGACGTAATGTTTTACCTCGCCTCGGCGTACCTGGCCGTTAAGGAGTACGCTCAGGCCATAGAGGCCGCCAAAGAGTTCGTGAAGAGGTTCCCCAACAGCCAGAAGGCACCCGACGCCTACCGTATAATGGGTGCCGCGTACATAGAGCTGGGGGACGTGAGAAACGCTGCTGCGGCCCTCAGGCAGGCCGCCGACCTTTACGAGCAGCAGGGTAGGGCCACAGAGGCCCAACAGATGCGCGACCTGCTAAAGAGTTTGCCACAGTAAGGAAAAAAGGAGGGAAAAGACTATGGAAATGCTTATGGCGCTACCGGCGGTTCAGGAGGGTTTCAACATCCTGAATATGTTCAGGCTTTACGCCGTGGTGGACGGCGTAGTGACCTTCATGGGGTTCTTTGACAACCTCACGATGGTCTTGCTCCTCATCACCTTCTTCGTGACGATCGTACTCTCCGCAGAGAGGATATGGTACATCTACCGCAAGTCCTCCTTCAACCACAACAAGGTTCTCGCCGATATTCAGGCCTACCTTGAGAGCGGGGATATAGAAGGTGCCATCTCCTACCTCAGTCGCGTGGATCATCCCCTACACAACACCCTGAAGGCCGGCCTTGAGAACATCCACCTGCCTCTGGATCAGATATACGACATGATGGACTCCGTTATGACGTTTGAGAGGTTCAAGCTCCTGAGGTTCACGTCCGCCCTCGGTACCATAATCGCCGTGGCACCGCTCCTCGGACTGTTCGGTACGGTGGACGGACTGATTGACGCCTTCCACCAGATAGCCGTAAGCGGTACGGGTGGTGCTGAGGTCGTGGGTAAGGGTATATCTACGGCTCTGGTGACGACCTGGTGGGGACTTATCATAGCCATGATCTCCATAACCGTATACAACTACGTCACCAACACCGCCGAGAGGATCATCGCCACCGTGGACGTCGCCGCTCGCCGCTTGCTGATAATGATCAACCAGCTGCAGCACGCTGAGTGATGGCAAGGAGGAAAAAGAAACCTGAGGCTAAAGGGGCCCCTACTCCCAACCTGGGGCCCTTTTCCGATATGACCACCTCGCTCCTGATAATGTTCATGCTCACCATCCCCTTCATAGTGGAGTCCGGTATATTCGTCTCCAGATCCCTCGCCGCCAAGCGTCGTAACGTCGTTATCCCCAAGAAGAAAAAGAGCGATATCAAGGTAAACATCCACCTGTGCGCCGACGGTACGGTCTTCCTTAACGAGGAGCCGTTTGACCCCAACCGTCTCCCGGACATAATCCCCAAGCTGCTGGCCAGAAGCGTTAAGAAGCAGGCCCTCCTATCGGCCGACAACGACGTGATATACGAGTACGTGATCCAGATGATAGACCTCCTGAAGGAGAAGGGCGCGTCTGACGTGCTTATCATGAAGCGCAAGCGGAGTAAATGTAAGTAGGAGGTAGGAAGATGGCAAGGGAGAAACCGAAGCCCAAAGAGCCACCGGACGTAGGTCAGTTCCTGTTCCCCATGGCAGGGGTGATGATCCTTACGCTGGCTACCCTGATTATGAACGCTCAGTCCCTCTTCTCAAACACGTCCATAAAGGTGGATATACCGAAGGCGAACGTTATAGAGGTTGAGCTGGAGCAGAGCATACCCGTAACGGTCACGAAGGAAGGGAAGCTGTACGTACAGGACTACGAGATGCCCGATCTCCAGGCCATAACCCAGAAGGTCCGGGAGCTTCAGGAGAAGTACGCGGCCGAGAACAACGACCCCGAGTTAATGGGACAGCAGCTCACCGTTCTGCGCGCTGACAAGTCCATAGAGTGGGGGCGGGTCCTTGAGGTCCTTGATGCCGTCAAGAAGGGCAAGGCCAAGAGGGTGGCCCTCGCCGTGGTAAAGCGCAAGGGTGGAGGATAATGGCCGTAATCGGCCTTATAATAGGAGGTAGATATGGCAAAGATAACGGTTAAACTACCGGAGGATAAGGAGGATAAGCCGACGAAGAGGTTGGCGGTGTTCTTCTGGTTCGGTGTGGCGGTCCTTGCAGTTCTTGCCTACACGATGAGGGAACAAATAGCAGCGGCCCTTGAGGAGGCCCGTCTCCGTGAGATCCAGCTCCTTGAAGAGAAGTTAAAGAAGAAGAAGAGAATTCCCCCCAAACTCAGAAAGCTCCTGCAGAAGAAGAAGCAGGAAGCAAAGAAAGACGAAAAGAAACCCGGAGATAAGAAGGAACCCGGAAAGCAGACCAAGATCAGCCTGAAGGCCAAGCTGAGTAAGACCGTAAGCCCCACCATAAAACTCGGTGGGCCCAAGCTCAAGGTGGACGTACCTCAGAACGTGAAGGTGCAGATCGCCCAGACCCAGATGCTCCCCGAGCAGGTTCAGGTTCAGAAGGTGGATCTGAGTGCCAACCTTGAGACCGCGGCCAAGATAGACATATCGGATATGGATCAGTCCCTGTCTGCCGAGGCGGCTGACGTTGTCGTGGCCGTACCCACGAAGGGCGTGAGTACTGCGGACATACTCGCCCAGGAGGCCGTCCCCGCCGTCTCCCTCGGTGGCGGTGGATTTGAGGGATCCCTCTCCGGTGGCCTCGGTCTCGGCGGTGAAGGTGGTGGCGGCGGTATATCCCTCGGTGGTGGCGGCGGCGGTGGTCTCGCCGAAGCCGTATCCAACGTGGACGTGGCCGTACCTAAAGCTGCCGTATCCGCCGAGCAGATAGCCGGTCCCACCCAGCCCGTTCAGGTGAAGGGTGGAGGCGCTATCCAGATAGAGGGATGTATCCGTGGAAAGGTCGTCCGTAAGGTTAGGCCGAGGTATCCGAGGCGTGCCCGTCGTGAGGGCTGGCAGGGAACCGTGGTCGTTCAGATAGTCCTCAACTCCAACGGAACCATTAAGAGCCTCAACCTCATCAAATCCAGCGGTTACCCCGTCCTTGATAACGCCGCCCTAAACGCCGTCCGTGGTTGGGTGTTCTCCTCTAACGTACCGGATGGGTGTAGCGGTAAGATAACCTTCAGGTTCATCCTGCAGTAAGGAGGGTAAAAATGAGAAACTTTATACTGTTATTGCTTATGGGTATACCGGCCCTTGCGTACGCTCAGGAGGCCCCTGCGGAGGGCGGTGAACAGCAGGCCGCCCCTGCGGAGGGTAGCGAGGCTCCTGCTCAGGGTGGTGGTGAGATAGCCGAGGAGGAGGAGATCGTAGCCGAGGCCGAGTACAAGATAGAGGACGCCGTAAAGCCCATAGTGGACGTACAGCTCAGACCCTTTGAGCCTCTGGACAGCTTCATCGTCAGGAGGGAGAGGGGCCTTGAGAAGCGCCTTCCTCCCGGCGTGGAGAAGGAGCTCGCCGAGGTTATAAAGCTCTACAACCCCTTCCTTAAACGTCCCGTTTACCCCCGGATGATACACGACAAGATAGTTATAGAGCTCGGCAAGTTCCCCAAGCCCGATAAGTGGAAGATCATAATCTACAACTCGGCGGGTATACCCGTTAAGACCTATGAGGGACGTGGAGGCCTTCCCAAGCGCATAGAGTGGGACGGTTTCTCCGACAAGGGGAAGCCCGTAATAAAGCCCGGTGAGAAGTTCACCTACCGGGTGATCCTGATGCGCAAGAGCGGGGCCCGTCGTCGCGAGGTCAGGGAGCTTCCCGAGATCGTCGGGTTCTTTACCAAGACCAACAAGGGGGACCACATGGTCTTCCTGAACCTTGAACATATCTTCCAGCCCGGCAGAGCGGTTCTTCAGCCCGACGGCGAAGAGCGCATCGTGGAGATGCTGAACTACGTGAAGGACTACTACAAGGGTAAAGGCCCCGTGGACGTCTACGTTTACTCCAAGGGCACCTTCCTCTGGGAGGACCGTTCCAAGATTATCAAGGAACTCATCCTGAAGAACGCACCGATAGATCCGGAGAAACTCCACGTCAAGCGCGGATACTTCGGACAGGGGGCCAAGTACGAGCGTATAGAGGTCCGTTTCCGGGAGTAAATGGGGATGGAATTGCCCGATATCCCCGAGGCCCTGACTTTTGATGATGTACTTTTAGTACCGCAGTACAGTGAGGTTTTACCTTCGGAGGTGAGGGTCTCCACGCGGTTCAGTCGGAACGTGGCCCTGAACATTCCCATAGTCTCCGCCGCGATGGATACCGTTACGGAGTATCGCATGGCCGTCGCCCTCGCCCAGGCCGGTGGCATAGGCGTAATTCACCGTAACCTGACCCCGGAGGAACAGGCCGAGCAGGTCCGCAGGGTAAAACGCTTCCGGGCATGGATGATCAGCGACCCCTACACCATATCTCCGGATGCTCCCGTTTCCGAAGCCCGCAGGATGATGGAAGAGAAGGGGATATCCGGTATACCCGTCGTGGATGATGGGGGGAGGCTCCTCGGTCTGATCACCAGAAGGGATATACGGTTCGCCGATACCGGAAAGGTGTCCGATTACATGACACCTGTGGAGGCTCTTGTTACAGTAGGGCCGGGTGTGAGTCCTGAGGAGGCCCGGAGGGTCCTCCGGGAGAGGAAGGTGGAGAAACTCCCCGTGGTGGACGAAAACAGCAGGCTCGTGGGCCTCATAACCGCCAAGGACATATTCAATACGTCCGTGAACGAGAGCGCCGTTCTGGATGCTAAAGGGCGTTTGCGGGTCGCCGCGGCTGTCGGTCCGGGATCGGATCTGCCCCACAGGGCGGCTCTCCTTGCCGAGGCCGGTGTGGACGCCTTCGTGGTTGATACCGCCCACGGACACAGTAAGAGGGTGGGGGAGGCCGTACGGTACCTGAAAGCCAGCTACCCGGAGATAGACGTCGTTGCGGGAAACGTGGCCACATCCGAAGGGGCGAAGTACCTCATAGACGCCGGGGCCGACGCCGTTAAGGTTGGGGTGGGGCCCGGATCAATATGTACCACACGAGTCGTGGCCGGTGTGGGGGTTCCCCAGCTCACGGCCATAATGGACGTGGCTGCTGTGGCCAGGCCTGCCGGAGTGCCGGTTATAGCAGACGGCGGAATAAGGTACTCCGGAGACATCGTAAAGGCTCTGGCTGCCGGGGCCGACAGCGTCATGATAGGTAGCCTTCTGGCAGGCACGGACGAGAGTCCCGGAGAGGATATCTTCTACAACGGCAGGAGATACAAGACCTACAGAGGGATGGGTTCCCTCGGAGCCATGGAGTCCGGCGGTGGAAGCAGGTACGGGTACGAGAAACCCACCAAGTACGTTCCCGAAGGGGTTGAGGGGATGGTCCCTTACAAGGGGCCGGTGGCAGACGTCCTCTACCAGCTCGTTGGGGGTCTCAGGGCGGGGATGGGTTATCTCGGTGCCCACGATCTTGAAACCCTCAGGAAGAGGGCGAAGTTCGTCAGGATAACGGGTGCGGGTGTGAAGGAAAGCCACCCTCACGACATCTTTATAACCAAGGAAGCTCCGAACTACAGAAAGGGGGTATAGTATGAGCATAGAGTACGTTTACGGCAGGCTGAGAGGCAGAAGGGCAAAACTCCTGAAACCGGAAGTTTACGAGATGCTTGTAAGGGAGGATATGGGCGCTTACGAGAACATCCTGAAGGATACCCGTTACGGCCTGTACGTTTCCCAGCTCAAGAGTGTAAAAGAGGGAGTGGATCTGTACGTGTCCGCCATAAACCGGGCGTTTGCGGATGAACTCCGGAAGGTGAGGTCCCTGATGGATGAGGGCGGGTACAGGGAGTCTCTGGACGTTTACCTCGGCAGGTGGGATCTCCACAACTTCATAACGGTCGTAAGGGGTAAGTTCTACGGTGTGGATGAGAAGGCCATAGAGAGGAGCCTCTTTCCCGCCGGGGCGCTTGATGAGATAAGGCTTAAGGAGCTCCTTCAGGAGGAGGACGCCGTTTCCGCGGCGGAGAGGGCCAAGATGGCCTTTAAGGGGTTGCCGTTTACCATAAGCCGTGAGGCCATAGTGGAGTTGAGGAACGGTAACCTCGCCGGATTTGAATACAACGTTTACATGTCCTTCTTCTCCACCGTCTTCGCGAGGGATGTGCATCCTTTGGTGAGGGAGTTCTACTCCTATACGGTTGACTCAAAGAACATCGCCATGGCGTACATATCCCTATCCTCCGGGGAACGCCCATCCTACTGGATAGATGGGGGGTACATAAGCCCGAAGATAAAGCGCCACGTTATGGTGATGGAGGACGTGGAGGAACTGGAGAATCTGGTACGTAAGTACGTATCCTTTGACGGCCCCTTCTCGCTTGAGAAGATAGACGAGGCCTTTGAGAGGAGGTTCTTTGAGGACGTTAAGAGGGGCTTTGCCGTTGAGCCGGTGAGCTTCTTCGCCGTGATGGAGTACCTCTGGCTGTTGGAGAGGGAGGCCATACGGCTAAGGACGATCGTTTACGCGAAGTCCTTCGGTCTAAGTCCGGAGAGAATAAAGGAGGTAGCACATGTCTGAACTTTATATGATAGTACTTCAGGGGAAGGAGGAACTGGGAAACGACCCGGAGGCCATAAAGTTATGGGCGGAACTCTCGGGCGTTGATATAGATGCCATAGACGAGAACACCCCCTTTGATATAGACACGGCCGACCGGTTGCTCCGTACCCTTCCCGAGGTAATGGAGAAGATGAAGGAGAGGGCTATGAAGGACGTGGAGAGCCTTGAGGAGAGGTTGAAGAAAGTCCTTGAGAGCAGGCAGGAGAAGGAGGAGACCGAAGATCTACTGCAGAAACTGGACAAAGAGCTGGAAGAAACTCCAATAATACCCGAAGTTGAGGAAAAGGAAACTCAGCCTGAGCAGAAGATAGAGATACCTTCCGGCCCTCTGTTCGCGGAGGAAGTTCAGAAGGAGGAGCCTCAGGAAGTGCAGGAGGTGGCTCCTGTGGAGGAGGCGCCTATCCCGGTAGAGGAAACGCCGAGAGTGGAGGAGGTTTCGGAACCGGTCGTATCCGAGGCCGAAACGGAGGTAAAGGCGCGGTACGACATAGTGGAGCAGCCCGTTGATGTATCCATACCCGAACTCGTACGCCTTTTCCGTATAGAGGAGGGGAAGGTTTACGTCCTGAAGGGTGGATGGCCCAACGAGTACGACCCCATCCTCGGTACTCTGGCTTCGGGGCTTGTCAACAGACTCTTTATCCTGCTTAAAAACGGTCATACCCTGTACGGTGAACGTGTGGGCTCGCTCTACGTAATGGGCGAGTTTGAGGAGAAGAACCTCGGAATAGTCAGGCTACTCTTCAAGAAGGTACTTAAAGCCCTTTCGCTCTGATTGAAGGGTCGGGATGCTCTGGTTCCTCCTGTCTCAAAACACCCCCTTTGATGTTAAACCGATACATCTAAGGGTTCTCAACCTCACCGCCAACACCTACGTAAACGACACCCTCCTTACCGAGGTCGTAACCTTCACACCGGACGGGAACATCCGGGTGATAGACACGGTTGAGATCTACGGCATGGGCGACACCTACGTCCCGCCCTCGGTCCACGTTCTGGCCTTTAACGTGATGTACCGGGGGGAGGTTTTTCCCTCAAGGGTAGTCGTGGTGGGTAAAGATACGGCCATGGACATTTTCGTTTACGACGTAACCTACGACTCATCCGTTATTAAGTTAACCTCCGAAAACATAGGTCTCCTGCGGGACCGTGGCGGGTACAGGGTGGTGGAGGTCTTCTTCGTATTTAACAACAGCAAGTACGCCTACAGGGGTCCTTCCGTGCGGATAAAGGTGCCGGAAGGGGCCACGGCCCTGTCCATGAGTACGGGGGACGATGACGTAATAAGGAAGGACGGCTGGGTGATCCTGAACCCCCTGATACTTCCGGGGGAGGGGAACTTCGCCCTCTCTTACGTGGTCGTTAAGGAGGATTTCGGTGTGGAGAGGAGTGGGGCCGACAGCTACAAACTACTGGTAGACACGCTGGTACCCGTTCAGGTGAAGTACGCCACGTACAGAGGTACGGAGGAGTTTGAGGGGGAGAAGATACGGGTGTGGGAGGGGAGCGGCAGGATAGCCTTCTACGTGGGAACGCCTCCCGTCAAAAAGGAACTGCTCTACTACGTCATGGGGGCGGTCTTTGTCTTAGTCATCGTTGGGGTCGTATTCGTCTCTTACTACGGTATAAGGGCCTTTAGAAAGGGACGACCTTCATAATCTTCTTTACGGGATTAAAATAACCACTAATGTTGCTGTTTTTACTCCTTCAGGAGCCGGATACTTTAAATCAGCAGGCACCCTCCGGTCAGGCCGTTGAGGAGGAGGAGGTCATAACCGGTGAGGCCGAGTTTGAGATAACGGACTTCAAACGCCCTCTCTACTTCTACATGCCGGATATGAGTTCCCTCGTACCCGACTGGAAGGATATAATGTCCCTGAGGTTTGAGGACTCTTTGAGGTTCTTCAACTCCTACAGGTTACCACCGAAACCGAAGAAGAAGGGCTGGTTCTCTAAGGGACCGGATAAGGAGGAGATTAAAAAGTGGTATCTTCAGGCTGCGAAGTACGGTGTGGGGCTGGTCAGGGTAGGCCTCTTCAAGGACGGGATTGAGGTCTTGAGCGACGTGGTGCAGTCCGATTACCTTACGGGCGGGCCGTCCTACGTTGCGAGGACGTACTATATACTGGCTTACGTTTACAGCAAGGACCCGGAGGGCGGCAGGGCTTACGGAAGCATATTCCTGTCGGACTACTACAACAGACCGTGGAACGAGGGGATAGGGTGGGTCATCTGGGCCTCCGGTGAGGCCAACTTCTACGGAAAACACTGGCTTCAGGCGGAATCCATCTACGTCCGCAACGTTAACGAGGGCAAAAAGCCCCTCCTTGTAGCCCTCTCCCGGATGGGGGCGTCGTGGTGTAACCTGCACGCCGGCAAGTACGAGGACTCCTATAACCACGCAAAACAGGCCGTTCCGCACCTCACGGGTGTTATGAAGGCCCACGCCCAGCTTGCTCTGGCCATATCCGCCTTCAACGTAGGGAGACTTGATGAGGCCTTAAACGTCCTTCTCAGCATAGGTAAAACGGGTCACCCTCCAACGGATGCGGAGGTCCTGTACTACATCGGGTTCGTGTACGAGGCCATGAGACAGTACGATCAGGCCATAAGTTATTACCAGAAGGTTATGGAGGATTACGCCAACCTTCCGAGGGCAGGGGATGCCGCCTACCGTACGTACACCATCTACCTCGGTACGAACAGACAGGAAGCCGCTAAGAAGACCCTCGTGTGGTTCGTTGAGAGGTTTCCCAACCATCCGGACGCCCCGAGGGCGCTTTACACTCTGGCCGAGATCTACTACAACGAGGGAGAACACCGGGAGGCCCTCAAGTACCTGAAACAACTGTACACTAACTATCCGAACTCCGATCTCTACGAGATAGCCCGCCAGAGAGCGCAGCAGGTTTACTCCATCCTCGCAAAGCAGGACACGACCATCCTCTGGGAGTTCCTGAGGGAGTTCCCCAACAGTAACGAGGTGGCGGACGCCTTCCTCTACTGGGGAGGTAAGTTCCTTGAGGAGGGTAAGGATACACTGGCAGCCCGCTATCTCTACCGGATGGGTGTGGAGTTTCCAAAACATCCGCAGGCTCCGGACGCTCTCCTATCCGCCGGTAAGATATACTACAACCTGAAGATGTGGAGCGATGCCGCCCAGACTTTCCGGAAGATAGTGAGCCTGTACCCGGACTATAAGGACGTCAGAGAGGCCAAGATACTTCTGGCGGTATCTTTGATCAACCTTAAGAAGGACTACGAGGCCATAAGGTTGCTTGAGGAGGAACTTCAGAAGCCTGACCTCACGGACGCCGAGAGGGCGGATATATACAAGTATCTGGGCATGGCATATAAGGCTCTCGGTAAGGCCTACAAGGCCCGGAACTACCTTGAGGAGGCGAAGGTACTTTACTTCGCCCTCGGTAAACTGGACGAGGTGGACAAGGTGGATAAGTTGATGGAGGACATACCGTATTAGGAGGGGTCAGGAAATATAACTCTGTTAAGGTAAAGCCAGAATCAAGTTTCCGATCAGATATGTAATGACGGCGATTACTATACTCCACGGAAGGAGAGTGTAAGCTTTTTGAACTTTTTCAAACTTATGTGATGCTATTAAGGAGTTTATGTATATTTGTGTAATAATATCATCTTCGTAGATATTTTCATCCTTTATGGCTTTCTCCAAAGCAGAACGAAACTCATTTAAATCTCTGTATTTCCACGCTATATGTCCCCAGAAAATTACGGATTTGTAATCGGTACCTACTTTGTCCTCAGTAGATAGATCAGGAAGAAGGGTACGGTAAAAAAGATATAAAAATTTGCCCTCAAAATATGCAAATAGAATAAGAAAAACGAAGAAAATACCTAAAAATATACACTTTGAAGGATCTATGCCGCTACTTTGATAGTTAAGACTTCTTAAAAAGTAGGAAAAAACCTCGTTTGCTCGTTTAACCACCGGAGCAATGAGAAGAAAATGAAAACCCAGAAGTATATGCATTTTATTGTCCGCACGGTTGATGTATTCGTGAATGTAGTTGAGTTGTTTAAAAAGTTGTTCCTGCATGGTTATGTGCTTATAATAACGGGAAGTATATATTGCACGTTTGGATAATTACGATCAAGAAGGATTAATTTTCCGTATGTATCCCTCCCCATTTTTGATTGGTAATTTCTAATAAGAAATTTTAAGGGGGTTTGTGTGTAAATATACGAATACTTAATTATACGTTCAGAACCCTTCACTTGTGAATCATTTACAATAATATCGTACTCCCTCGGTGCTTCTTTACAATTATTGGCTGCTTCCCACGATGCTTTTGATATAAATTTTTTATCACATCCCCACTGTATCATATATCCTTTCCCTTTTGCTATACCGATATGAATAATTGCCTTTCTGGAGTCTTTAAAGTTTAAAAGTCCTAGTTTTTCTGCTTTTATTTTTAAAAACTCCGCCGCTATGAGTATATTCAAGATATCAGTGCTAATATTGTGTGATTTTAAAGGATTGTGCGATTTTAATTTTAAAGGTTTAAAAATAAACGCTCCATCTCCAGTATTCTCAAGAAATTCCCCACCCGTTATACGTAAATACGTTTTAAGAAACATATTAAAGGCACTAAACAGTATGTATCCAGAGTAATTTTCTAAGTACCCTATATCATTATCAAAATAAGATGTGGATCTGGTGAAATCAATAAATATAGCCCATCCTTCTGCTCTTTTCGGAGGCTTAGCGTATTCTTCTTCTATACTTTCTCCTATACTCTCCAAAGATTTTTTGAATTCTACTCTATATAATGGCAGGTCGTGTATCTTCGCAAAGCAATACCAAATTTCTAAAGCTCTTTCCACAAAAAACCTCAAATTTTCTGCCCATTCTTCAGTACTTTTACGCTTCCTAGAGTTACCGGAAGATATAAAGTTCTTTACCGTCCTGTTATATTCCTCCACTAACCTCTCAAAATTATTAGGAGTACACTTCATAACCCCCTATTATACCCCTGAATCCCACCTCCTGCGGATCTCCCCCTTCAGAGCCTCCATGTAGGTCCTTAGCGGGCTGGGTCTATCTTTGCCAGCGCGGACGGAGTTGAGGACGTGTTCGTACTCCTCCCGTGTCAGGTGGAAGATGTCGCGGGCTACTATCACATCTATTTCGGCTCTAAGGCGTATCCTCTCCATCTGCAGGCGGCAGCACTCTTCGCAGAAGTCGGGGAGCAGGTAGGTGTCCATTCTGCCGGAAGTATAGGCCTCTTTGCGGTGTTTGGGGCATAAGGGTGGTATGCCATCCTTCTCCCAGTCAAGGCCAACGGAGGCCATGAGGTCGGCAAAGTCTTCGGTGTAGCCTACGAGACGGGCGGAGAGGTGGGCTATACGCTGCAGGCGGGGGTCGTCTTCGGGAAGGGAGGGGAAGGGGAGGCGGTTTATAAAACTCTTCTGAACATGGGTTGTCGCGAAGAGCCGTATTATATAGTCCGCAATAAAGCTATTGAAATATGCTGTGGTAAATAGTTTCAAGATGGGAGATAATTTTTGAGGTTCGTCCTCTGCCCATACGGTATGCCCAAACAGAAGGTTTGTTGGAGCTAAGGTGGATATTAACGTTCGTATATTCGTGCTGCTCGCCACTTCTCTAAACCCCACCCTGTAATGCTCCCACCTCCACGAACCATCTTCCAGCTGGAACCTCGGCCTTCCATCCCTGCGTTTTACGGCCTTTAACTCCTCCACCTTCAACCAGTAGCGGGGTGGCGCCCAGTCGTGGCGGAACTGCCAGATCATCTTACCCTCGTATAGGGGCATATCTCCCCCGTCCTCGTGGAAGAGATGGCGGTCGTTGGTCATATCAAGGTCCCTCGTGAATTCTATCTTCCACGGATGGGATCCGTCCTTCAGGGGTCTGTACTGCTCGTAGCACTTGCTAACTATCCGTACGTCCATATCGGAGTGCAGCTCAAGGAAGGCGTACTTCTCCGGAGACAGTTGTTTCAGTAGGCTTACGGTGTAGGACATGTGGCGTTTCGGTCTGTCAAGGTCTTCAGGCCTCCGGGAGAGGAAGAAGGTCGTTATAGAATCTTCGGTTTTGCCTCCTTTCTGGGCTATGATTATGGCTATTTTGAACTGGCTGTGAACCTCCGGGAAGAATACTCCCCTATTCTCAAACCCCAGAACCTCCAGAAGCCTGTTCTCCTCTATCAGG
>JALWYV010000013.1 GCA_027003075.1 Caldifarciminota bacterium | reverse complement strand
TGGGGAGGTTGTGCCTCTCCCCTATCTCCCAGTCGTTGAAGTCGTGGGCGGGCGTGACCTTAACGGCCCCCGTGCCGAACTCCATATCTACGACGGGGTCGGCTATTATGGGGATCTCCGGGGGAACGGGGTTGCCGTCTATGTCCTTCCTCTCACCGACGAAGGGGAGCCGCACCTTCTTACCTATGAGGTGCTTATACCTCTCGTCCTCTGGATTTACGGCGACGGCAGTATCCCCGAGGTAGGTCTCCGGTCGCGTCGTGGCGACGGTTATGTAGCCCTCACCGTCCGCAAGGGGATACCGCAGGTAGTATATCTTCCCCTGTTCCTCCTCCCTCTCAACCTCGTCGTCGGCGAGAGCGGTCCCGCACCTCGGACACCAGTTTATGAGCCTCTTACCCCTGTATATCAGGCCCGCCCTGTAAAGCTCCACAAAGGCCGTCTTTACGGCGAGGCTGTAGTCCTCGTCAAGGGTGAAACGTACCCTGTCCCAGTCGGGGGAGACCCCCAGACGCTTCAGGGCCTGGAGTATCCTGCCGCCGTACTTCTCCTTCCACTCCCACACCCTCTTCAGGAACTCCTCCCTTCCGAGGTCAAAGCGGCTCTTACCTTCCTTCGCCAGTTCCTTTTCAACTACGTTCTGGGTGGCTATTCCGGCGTGGTCCGTTCCGGGCTGCCAGAGTACGTAGAAGCCTGCCATCCTCTTGTAGCGGGCGACGACGTCCTGAATGGTGTTGTCTAATACGTGGCCAAGGTGGATGTCGCCGGTGACGTTGGGCGGTGGCATCATTATAGTGAAGGTGGGCTTACCGGACCTTTTGGCCTCCTCGGCCGTGGCACGGAATAGCTTATGCTTGAGCCACTTCTCGTATAGTTTCCTCTCCCACTCGCGGTAGTTGTAGGTTTTGTCCATGGCGTGGATTTTAAGCGGGAAGGGGGAGAACTAAGTAAAGGTACCTATCCCTTTGCAGTTACCAGATGGTACCCACCCCACAGGGCGGCGTCCGTACCCAGAGCCGACGGCACGATCTCCGTACTCAGGGTGTAGGCGACCCGTCTCCGCTGGATCTCCTTGAACATCGCATCTTTAAAGAGGTCGTAAGCACCTGCTATTCCGCCCCCTATGACGATTATCTCAGGATCAAATATGTTTATCAGGGAGGCCATGAGGACACCCAGATAGCGACCGTACTCGTTCCACATATAACCCGCCAGCCTTGAACCCATCCGGGCCGCCTCCTCAAGGTGCTTCATGCTCTTCGGGGCGGACTGCCCGTGCCTCACGAACAGCCGGGCCGCTCTCTCTATGAAGTAAACCCCTCCAAGATAGGCCTCCGCACATCCGTAGGAACCGCAGTTGCACGGGGGGCCCTCCATACCTATGGTTATGTGACCGATCTCCATCCCGAGGCCCCCCGCTCCGCGGATGATCTCACCGTTTATGACCAGGCCACCTCCCACACCCGTACCGAGGGTAACGCCTATAACGAACCTGCGCTCCTTACCCGCCCCGTATATAGCCTCACCAAGGGTAAAGAGGTTGGCGTCGTTCTCAACGATTATGTCCTCCCCGAATATCCTGTGGAGGTTGTACCCGTCCCATCCGGGGTGGTTGGGAGCGTGGAGTACTATACCGTCCCTCACCAGTCCTGCAAAGCCCAGAACGAACCTGTCGTACTCAAAGCGGCGCAAAAAACCGACGAACTTCTCCGGACTGGAAACGGAGGAGGAGTCTATTACCCCCTTCTCCTTCAGCTGTCCCCCCTCAAACAACCCCCACTTTACCCTCAGACCACCGAAATCGGTTACCAGTACCCTCACTGGATGAACTCAAGGCGTGATATTTCGGCGGCGTCTCCCCTCCTCACCCTCACCCGTACGATCCTCACACCCTTCACCCTGGGGGCTATCTCGTCAAAGAGGCGGTTGACGTACTTACGGTCGGCCAGAATCCTGAAGGCCTTACGGCGGTTGTGGACGTTCAGGTCCGGGTTCTCCTTAGCCTCCTTTGCCAGATGCAGGAGGTGTTCAAGCAGGGATTTCGCCGCCTTCGCCTTAACGGTCGTGGTCTCTATGGAGTAATGCTCTATAACCTCGCGGGCGAGGTTCCTCAGGAGCGCCTTACGGTGCTCCCTCTCTCTGCCGAGCTTTACCCTTTTATCCCTATGCCTCATGGCTGGCCTCCTCCAATTCTTTCCAGTAGTCCTTACCCATCTCAAAACCGAGCCTCTTTACGGCCTCCTCTATCAGAGCAACGTCTTCCTCCGAGAAACCGTACTCCTCCCGGAGGTTCTGAGGGGTATGCTTGAGAAGTTCTCCGAAGGTGTTGATGCCGGCGCGCTCTATAGCCCTGACCAGTTTACTGGGCAGTTCGCTCTTGAGTATGGCCGATATGGGGTTGGCCAGTCTCCTGCGCATGAACTCAAGTTCCTCGTCGGGGAGAAGAACGCGTACGGGTTTGATGGGCTCGCTCAAAACGTTCCTCAGGGGCTGGAGGACGTTTTCAACGATATCAAGGGCCTCAAAGAAGGTCTCGGAGGGCTTGCGTGAACCGTCCGTCCAGATCTCAAGGATGAGCTTCTCCTTATCAAACTTCCCGCCGTACAGGAAATCCTCAACGAAGAAGTTCACCTTCTCAATAGGGGAGAATATGGCGTCCACGAATATGACGTCGGGCTTTTCAACGAGACGGGACCCCGTTCTCTTCAACTCCTCGTGGACGTCGTCCCCTATCATGTATCCGTGGCCGTAGGCTATGTAAAGCTCGCCTATGAGTTCAGCGTCCCTGGCCACGAGGGTGGCTATGTGCTGATCCTTGTTCACCACCTCTATACCGAGAGGGGTCTCCAGATCACCGGCCTTTATCTCAAACGGCTCGTCCCCTTTAGAAACGAACTTGAGTTTTATCTCTATTATGTTCTGGAAAGGACGGGCCACCTTAAAGCGAACCCTCTTCAGATTAAGGATTATGGTGGGAACGTCCTCAACTATGCCGGGGATACCGGCGAACTCGTGTTTTATTCCCTTGAACCTTACGCCGACTATTGCGGCCCCTCCCGTTGACGTGAGCAGGACCCTCCGGAGGAGGTTGCCCACCGTCGTGCCGTAGCTGCGGGAGAGGGGCCCGATCTCAAACTTGCCGTAGGTATCGTTCTCCTCGTAAAAAACGCCCTCGGAGAGGACTATGGTATTGAGGCCGGTACCGTAGGTTTTAACCCGGCTCTTCTTCTTCTCATTCTCCATGGTTTATCCTCCTTATCGGGAGTAGAACTCCACTATCAGACGCTCGTTTATCGGATGGGTGATGTCCGACCTCTGAGGAACCCGTACGACCCTGGCGACGAAGCTGGAGCTGTCCACATCTAACCATGCGGGGGGTGTCCTCTTGAGGGCAACGGCCTCCTGCAGTTCCCGGTTGCTCTTAAAGTGTTCGGCTATCTCCACGACGTCACCCGGCTTTACGATGTAGGAGGGTATGTCCACCTTGTGGCCGTTCACCTTTACGTGGCCATGGCGGACTATCTGACGGGCCTGCCTCCTGCTCTTGGCGAAACCCGCCCTGAATACGACGTTATCAAGTCTGCGCTCTAACAGGGACAGGAAGTTCTCACCGGTGTCTCCGGGCATCCTCTCGGCCATACGGAAGAACCTCTTAAACTGGGACTCCAACATGCCGTACATCCACTTCACCTTCTGCTTCTCGCGGAGCTGCTGCCCGTAGATGGACATCTTGGAAGACTTACGCGTTAGACCGTGCTGTCCGGGAGGATAGGGTCTCCTCTCAAAGGGGCATTTGCTGGTGAAACACTTCTCCCCCTTGAGGTACAACTTCTCTCCACTCCTTCTGCAAAGCCTGCAGACTGAACCTCTGTACCTTGCCATATTACACGGACCTCTTCTTAGGTGGTCTTACCCCATTGTGCGGGATAGGAGTTATATCCACTATCGCGATAACATCAAGCCCGGCGGCGGCTATGGATCTTATGGCAGCCTCTCTGCCGGGGCCGGCTCCCTTTACCCGGATTTCCACCCTTTCCATGCCCATCTTTTTGGCCTCGCGGGCGGCCTCCTCTGCTGCCCTTGATGCTGCAAAGGGCGTACTCTTACGGGTTCCGGAGAAGCCCACCGTTCCTCCGGACGCCCAGGTTATGGTATTACCCTGAAGGTCGGTAACGGTTATGATGGTGTTGTTGAAGGTGGACTGTATGTACACTATTCCTTCTGCCGGTGCCTTCTTGCTCTTTTTCTTTGTACTTCTTCTCCTTGCCATACCTCAACCTCCTTAGCCCTGCCTCTTCTTCTTCAGACGTGCGAATATGTTACCGCGGGGACCTTTACGCGTACGGGCGTTGTGCCTCGTCCTCTGACCGCGTACGGGAAGACCGAGTTTGTGACGGATCCCCCTGTAGGAGCCTATGTCTATGAGGCGTTTGATGTTCCTCTGAATCTCCGCCCTCAGGGTACCCTCCACCTTGTACTTCTCAACCTCGGCACGGAGGCGGGTTACCTCGTCGTCGGTGAGATCCCGGGCCCGTTTAAACGGATCCACACCCGTACTAGCCAGTATCTTGAAGGCCAGGGCGGGCCCTATCCCGTAGATGTAACCCAACGCCACCCATACCGGCTTATCTCTGGGTATGTCAACTCCAGCAATTCTGGCCATTTTCCCTCCTTATTTTCAACCCTGCCTCTGCTTGTGCCTCGGGTTTTTGCTGCAAATAACGTAAACGCGTCCCTTTCGGCGTACTATTTTACAGTACGCACACCTCTTCTTCACAGAAGAATGCACTTTCATAAGCGGGTATTATACTGGTGATTCGTCCCTTTTTAAGGCTCTATGCTCAGACGCTCACGCCTCACCTTTATAATACCGTCCTCGGCCCCATCGTCTAAGGGCTAGGACGCCACTCTTTCAAGGTGGTAGTGCGGGTTCGAGTCCCGCTGGGGCCATTTTTTTATGCCTCTAAGAAGGTACTCCCTCCCGGAGATGTGGGGGGTGTGGTCGGAGGAGGAGAAGTTCAGGACGTGGGCGAGGGTGGAATGGGCGGTGGCTAAGGCTCAGGAGGATCTGGGAATAATCCCCAAGGTGGGTTTATCCGAATCCCTTAGAAAGTTGATAGAGGACGAGGACTTCTGGAGGGACGTACCCCGCAAGGTTGAGGAGCGGGAGAAGGTCTACGACCACGACGTCCTCGCCTTCCTCGGCGTGATAGAGAAGAGCCTTGAGCGGGGCGGAAACTACCTTCACTTCGGTATGACCTCTTCGGACGTCGTTGACACGGCCAACGCCCTGAGGTTGAGGGAGGCTCTCCTGTTAATAAAGGAGAAACTGAAGGGGTTATCTGAAGTACTGTACGAGAAGGCGGACAGATACAGGTACACGCCCGTTATGGGAAGGACGCACGGAGTCTTCGCCCAACCCACGACGTTCGGTTTAAAGTTCCTCGGTTTTTATTCGGAGGCCCTGAGGAACCTGAAACGCCTTGACGATGCCGTAGAGGAGGTCTCTTACGGTAAGATATCCGGTGCCGTGGGCAACTACGCCCTGAACCCTCCGGAAGTGGAGGAGAGGGCCCTTCAACTGCTAGGTCTGAAGGTTGAACCGGTCTCCACGCAGATAGTACCGAGAGATAGGTTCGCCTTCGCTCTGAACGTCCTCAGCCTGATAGGGGCGTTCCTTGAGAGGCTGGCCCTTGAGATAAGGCTGTCCGCCCGTACGGAGACGGGGGAGATGCAGGAACCTTTCCGGAAGGGACAGAGGGGATCTTCCGCCATGCCCCACAAACGCAACCCTATACGGAGCGAGAGGTTAACGGGTATAGCCCGACTCCTGAGGGGGTGGGCGCTGGCCGAGAACGAGAGTATAGCACTCTGGCACGAGAGGGATATAAGCCACTCTTCGGTTGAGAGGTTTACCCTTCCGGATGCGACCACGACCCTGCACTACGCTCTGAATCTGGCGACGTCCGTGGTCAAGGACTTGGTCATAAACGAGGATAGGGCGAGGGATAACATGGAAAAGTTCGGGGACTTCTATCTCTCATCCGTCCTTCTGATGCTCCTCACGAAACACGGGGCATCACGCGATAGGGCGTACGAGTGGGTGAAGGAAGTTTCTCAGAGGGCGTACGATAGGGGGACGAGTATATACGAGGAGGCTCTAAAGCATCCGGAGATAGCGAAGGTGATTCCGGAAGAAGAGTTGAGAGAGGAACTAAATGTTGATTTTAACAGATACGTGGACGTGATATTTGAGCGTTTCAAAAGATAAATCATACTCAACTCACTTCAAGTTCAAATTTATAATTCTATCTTATGAAGCGTTTAGCACTTTCCATCAGCTTGATTGTTTCTATGGGTTTTGTTCCATCTCTTAATGCTCAAACCTGCCCTACCAGCTGCACCACCATAACCAGTGGTCCTCTGACCTTTTGTAGGTGTCTTATCTATACCGGTGGTTCATCGGATAGGATACAGCTCGTAACAGATAGATCCGTAACGATCGTGGACGTAGATGGAGATGGACTTAGGGACATACCTTTCGGAGTATGGTATCTCGGATCTCAGGGGACATATATCTTAAAACAAATTTCTCCCGGAATACCCGGTACCTTTACGTCTTACAGGATAAGCCCGGAGCCAACCTATGGAGTAACCAACATAGGGGACGTAAACGGGGATGGTATAGAAGACTTTGCCTCGGCTGGACACTGGGAAAACCATTCGGTTTATATGATACTTTCTGATGGTATTTTTCCTTTCTACCACGATACCTTACTACGTTACCATACGGGATCCGCGAACAATCCCAACAGCATAATCGGATACGGTGGTTTGATTTTCTGGAGCGCCTATGATGGTAGTGTAAATTTCTACAACATGAGTACGCGCACTTTGGTGGTTAGAAACGATAACCTCTGCGGTGACGGCATAGCTTTTGGAGACTTTAACAACGACGGATACATAGACGCAGCGTGTAGTAGACACGGATGGTCTACACCAAACCATGGGCTTTACGTCTACTATTTTAATGGTTCTTCCTTTTACTCTGTTGATACAGTTGACAGGGTTGGTAGATGGCAGGGTATTCTTGCTTACGATATAAACGGGGATAGTCTCTTAGATATTATCGGGGTAAGTCACTGGGGAAGTGTATGGTTTAACCGTGGGGGATATTTTGAGGAACTACGAATTGATAGTAACCTTTCAAGAGGTATAAGCTTTTCGGATCAAAACCCCTTCTCTCGTGTAAACATAGCCGACCTAGACTGCGACGGAGATATGGACATAGTGGTTGCTACTGCATGCCCTCCATCCGGTGAGGCTATGCTTAAGTGGTACGAACAAATAGATACCATCACATGGTCGGTGCACCCGATGGATTTCAGTGGATATAATTGTACAGCGCCCTACCCTTACGGCGTGCGCGTTGGCCTTCTTGACGAGGTGGGAGATACAGGAAAGGCCGATATCGTAATAGTTAAAGATGCCAGAAACAGGATGTACGCATACTACAACATCTCTACTATCCCCGCCTGTCAGCCTCTGGGCCAAGAAGATGATCTTAAAATCGTTGAGTCTTCCAATCTTCCCACTTTCCACGTAAACGTCCTGCCCAACGGTATAGAGATAAACACCTCACACCCTGTAACTGTACGAATCTACAACACGGCAGGTACGCTGCTGAAAAAAGTTAAGGTGAAAGGAAACGTTTATGTACCTTTAAAGACAGGGGTATTCTTTGTAGAAGCCGATGGAAGAGTAAGGAAGGTAATCGTTAAGTAGAAGTTTTATTCGGCCAACCGTATTTTCCCGTCCTCCTCTATAACTACGGCCGTATTGGGGAAGTCGCTCTCCGTCAGTTCCTTTATGGCCTTTATGCCCCTGCCCTTCGGGTCGTAGACCGGAACACCCGGAGGCTTCTGGACGAAGGGGATAATCCTGCCGGATACGAACTTGCCTTCCCTGTCCAGTACAACTGAAAGTATGGCCGTTATTCCACCGTATCCCCTTATGCTAATGTTGCCGTAGGTGAGGAAGTTCCCCAGAGAGTAGGCTATCAGTCTACCCTTGTACAGCTCAATCGCCCTCAGAACGTGGGGACCGTGGCCTATCACGAGGTCTGCACCGGCGTCTACGACACCGTGGGCAAACCTTACGACGTTCCCCCTGTTCTCCCCGTAGAACCTCTCCGTCCTGTCTTTCGTGTGTCTGGCTCCCTTCCCTTCGGCTCCTCCGTGGAAGGAGACTATAACTATATCGGCCTTCTCATCCAATTCCCTCACTATCTCCTTAGCCTTCTCAACGTTTTTAATGTGCCATGAGGTCCCCCCAAAGCCGAAGGCGACGACCGCCACTTTTACGCTGTCAACGTCAAATATAACGTACTCCTTTTTTCCCACGGGCCTTATGCCGAGGCTATCAAGGAGTCTGTGGGTGAACCGGTAGGCCTTCCATCCGTAATCAAGTGCATGGTTGTTATCAAGGCTCATAACGTTGAAGCCCATGGCCTTCAGGGACCACGCGAGATAGTGGGGCATTCCGAACTCGTAGCACCTTCCGGCCTTCCTTGAGGCCTCGGAGCATTTGACCGGCCTCATTCCCTTTTTGATGAAGGTACCCTCAAGGTTGCCAAAGACAACGTGGGCGCCATGCAAGTAATCCTTAACGCTCTCCACGAATACCTTTCCGCTGTCCGGTGGAATCCTCCTGCGTGGGGTTATAGAGCCGAGCATAACGTCTCCCACAGCGTTAACGGTGATATGGGCGAAGAGGAAGAGCATGGCGGGGATTGTAAGGGGGTACTCCCGTGGACGTCTTTAAAATTCGTACGTGGAATCTATACCCCTTATCATTAAAATTTCCATAATTCTTGGCGGGATTCTACTCACGAACCTGTTCGTTGCGCCCGTAGTTATGGGAGTGGTCGCAACCGTAAGGAGGCTGGGGAAGGTTAAGGGAACCGCACTTTTGATGATCATCACCTTCCTGATAGGGTACGCAGAGGACGAGCGGTTGTTCACCGTTTACCTGATAGTCCTCGGACTTCTGGGGGCTATGGAGATAATAGAGTTGCTGTTATCGTCAACTTGATTGACGGCTCTCACTCCATAACGGAGACCCTATTTTTCTCCCTGTTAAATAGCCATCGCAGACCACTCTTTAGCATTGCGTTCGCGCCAAAGACGAGGTCTATCCTATGTCCGAGGGCCTCCTCTACGGCGTTTAAATCTATTTCCAGACAATCAAAGGCGGGGAGTTCCATATTACCCAGATACAGCCCGCGGCAGATATTTACGGGCATCTTCTGAACGGTTCCAGTGGCGTCCCGGACCTCCGTTTCAAACGACGGTTCAAGGTGTAAGCCGATGGAGTCCATGTATCTCCCGTTCACAACGGTAAGGCTCGCCCCCGTGTCAAATATGGCGTTTATCGTCCGTTTCTCCGTTCCCATCTCCACGAGGCATATACCTTCATCCGTAAATTCGGACGGTATCTCCTTCCACGTACCGCCCTCCAAATCACCGGCGGGTAACAGGGCCAGAATGTGGAAGTCAAACACGATCGGACTGTAGAAGATCTCGTGGGCGCTCAGGGCGGCGTCCCATACGAAGGGTATGGGGTCTTCGGAAGTGTATACGCGGGCCACTACATCCGCCCACACGTTGCCCATGAACTCCATTTCCACCGACACGGTCTCAAACTCCCTCTCCTCAAAGGCACTTCGTACTCCCCGTTTTCCGGTCCGTGGCAGGGACCGGGCTATCCGTTCGGACACCGTGGCCATGTTGGCGGCCGTATCCAGATGGGCGAGGGTCTCCACGCCGTTTACCCTTACGGGAACGAACATCTTAAAACCGTGGAGGACCAGATAAACCGGTTCGGAATTTTCCCTATACATCCAGCCTCCCGTCCATCATCACCCCCTACCTGAACTCCGGCTCCCTCCATTCGGCCTTCCATATCTGGGAGTTTCCGGATCTGGTGGACGTCCAGAGTATGTACTTACCGTCCCAGGAGAACGTGGGTAGGAGGTCGGAACCTTCGTTGCTATCGGTTATCTGAACGAGGTGCTTACCGGCCGTATCCATGACGTAGAGGTGGAACCTTCTGCCCATCTTACCGGTTTTGGGGTCGTAGTTGGACGAGAAGACGAAGTACTTTCCGGAAGGGTGGAAGTAGGGGGCCCACGAGAGGGCTTTCAGATGGGTTAGCTGTTTCTCCTTACCCTTCTCAAGGTCGTAGATGTAGATCTCTGCCACACGCGGATTCTTCGGATCCCTGAAACTGCGGTAGATTACCTTCTTACAGTCGGGAGAGAAGAAGGGGCCGCCGTCGTATCCGGGCGCGCTGGTGATCTGTCTTTCCTCTCCGGTTTTCAGGTTCTTTACCCATATCTCAAGGTCCCCCGTTCTCTGGGATGTCCATACGAACAGGTCCGGATTGGAGGGACAGAAACTACCTTCGGCGTCGTATCCGGGGTAGGAGATGAGTTTCTTCAGGATCCGGCCGGTCGTGTCGGCGAGGTATACGTCCATCCCCCTATCAAAGGACCATTTGTACCGTTTCCCTCTCTCGCGCGGTTTTTCTTCCCACGTGGTGGTATCCTCGTGGGTGGAGGCGTATATGAGGTAGGGAGGGTTGGGAAATTTGGGGTGAAAGAAGGAACACGTGGTCTTTCCCTTCCCCGGTGAGATCCGTTTAACGTTGCTTCCGTCGGAGCGCATGATGTATATGCGATAATGGGATTTACCGGGGGGGATACCCTGAAAGGATATGTATCTACCGTCAGGTGAAAAGTACGCTTCCCCGTTTTCACCTTCGTGGGTGAGCTGGACGGGGTTTACGAGGTACTTTTTCTCAAGCGGGGTAAAAGAAACTCCAGCTACGGTCAAAAGCATAAGGGGATATTCTATGTCCGCACGTTCTTTATGCGGTATACCACTTTAACAGGTCTGTGCCTTCCCGGCTGATATTGCTGGTATTTCGTCCGTATATCCTGCGTTCCTCAATCCCCGGACGGGATTCTGATCTTTGAAAACAATTCACCACACATGCGTTCCACACCGCCCGCGGCTACTTTCCAAGAGCCTTCTTAACCGCCTTCAGAACCTTTTCGGGGTCGGCTTCGCTTCCCTTGAAGTAGTCCACTATGTTCCCCTTCGGATCCACGACGTGTATCCTGTCCGTATGGACGATCTCGTACCTGTAAAACGTGTCCACAACGGGTTTGCCGTCCACCGTGTCCACGTTCACTTCCACATCCATCGGACCTATCTCCACGACGATACTCAGATCTTTCATCAGGGAGTCTATAGTGTAGCGGTCCCCCGTCAGGAATATCCAGTTGGACGTGTCTATCTTGTAGAGTCTTGCGTACTCCTTAAGAACCTCCGGACTGTCCCTACGAGGATCAAAGGATATACTGACGAACAGGACCCTGTCTTTCAGGGAAGGATCGGAGTTGACGAGATTCTGAACCTTCTTCATGTTTGAAGTTATGAAGGGGCATATGTCCGGACAGTGGGTGTATATGTATCCCACGACCAGCGCCTTGCCTTTGAGATCGTCCAGTTTGACTGTATCTCCGTTCTGATTAAGGAGGACGTACCCCTTGCCGTAGGGGAAGTGGTCAGCGTAGTTCAAACCTTTCTCACACCCGGTGGCAAGGATGCCTAAAATCACGGTTGCGCTCAGGATCCTGCGAAACATGGAGTTTCAATTCTACGTCAGAATCCCGAAACGTCTACCCTGCGGGGGTAGAATTACAGGCTTATGAAAATTTCAAAGGTTTACAGGTATGACGTTGTCATCCTCGGAGCCGGCCTCGCCGGTCTGAGGGCTGCGACGGAGCTTGCCCGTAAGTTTGGAGATAAGGTAAAAGTGGGGATAGTTTCAAAGGTACAGTTGATGCGCGCCCATTCAGTATGTGCGGAGGGTGGAACCGCCGCCGTTCTGAGACCGGAGGAGGGAGACTCCTTTGAACTTCACGCGTGGGATACCATAAAGGGAAGCGACTTCCTTGCCGATCAGGACGTGGTCTTCCGTTTCGTTAAGATGATGCCCTACGAGATCCTCCTTCTGGATCACTGGGGGATACCGTGGGCCCGTAGACCCGATGGCAAAATTAACGCTCGCCCCTTCGGTGGACACTCCTTCTTCCGTACGGTCTTCGCGCAGGACAAGACGGGTTTCTTTGAGATGCAGACCCTGTACGATACCCTCATGAAGTTCTCCAACTACGATAGACACGACGAGGTATTCGCCACCCACATAATAATGAAAGACGGGAAGTTCGCCGGACTCACTGCCATAGATCTTGTGAGGGGCGAGGCTGTGGTCTTTACCGGAAAGGTGCTAATAATTGCGACGGGAGGAGCCGGAAGGCTGTACGGGTTTACGACGTACTCCCATTCGGTTACGGGGGATGGTCTGGCCATGGCGTACAGGGTGGGGATACCCCTGAAGGACATGGAGTTTATACAGTTCCACCCGACGGGCATCGTACCCTCCGGGATTCTGGTAACCGAAGGTGCCCGTGGCGAAGGTGGGTACCTCCGGAACAACAGGGGAGAGAGGTTTATGAAAAAGTACGCCCCCAGCAAGATGGAGCTGGCCCCGAGGGACATCGTCTCCCGTGCCGAGATGACGGAGATAGAGGAAGGACGCGGTTTCAAGGGACCGGACGGCCTTGACTACGTACATCTGGATCTAACCCACCTCGGTAAGGCCAAAATACTGGAGAGGTTACCCCTCATACGGGAGCTGGCCATTAAGTTCGCCGGTGTGGACCCTATAGAGGAGCCTATACCCGTCAGGCCGGTAGCCCACTACTCAATGGGTGGTATCCATGCCAACATTGACGGTCAGGTCATGTGGGATGCCGAGAAGGTGGTGGAGAACGTTTTCGTGGCCGGTGAGGCGGCCTGTCTCTCCCTCCACGGTGCCAACCGGCTCGGATCCAACTCTACGGCTGAGTGTCTCGTATGGGGCCGCATAACCGGAGAGCTGGCCGGTCAGTACGCTATCGCCAACGATTTCACCTTCAAGGAGGAGGAGGTCCTGCAGGAGGCGGAGAAGGAGTTCAGGAGAATAGAGGAACTCCTTAACAGGGATGGGGAGGAGAGCCCGTATAAGATACGTAAGGAACTTCAGAGGACGATGGATCTCAACGTTGGTGTCTTCCGTACTCGCGACGGCCTTGAGAAGGCTATGAACAAAATTAAGGAGTTGAAGGAGAGGTTTAAGAAAGTCGGCGTGAAGGATAAGAACCTCGTATGGAATACTGACCTCGTTTTCACGCTGGAAACGGAGTTCCTCCTTGATCTGGCCGAAGTCGTTGCCATGGGTGCCCTCCTGCGTGAGGAGAGCCGGGGTGGACACTTCCGCAGGGACTTCCCCAGAAGGGACGATGAAAAGTGGCTGAAACACACCCTCGCTTTCAGGAAAGAAGATGGTTCACCGAAGTACGACTATATACCCGTGAACATAACCTACTGGAAGCCCGTAGAGAGAAAGTACTGATGCTGCTCTGGGTACTGATGACGATACCGCCGGAAGTGGCTGCCAACCCTCCAAAACTCGTAGCGTGGGCCGTTATACGTCTGTACCAGTTCTTCCTGTCCGATATACAGCCCGACGTGTGCAACTTCGCCCACCCCATGACCTGTTCCAGATACGGCCGGAAGGCCGTGGAGAAGTACGGAGTATGGGGAGTATTCATGGCCTCGGACAGGCTCCAGAGATGTAACCCGGCCTCCCATCAATTAGTCGGGTACATATACGACTCTAAAGATGGTAAACTTGTTGATACGCTGGAACTGTTTGCCCCGAACGCTGAGGAGTTACCTCCCGTGCCTCCGAGGTAATTATGATCTACCTGATACTGGCCTACCTCGTTTTCTGGACTGTTGTGCTGGCCTACGGTTATTACTTGCTTAAGTAGGCGGCCGTGATACGGGAGGGGAAAAAGAGTATAGGAATTTTACCCGTAGGGGATATACCGTTCCTTGATGAGGTGAACCGGACCGTATCGGAAACCTTCTGTTTACCCGTAGAGGTAATCCGTGTGGGGTTAGACCTGCGTTCGGCCTATAACCCTGAGCGCCTCCAATTCCATGCCGGTACGATCCTCCGGATGCTCCGGGAAATACCCCACCCTTTTCTGAAACTCGTCGCCCTCCTTGACGTTGATCTGTACGAACATGGACTGAACTTCGTTTTCGGTGAGGCGACTCTCGGAGGGAGGGAAGCGGTTGTGAGTATAGCGAGGTTATACCACGACGACCCGGAGAGGTTCCTATCGCGTATACTCAAGGAGGTTAACCACGAATTAGGGCATGCCTTTGGCCTTCGCCACTGTCCCGATCCCTCCTGTGTGATGAGCTTTTCCAACTCAGTTCTGGACGTGGATAGAAAAGGTATTCAACCGTGCCCCGTGTGCCGCAGGAAATTGGACAGTATCCTTCTCTCCCTCGGTATCCATCCCTGCTAAAGTTGACTCGCCCGCCTTAGAAGTAGAAGGTGGCTCCGAACCGGAACTTATCCGCCGGTTTCAGGATATTAAGGGAACGGTTGGTTACCGTATCGGGCGACCCCTCCTGTGTCATGGTGGTACTGCCAATGCTCAGGAGGTAAAAGCCGTAGTCCAGACGGAGGGAGACCTTATCGGTTATGAAGTACTCACCACCGAGGCTGATGGGTAAGGAGATCTCAGTTGCCTTTATGAGGTACGTTGTATCCGTTACGGATACGATGGTGGTATCGTACGGGTCGGTGTAGTGTTCAACGGTACTGTCCTTCAGGTACTCTTTATCGGAAAGGTACATGAACCTGAATTCCGGACTAACCCTGAAAAGTCCCCTATCTCCACGGAAGGGTACGAAAGATAAACCCAGACCCGCTTCAGCGGGGAACAGGGTGGATATCGTCTCCAGACGTGTGTAAGACGTGTAATAACTCCCCTCATACTTGTCAACAATCGTGAAGGTATTTCTGCCATAGCCTGTGCCGAGGGCGACATACAGTCCAAAACCTTCGCCAAAGTAGTACCCCAGATTGAGCCGGGTGCCGTAGGCGATAACCGTGTACGGGTAATAGTATACCGTGTAAACGAAAGGAAACTCGTACTTCCGCGTTTCAAAGGACGCAAACATTTTGCCGCTCAGGGAATACGCCAGTATCGCAAGCATAGTGTAAGTATTATATGCCCGGATCCAAACCTAAAACCTTATCCTGAAGTTCACACCCACGCCGTATCTCGTACCTTCAGGCTCCTGTATCCTTTCACCGTATATGGAAAAGTTGGGATTAACGAAGTAAAGCGTCCTAACGCTGTTGTAATCTCCGGCTGTGGACAGGGTGGATTTGAGGTATATCCTGTGGGTTATGTACGTTCCGAAAAGGAGATGATAACTCGTGGGCGTCTGCTGGATGGACAGTTCCGTCAGGTTTAGTCCCCACTTAAGTCCCCTGCTCAGGAATCCGAGGACGTTACTACCCCCGATTATCAGGGCGAGAATGTCCCCGGTCGCCATGTAGGGCTGGCTCCATATCCTGACCGTGGGTCTGTCTATCTCCCCCTCTATGCTCACGAAGACCTTTACGCTGTCTGGAGTCCCACCCCCCGTAATTCTGGGGAAGGTGGCGGAGGAGAGGATGTTCACGGTTCCGCCCGTGCCGTAAAGGACGATCTCTCCCCTATCTATGCGGAACACCTTGTCCACTATGTAAACGTTCCCCCGCAGGAAGGAGAGGGTTCCGGAGACCGACGAGAGGGTAGGGGAGAGTTTCTGGACGTTCAGATCTGCCGAAAGCTCCGCATCTATTTCAAGGAGTACACCCGTAAGGGCCTGTGAGGATAGGGTACTGTTCAGGAATATGCGACGGGGAGCAAAGAAGCGTATATCGTACAGGATCACCGGCTTTGCGGACGAGGAGGACGTGCCTCCCGCAGCCATCTCCGTAAGGGGTTTGAATATCTCCACCTCGTCCGCCGTCAGTTCCCCCGTTACCATTATCTCCCGTTTCAGATCCCCCGTTATGTCAAGGGAGCCGTTTATAACCGCCGTTATGTCGGGGTCGGCCTGAATCTCCGCCCCTTCCAGATCAACTTTGAAGCTGTCAATCTTAAGGTTTGTCCCCGCCACACCGCTGAAACGTACCGTTCCCCGTCCGAGTCGTGCCACGTTCGTATCCTTTAAAGTCGGAAAGACTATCCTATTACCCTCGGCTACGGCGTACACCCTCGGGTTCTTGACGAAGTTACCGTTCAGGTCTATTCCCTTTGCTGTCCAGAAGATGAAACCGAGGACGTTCGGGGAATCCACCCTGCCCGACACCGACAGTTCAAAGGTCAGCCGGCTGGAGTCCGGAAGCAGGAAGGGTATGAACCTGTCCGTCGGGAAGTCTCTGGCACGGGCAAAGACGTAGAGCGTACGGTTGGGGAAGTAGTACCTTCCCACCTCTATCTCTATGGGTGAATCCTCTATCCATACGTAGGCGTTGTTCACCCCGCTCACGTCCCTGCTTATCCGGAATTCGGACCGTACGGAATCTATCTGTAAATCGCCGTAAGAAAACGCCCTTATACCTATCTTCCCTGTGGCCTCCGCCTCCGATAGGAACCCTACCGGTTTAACGTAGAGGTCAAGGGCGTCCACAAGGACGTCCAGCTCGGGGAAGAAGGTGCCAACGACCGGCGTGGGATTTACGTTTTCAAGTGTGAGTTCGGAGTAATCAAGAAAACGGTAATCCGTACTATCCTTCACAAGACCGATCTTTCCCGACAACCTCCCTCCAAAGAGATGATTTTCCGGTATGTCAAGCAGGATGGTATCCCTGTAAAGAAAGAGCACGTTTTCAAGGGAAACGTCTACCGTTCTGTGGGTGTACCTTACACGGTGCAGAAGTATACTGTCCGGCACCCTTCCCGATACGGCGGTTTCAAGTCTACCATAAGACTGCGACCGTACACCGCCCTCCAGGTAAAAACTTTCCGGTGAGTAGGAGTAATCCACCTTTGCGACCGCCTGATCCATCTGGGAGTAGTAAACGAGGATTTTCCCGCTGCTCCTCAGGTTTTTGGGATCGTTCAGGTTCATCTCAAGTGCAAGGTCGCGGGCAAACAGGCTATCTATCCTGACCGTATCGTAAACTGCGTACCACAGCTTAAGATTAGGGAGGTTCGCCCTTACAAGGTTACCCCTTTTCTCCACCTCCCCGGACGCCGAAAACGTGTAAAGGCGGAAGCGATCGTACGAAACGCCCCGAAGGGGCTTTTCAACGTTGAAGGAGAGCCTGCCCTCGTCCTTAGTGAGGTCGTAGTATCCCCAAACGTCCACAAACTGACCAAGGAGGTTAAAGTCGTACCGTTTAAGTCCCCTGCTCTCCACGCTGAAGTCCATCCCCCCTAACTCCATAGACGGCTCTCGCATTCGCAGGTAGTCCAGTCTCCCTCCCCCTATGAAGGACGTATCCCGCAGGTCCACGGAAAATACGGTATATCCGCTCACGGTAAGTATACCGCCGGGCGATATCCCCCTCACGTCAACCTCACCCCTGAAGGTGCGTAGACTTTCGGCCTGAAGGTTGAACCTGAACCTTCCGCCGTACACCTCTCCCCTGACATTTTCAAGAGCGAGGTCCGGGAGGCTATCCAGTATCAGGCTTCCGGACAGATCCCTGATCTCAAGGGTGTCCTGCCAGTACAGACCTCTGGCCGAGAATAGCACACGTCCGGGGGTCTTTCTCATCCTCCATTCTGCCGAGGCGCCCACAACCTTAAAGTCCGCCACTTCTCCCTCTGTTTCAAAGCTCCCTACCTCGTACCTCATAACTACGGTATCCTGAGCCACCCAGAGGGCTATGCGACCGTCTCCAAGGGTTAGGGGGAGGGTGTCGTACCTGCCATGGCCCGAAAGACGGAGGTAAAGCGTATCCCTCCTCATCACCATGTCCCCGAAGGCACTGTCAACCTCAAGGTCGGGAAGAACGTTTATCCTGAAGGACTGTACGTTTGCTCTGGAGAGTTTGAGGGAATACCCCCCCATCCTGTAAGAGAATCCGACCGACCTCACCCGAACGTCTATGGAATCCGCAGGGATCACATTGAGGTTGAAAACCCTGACCTGTCCCACCTCAAAAGGAGAAAATGTGGTGGGTCCCCTCCTGACTTCGGAAGGTTCCCCCTTCCCGGGTCTCTCAAAATCCTTTATTATCTGTGGAACGTTTACGTACACGTCAGTGGCCCTCACGCTCTCCAGACGCCTCTTAAGGAGGAGGACGTCAGGATAGAAGGTGGCCACAACGTGGGACGCCCGTATTCCATTACCTACCTTCAGGTTCTCAAGGACGATATGGTTTATCCCGAGGCTCTGAACCCTGAAATTAACGGGTACACCCACTATCCGACTCACAATCTCCGGAAGTAGAGAGTTATAGTTCAGAACCAGAACGGCGGAAAATATAAAAAACAGTGCGTACCCTAAAAACCACCAGCGCCTTTTGTAGACGTACAGACGAAAGAGTCTGAACCTGAGATGGAGGTACTTTATAGCACCTTATATTTCCTGTAACACTTCGTGCAGACGCGGGCGACCTTCACGGTCCCGTTTATACGGACCTTGGCTTTACGGAGATTGGGATAAAATCTCCGCTTCGTCAGACGATGGGAATGGCTTATCTTGTGCCCCGTCATCGGGCCCTTGCCACATATTTCACAAACTCGCGCCATAGAGCGGCCGACGGGACTCGAACCCGCAACCCCCAGCTTGGAAGGCTGGTGCTCTACCAATTGAGCTACGGCCGCTTGAGGTGGATATTATACGGTGGAAAGGTGGTGGTTACGGAGCCGGGGATAGCCCCTCAAAGACCTCGTCGTACGTGGGGGCATACGCTCCGAGATGTGAGACGGTGAGGGCAGCCGCACGTGCGGCTATTTCCCCTGCCTCCTTCCACGAGTACCCCTGAAGCCTTGCCCATACTATCCACGCCAGAACGGTATCACCCGCCCCCGTGATGTCTATGACCTCCCGCTTAAGGGCGGGTACGTAAAACTCTCCCTCTTCGGATACGATCCACATACCCCGATCCCCCATGGTTGATATTACGGCCTTTGCTCCGAGTTTGTCGTACGCGATCTCCGTGGCCCGCTTTACTTCGTCTATATCCTCAAGGGCCATTCCCATAGCCTTCCGCAGTTCGCTCAGGTTCGGCTTAACGAGGTCAAAACCCACAGCCTTCCAGAATAGGGACTTGGGGTCTATAGCCTTGAAAGTCGTGGGAAAGTTTTGACGGACAAAGTCAAGGGTCTCCTCCACGACCGTTCCCTTATCGTAGTTGGACACGACCACCGCGTCGTAATCTCCGGGTCTGATAAGGTCAAGCAGTCCTATGGCCTCATCCTTTAAAAACTTCTCCTCGTAGTCTATACGCAGGACGTGATGGTACTTTGAGAGCAATCTCGTCTTCTTCAGGGTACGGAGCTTGCTTTTGATGAATCTCGGCGTTATGTTAACGCTCTCGCAGAGTATCGCCACCTCCTCGCCGTCGGGGTCATCCCCAACTATGCCGTAGAGGTGAACCTGTACACCCAGCCGTGCGAGGTTAAGGGCAACGTTGGCTGCACCACCGGGCAGAAACTTGCTGCTGATGTAGTTGAATACGGGAACGGGAGCCTCGGGTGATATCCTCTCCACCCTGCCGAAGGCGTACTCGTCTAACATCACGTCTCCTATAACCGCAACCCTCATCCTCGGAACCTATTCTAAGGGCGGCCTTCAACTATTCCCTTTGCCCACTCGTAGACCTTTACGGCTATTTCGTAAGCCTCGGTATAATTTCTTTCCGATACGGTCAAACGGATCGTAGCGGCTCCCCGTATTCACCCTTTAAAATAACGTACTCCTATGCAAGTTATAAAGGTCTTGAAAACCGTTTACGGCCACGTTCTTTTGGCCTTAGGTAAAAGGTCCCTTGAGGCCGGAGATTACGAGAGGGCTATAGATCTTCTTGGAAGGGCGCTGGATATATATACCGAAAGCCTCGGTGAGTATCATCCTAAGGTGATTGAGACGTTGACCTTTTTGGGGATGGCTTACGTGGGCAAGGAAGATTACGATAACGGTATTGCTCACTTCAACAGGGCGCTGAGCCTATTAAACGCTTCGTCTTACAGATCCCCGGATGTCCTTGATATGTTGTACCATAACCTGGGCCTGGCATACAGGCTGAAAGGTGAATACGCAAGAGCAGTTGAAAGTTACGAGACTTATTTAAACCTCCTCGCTTCTATGGAGAAAGATCCTTTAAAGTTAATAGGGGCCTATAAGAACCTGGGGAATGCGTACAGAGATTGGGGTAAGTACAACTATGCCCTCAAGTATTTTTTCAAGGTGTTGGAGATACTCACGGAAACCTTTGGAGACGAGCAACTCCTGATCGGTAGTATCTATTACGATATTGCACTTACATACGTCCTTAAGGAGGACTACGACAGAGCGATTGAGTATTGCGAGAAGACTCTGAAAATAATCAACAAAGAGAAGGAGGAATCCTTTGCTAGCAACGTTTATACCGTTTTGGGTGCAGCATATCACGGTAAGGGGGAGTACGATAAAGCAATTGAATACTTTACAAAGGCCCTGGAACTGAGCAGGAAAACTTCATCTTCCGTCCTGCCTAGTATTTACTACAATCTGGGAGTTACATATCTGGACAAGGGGGAGTACCTCAAGGCCGTTGAGTATTACGAAAAGGCTCTGGAGAGCATTCCGAGTGGATACTCCGGGAGGTTGATCCGAGACGTGTACAAGAAAATGGGCGAGGCCTACGAAAAGCTTGGCAACAAAGAAAAGGCGGAGGAATGTTTCCGTAAGGCCGAGGAGACGGGATAGACCACACCCCGCGTACGTGCCGCCCTTATAATATCGGCCTCAGGGCGGCGTAGCTCAGCCGGTCAGAGCGAGGGTTTCATAAACCCTAGGTCCGGGGTTCAAGTCCCCGCGCCGCCACTTAGTGTATTTACAGACTCTTCCTCTGTATTTCTACAGTGTGTCGCTGGGTGGGTATGCGAGTTTAGAGAACACTTCGTCCCTTGAAAGTACGTTCAACCGCAGCACCTTAATAGGTTCCCCGTCCTTTATGCGCGATTATGCCTTCGCCTACCATTATTACTATTCCGTCAGGTCTCCGGCCAGCGAGTACTCCACCTATCTCATGACACTGCGGACCCCCGAGTTCGTCTATCCCACCTCCATATCCGTGGGCAGGAAACTGGGTAAAACCTACGTTGAAGTAGGGGGTCAGTTCTGGGGAAGTTACAGGGATTACGTCGGTGATTACCAGAGCAATCTACTACGTTTAACGTTGGTTACGGATAACGCCCTTCTGGGCGAGTTCGGTGTTGATGCCTTCTACACCCACTTTCAGAGGAGCGCCTACATCGGATCCTATCCTGTGGATACGGGTGGCAAGGATGTCGTGGTGGACTTCTACGAGGAGTGGATCTACGGGGACGGTTTCGGTATGAGGTTCACCCGGTACGGGGAGGATTACAACCTGAGCAGCGGTTTCGCCTACACTTCACCCGACAGGGTGGTTCCCATGTTTCTGGAGTTTAAAAAGCTTCTCGGAAGTAGTACAGTTTATTTCAGGCAAACGGCCTTCTGGGGAAGCACCCTCCTCTCCCCCAAACTGCACGTGGGGTTTGACAGGGAGTTCGTGATGGGAAGGAGGAGCGTTTACGTCTCCTCCTTCGTCGCCCTCCTCCTCAGGCCGAGCGACATATTTGAGTTGCATAGACCTCCCGCCGGGGGGTTGACCCTCAGGTATACCGGATTTTCTGCGTCTGGAGAGCTCAGGGTAATGGGGAGGGGGTACATCACGAGAGACAGGAATAACGAGGCAGGAGGAGAGGTCTATCTGGCGTACCGCTTTGCTCGCAGGTGGAGACCCATGCCCTTCGTGGGCTTTATTTTCACGGGTGACGACACCGGCCCGTACGCTGGCATAGGGTTTGGAAGGCTCGGACGCCGTTTTCAGATAACCTACTACTATCCGCGCAGGGCGGTCTCTTTCGGTCTGGAGGTATCCCATGGAGTTTTTACTCTTTAGTCTCGGCATGCACGCCACGTTTCCGGGGTTGGTATCGGACGCCCTGCCGAAGGTGATCGCCTACCCCACGGTGGGCGTGAGCACGGGCCTGGGTACATCCTCCTACGTGTCGGTTGAGGTGGGAAGCCTCAACATGAAGACCGGGGAACATACCATAAACCTCCTGACATCAACTTTCTACGTGGGGACCTTTTTGAAAAATTACGATGTTGCCGTGGGCTATACGGTGTCGGGGGTGGGTATAAGTACCCTCGCCATAGAGGATCAGGGGTACATGGCCCTCACCCTGAGGGGAGGGTACCTGAAGAGGTTCGGGAGGTTCGGTGTCAGTGGCGGTGTGGTGATGCCCATTTACACCATGGTGGCGTCGGGAAAGCTGGCGGTCATACCTATCCCGTTGACCTACCTCTCCGTATCCTATGGATGGTAGGGTAAAGGAGACCATACTTAACGCCCCGGATTTTCCCGGCGTGTACGTGTTTAAACGGAAAGGAAAACCCATCTACGTTGGGAAGGCGAAAGATCTATCCCGAAGGCTAAGGGCGTACCTCAGACCGGATAACGACCGCATAGCCTCCATGGTCAGAGAGGCAGACGAGATAGAGATCATACCGACGACGACGGAGGAGGGGGCACTCGTATTAGAGGCGAACCTGATAAGGAGGTACAGACCGCGGTACAACGTGCGCCTCAAGGACGGGAACCCCTTCCTCTACATACACCTTACGGACGAGGAGTTTCCCCGGATAACCGTCGTACGCACACCTCAGGGGAGTGGAGAGAACTATGGCCCCTTCCTGAGGAGAAAGACTCTAAGGGAGTTCATGCGTTTTGCCAGACGCCTCTTCCCTGTGCGGAACTGCTCCCTGAAACTGCCCTCCCGGAAACGCATACCCCCGTGTGTTGAGTATCACATCGGCAGGTGTCTCGCCCCCTGCGCCTACGACGTTGGGGAGGAGTACAGGACCGCCGTTGAGGGTCTGAGAAGGCTCCTGCGGGGAGATTCCGAAGGGGTCAGGAGACTGCTCTACGAGAGGATGATGGAGGAGGCGGAGAGGTACAACTACGAGGCCGCGGCCGTGTGGAGGGACAGGCTCAGAGCCTTTCAGGAGGTGGTAGGACGGAGGAGGGAGAGGAAACACCTGTGGGTCGTGGGGTCCCACGGGAACGATGCCGTGATAGTCCTGTACGTTCTCCGTGGGGGGGAGGTGGTGGACGTGTACGCCTTTCACGTCTCATCGTCCATAGAGGGGGATGCCGGTACGTTGCGGGAGTTCCTTTCCGTCTATTACGCTAACAATACCGACCTCCCCGTTGAAATAATAACCCGGCCGGGAACAGATCTGAAGGCCGTGGCCGGTGTCAGGGTGAGGGAACCCGCTGAGGAAGAGGAAGAAGTTGTGAAGGTTGCCTCCGACTACGCGTATTCAAAGTTAGAGTCCATACTTATGGCAAAGGAGCGCACCAACCCGGCCCTTTCCTCCCTCCAGAAGGTGCTTCGGCTTCCTGAGGTTCCGGTCAGGATAGAGGGGTACGACATCTCCCACACCTTCGGGGAGAGCCGGGTAGCTTCCATGGTGGTCTTCAAGGACGGGAAACCGTTTAAGTCCGGGTACAGGAGGTTCAAGATAAAGAGCTTTTCGGGGATAGACGATTACGCCGCCATGTACGAGGTGGTTAGCCGCAGGTTCAGACGCCTGAAGGAGGAGGGAGGGGAGGTTCCGGACCTCGTTCTTATAGACGGTGGCCTTGGTCAGTTGAGGGCGGCCTTAAAGGCCATGGAGGACTCCGGGATAAAGGTCCCGGCCGTGGCTCTGGCCAAACGGTACGAGACCCTGTACCTGCCGTCCGGTGAGGTCGTCCAGTTACCCATAAACGATCCCGCTCTGAGGCTCCTCATGAGGGTGAGAGACGAGGCCCACAGGTTCGCCATGAAGTACCACAGGACCCTGAGAAGTAAGAAGTACGGAAAGAGTGTACTTGACAGGATCCCGGGCATAGGTAGGAAGAGAAAGAAAATCCTCCTGTCCCACTTCGGCTCCGTTGAGAGGATAAGGATGGCGTCCGTTCAGGAGATAGCCTCACTTCCCACCTTCAACATCGTCCTTGCGAGAAGGGTAAAGGAGTACCTGACGGGGGGGAGTTGATAGAGGCCTGCCTCATCCTGTCTTCGCATTTCGTATGCAGAGGTACCGACCTGAGGGGGGCAGACAGCCTCCTGCGGGTCCATCTTAACCACCTCGCCGATCACGGCTACCCCTTTGCCCACGCGAAGGTATGGGTGTGGGAAGGGGAATATCTGGCCGTCGTAGTGCGGGGAAGGTTCTACGTCGTAAACCAGCCCGTCGTGATGGGTCAGGTATCCGGACCGTTTCTCAGGTGGTTCTTTCGGGGCCTGTACGGTAAGGCCTTTAATCTCTCTGTCCTGAGAGAGAGGGAAAGGGTAGCGTCCTTTTACGGCGTTGAAGTGGACATCCTGAGACGGGACGGGGATGTGGTTTTCCGGTTTGGGGGAGGGGGAGGAAGTATCGGAG
>JALWYV010000012.1 GCA_027003075.1 Caldifarciminota bacterium | reverse complement strand
GGCGGCCGGAGTAGTCAATGTAGACCGTCTTAAGCTCGGTGAAGATCTCGTACACCGTCCAGCCACCTTCTCTGTGGCCGTTACCCGTCTGCTTTACGCCGCCGAAGGGCAGGTGGGTCTCGGCTCCGATCGTCGGGGCGTTGACGTAGGTTATGCCGGCCTCAAGCCGCTCTATGGCCTCCATCGCCTCGCGGATGTCGTTGGTGTATATGGAGGAGGAGAGACCGTACCTAACGTTGTTGGCCAGGTCTATGGCCTCGTCAAAGGACCTGACCTTGAAGACGGCCAGGACCGGACCGAATATCTCCTCCTGTGCTACGCGGGAGTTGGGGTCCACGTCCGTAAATATCGTTGGCTGGAAGAAGTAGCCGGGCCTGTCCACCCTCTCACCGCCGTACAGGAGCTTCGCCCCGGAGTCCAGACCGTACCTGACGTAGAGCTGGACCTTCTTCAGGGCGCCCTCGTTCACGAGCGGACCCATATTGGTGTCCTCCTCCCACGGGTCCCCTATCTTCAGGGTCTTCACCCTCTCAAGGAGCCTGTCAAGGAACTCGTCGTAGATGGCCTCGTGGAGGATCAGACGGCTGGTAGCCGTACATCTCTGACCCGTGGTGCCAAAGGCTCCCCAGAGGACACCGTCCACGGCGAGGTCAAGGTTGGCGGAGGGCATCACTATCTGGGGGTTCTTACCGCCCATCTCAAGGGAGACCTTCTTGTAAGTGCGGGCGGCTATCTCGGCTATGCGGGCGCCCACGACACTGGAGCCGGTGAAGGAGACCACCCTTATATCCGGATGGGAGGCGATGGCCTCGCCCACCTCCCCACCGCTACCGGTGACCATGTTCAAAACTCCGGGCGGGACACCGGCCTCCTCAAAGATCTTCACGAACTCGGCGGCCGTCGCCGGCGAATCGCTGGCAGGCTTGAAAACGACCGTGTTCCCGGATAGGAGGGCGGGGAAGATCTTCCACGAGGGGATGGCTATGGGGAAGTTCCACGGGGTTATGAGTCCGGCCACACCTATGGGCCTGCGGATCACGTAGGCGGCCTTGTTCTCTAACTCGGAAGGGGTCGTGAAGGCGAAGAGCCTCCTGCCCTCACCGAAGGCGTAGAAGCCCGTATCTATGGCCTCCTGCACGTCCCCCCTCGCTTCCACTATGGGCTTCCCCATCTCGCGGGACATTAGCTGGGCCAGTTCCTCCTTCCTCTCTATGAGGATTTCCGTTGCCCTCCTGAGTATCTCGGCCCTCTTGGGGGCGGGTATTCTGGACCACTTCGGGAAGGCCTCCTTCGCCGCCTTAACGGCCTCGTCCACGTCCTCCCTGGTGGAGAGGGGATGGACGGAGATGACCTCATCCGGGTAGGATGGGTTGCGGTTCTCAAACGTGCGCCCACTCTTAGAAGGCACCCACTTTCCGGCTATGTAGTTCAGGTACTCCTTTGCCATAGGAAGGGATTTTACCGCAGGAGCGTGGCCGCTTATTTTACATTTCCCTGAACAACTTCTCCTTTATCCTGTCTATGTGGGTTCCTTCCCAGTAGATCTGCCCGCACTCCTTACACACGGCGAAGTACTCGTGTCTGTGCCATACGTACGGATGGACAAAACCGACGAGCCTGTCCCTGTGGACCATCTCCATCTCACCGTTGCACTTAGGGCATCTACTGAAAGGACGGGCGCATTCCCTTAGTTTCAGATCCTCAACGACCTTGCGGGCAAACTCCCACGGGTTGACGTCCTCCGAAGGTGCGAGTACGGCGTTCAGGTTCCACCCCTTCGCCAGATGAAAGAACTTGCGGTCGGCAGTTATAAGTATACGTTTCTCCTTTAAGCATCTCGCCAGAATGGAAAGGTCGTCCTCATCCCGGAAGTACAGGGTATCAAAACCGAGGAGCCTCAGGACGCGGGCCACACGGCCCAGCATGGTGTCTACACCGAAGCGAGCGCCTTCACAATCTGCCGGGCGACTTCCCATTTCGTTCCTGAGAACTCACCAATTAAACCCTCCCTCCCGTACAGGAAAACCGTGGTCCTGTCGCTTCCTATAACCCCCGTGGGATTCGCCACGACGTAATCTATTCCCTTGGCACGAAGTTTGCGCCGTGCTTCGGAATGGAGTTTATCCGGCTCCTCAAGGGCGAACCCCACGATTATCCCCCTCCTGTCCCCGGATATGGAGGAGAGAATATCCCGCGTTTTAACGAGGGGGAGGATCAGGCTATCCTCACCCTTCTTGATCTTACCCTTCCTGTACTCCGGCCTGTAGTCGGAGACCGCCGCCGCCATGAAGAGGTAGTCGTAATCCATCCCCTTCAGGAGGTCGTGCAGCTCCTCAACCGTGTTCACCCTGTAAAACTCCCGTGAGGGGGCCGCCTCAACCCCACCGCACGCCACGGCTACCACGTGGGCCCCGGCAGAGGTAAAGGCGGAGGCGAGGGCTATGCCCATCTTCCCCGACGATAGGTTGGTTATGACCCGGACGTCGTCTATAGGCTCTCTGGTGCCTCCGTACGTGATCACGACCCTCTTACCCCCCCAGAACTCCCGCAATTTCCGTACATCCTCAACGTAGGAAACTATCTCCTCCGGCTCAAGCATTCTACCCTCCCCCACGTCCCCGCTGGCGAGGTCCCCGCTTCCCACCGGAAGGACAACGTGACCGAAGGTCTTCAGAGTCTCAATATTCTTCCTGAGGATCGGGTTCCTCCACATCTCCGTATGCATCGCCGGGGCGAAGTGGATAGGGCCGAGGTAGGCCGCCGCCGTAGAAGTCAGGAGGTCGTCTGCTATACCGACGGCCACCTTCCCGATGACGTTGTAAGTGGCGGGTGCTATGAGGAAGAGGTCGGCCCATCGGGCGAGATCAATATGGGTGTTCCCCTTGAAAAAGTCCTCTTCCGTAAAGACCTCCGCCCCCGCCAGCTCTTTAAAGGACAGGGGTGTAACGAAGTGCAGCGCCCCCCTCGTCAGGATGACCTTTATTCTATGCCCACGCTTAAAAAGGAGACGGCTGAGGATCAGAGATTTAAAGGCGGCTATACTACCGCTAACTCCTATCAGTACCTTCACCCTTATCGCTCTTCTCGTCTAAACGGCGATAGGGTATCCCCTTCTCAACGAACATGCGGGCGGCTATTATGACGGGATTGTCCTTCACCCTCTCCTTCTTCATCGCCCCTGTCCGCAGCAGATACCGGGCGTACTTCCCTATCACAACGATGGCCTCGTACTTGGTACGGGCTTTTTTCTCGTACTCTGCTATGTTGAACAGCTCTTCCAGTTTTACCTTCGGCATGGGTGCTATTCTACGGTCGTACGTTTTTTAACTCCGCGGCCTGAGATCCATCGGTAAACGGCCTCCCCACCGACGTAGAGGCCGAGGAGGAACAGGACAACGGCGAATACGACAGCCACGTAGTTGGGCTTTGGCACGGAGAGAAGGACGTTCACCTGATAGAGTAGGGCGGATAGGGTTATGAGGAGCATGAACAGACCGGGCAGCATGGCGGGGAGGGATGTGCGCCCTATACTCATGAGGTAGCCCGTGACCACAAGGAGGGCGAGGGCCGCAAGGAGCTGGTTGGCCGCACCGAAGACCGTCCAGAGTTTGCCGGCCTGACCTCCGAGTATTATCAGGACTGCGACCCCCACGACTATGGCGGAGGACAGGAACATGTTCCTAACGCCGAAGAGCTCTTCCGTTACGTACCGGGCTATGCGGGTGGCCGTGTCCAGAGTGGTGAGTATGAAGGCGTTCAGGACGAGGATGGCGAAGTAACCGCCGTACTTGCCGAGGAAGGGGGTGATGTTGGAGACACCGTTCCCGAAGGTCCCTATGGGGTTCTTCACGTCAAGGCCGGAGGAGAGGGAGCCGACCGCGACCACCACTAAGAGGGCGAGCGCCCCCTCCATGAGCATACCTCCGTACCCTATCCTCTGGGCGTACCTCTCCGAAGGCAACTGTCTGGCCGTCGTACCGGAGGCTATGAGGGAGTGGAAGCCGGATATGGCACCGCAGGCTATGGTCACGAACAGGAAGGGTACGAAGGGGAAGGGGGCCGAAGACTCCTTTAACAACGGAGGTACGTTCATGGTCCTGCCAGAGATAAGGGCACCGACGAGCATTAGGGTCATGCCACCTATGAGTAGGTACGCGGAGAGGTAGTCCCTCGGCTGGAGCAGGTACTGAACGGGAATGAGGGAGGCCACGTAGGCGTAGATGAAGAGGACGACCATCCAGACCGTGTACGAGGCCTCCACCGGCATAACCTCGCCAAGGGGGATGAGAAGGAGCATGAGGATCACGGTAATAACGGTTGAGAGGACGATGTTCAGACCGAGGCGGTAGGCGAGGAATCCGAAGATGAAAGCCACGGGTATGAGACCGAGGGAGGGCCACACTATGTGGGGGTCCTTCATGTAAGAGCTGGCGGCGTAGTGGGCGAAGACGGCGATTATCAGGACGAGGGCGAACCATACGAACAGGGAAAATACTACCCGCGCCCTTTCGGATATGTAGCGTCGGGAGTTCTCGGATATGCTAGTGGCATCGTTTCTGAGGGAGACCATGAGGGAGCCGAGGTCGTGAACGCCTCCCATGAAGACGCTACCGAACAGGATCCATAGGAGGGCCGGGAGCCACCCCCAGTATATCAGGGCCAGGGTGGGACCGACTATGGGGCCGGCTCCGGCTATGGAGGCGAAGTGGTGACCGAATAGAACCAGCCAGTTTCTGGCCGGCACGAAGTCCTTGCCGTCGTACATACGCTTTGAGGGAGGTTCCCTTGACGGATCCACACCGAGGAGCCTTGCTATCCATCTGCCGTACAGGAAGTACCCGCCTATCAGGAAAGCCACACCCACAAGTACGATGAATATAACCGGCACAGCGTTAATATTTTATCCCCGCAAGGGGAGGTTTTCAAGACGGAGGAATGCGTTAATGGAATTGCAGGAGCTTACCAGAAGGATGGCAGAATCCGGAATTTTGGAATGATATTCCCGATTTTATTCAGCATAGGGTGATGGTCATTAGAAGCGATACCTTGATCGTCGTAACCTCCCCGTCATCCCGTTCACAGAATATATACCCGTTAATCCGCCGATCGGCTTAAGACCTTTTCAAGCCAGTAACCTATCAGGAAGATGAATATCCCCAGAAACATCAACATGGCCTCCCACTTCATGCTCCCGTACGATAGACCCACGTACAGGCCGAGGATCACCCAACCTATCCCGCTTGCCTGCGTGAACTTTGCCAGAAAGTAAGCCAGCAACCTCAAGTTCCGATTCTACGTCCGATACCCCTTTAGAATGGGGAACGATGCTCCTCGTCTTAAGCATGAGCGCGTGGGACGCTCAGGTCGTACACCGCTATACGGGTTATACTGTTGCCATCGGTAGCGCCTTTAACGTCCTGCTCGGTCTACACGTCAAGGGTATGTACGACCACGGAAGAATGCCATCCGCCCACATGCGGTACACCCATAGGGCAATAGGCTACACTGTGCTTTCCACATCCACCGTGCAGACACTCCTCGGCACGTACAACTTCGTACGCCTTCACAGAAAGAGAGAAATGTGGAAGAGACTTCTCCATGCGGCTCTGGGCCTGACGGCCACAGGTGTGTACGTTTACGCCGGGTACAGGGCTTTCTCCGGAGATTACGACACCCACAGGGATGCGATGTTTATTGCCACCGCCCTGTCAGGGGGCGCAGCCCTCGTGTGGTTATTGCCATGGTGATAGATCCCCGTATTACATTTAGAACCGACCGGAAGGGAACGTTTTACCCTTTAGCATAGATCGTGCAACGGCCATAGATCTTTTTAAAATTGATCCGTGTAACCCTCTGGAAGGCTAACGGTTATAGTTCCTCCGTTAAGATCCACCTCCTTAACGTACTCCTCCACGAAGGGAACGTACACGGTCTTACCCTCGGGAGTCTCCACCTCAAACGTCCAGTAGGGGCCCCACTCGTGCATATCTACAACTTGCCCAATCTCCCTGCCCTCCGTATCAACTACCTTCAAACCGAGAAGCTGGTAAACATAAAACTCCCACTCCCCCGTGGGTTCAAGGGTATCCTCGTTCACCTCAAGGTACAGATCCCTCAGAAGTTCTGCCTCGTTGATATCGTCCACACCCCTCAGCTTGAGTACGACGATCCCCTTCTTCCTCCTGTACGCCCTCTCCACTTCGTAGGGTCTGTTAAGGATATAGACCGTCCTATTAACAAAAAAATCGGGAGGGTGGGAGGTCTGAACCTTTATCTCCCCACGCCTCCCTGAAGGTCGGGTTATACGGCCAACCTTTACCCGCCTCAGATTATCTCCACCTTTACAACTTTACCCTGCTTCCTGCCGACAGCCTCCACGATGCGGCGGATGGCGTTGGCGGTCCTGCCCTGGCGACCGATGATCTTGGCCTTATCCTCGGGGGAGACCTCTATCTCGTATATGACCGCCTTCTGACCGGCGATCTCCCTGATGGCTACCTGATCCTGGTTATCCACCAGTGCCTTGATGATGTACTCCAGGAGATCTCTGATGTTCGTCATGGCTCACCTCCTTCTTAGGTTGTTTGTGTCTGTAGCTGTTTTCTGGCCAGTTTAACGAGGGCCTTCACCCTTGCGGTAGGCTGGGCGCCGCGGGCGACCCAGTACTCGTACCTCTCAAGGTCTATCCTCCAGTCCCCCTCCTTCTTGGGATTGAGATAACCGAGAATATCAATAACCTTGCCGTCCCTCGGATTCCTGCTTTCGGTCACAACTACCCTGTAGCGCGGGTCGTTCCTCTTTCCGGTCCTCTGCAAACGGATCTTCACCATAACAGGCGTGTATTATACTGCTGAAGAGTCTCCGTGTGCAAACTATACCTTCTTCACAAAGGCCCGGAATATATCGTAAAGTTTCGCGAGGGAGGGGACGCTTACCCACTCGTTATCTCCGTGGATGTCTCCCCCTTCCGGATAGATCATCACGACCGGTATATCTCTGGCCGCGAAGAACCGCCCGTCGGTGGCACCGTGGGTCTTGCCGAACTTCACCTCTCCGAGTACCTCCTTCACGCTCTCTATGAAGGCCTTTGATATGGGGTGATCCAGATCCGTGGAAAAGGGTTCCCCTTCGGACATGAACTCCACCTCTGCACCGTACTTCTTGGCCACGTACGATACGACCCTTTTTGCCTCACCAAGGGTGAAAGGGGGGACGAAACGGAAGTCCAGCTCCATATAGGCCTCAGGGGGCACCTGATTGACCTTCTTCCCACCATGGAAGGTGCCGAGGGTAAGGGTGTTGTGCCAGTGTTCTGGATCGTCGGAGTCGTAGAGTAAGGCGCCCTTTATGTCCTCGTAAAAGAGCAGAGCCTTTTCTATGGCACTTTCCCCCAGCCAGGGCATTGAGCCGTGAGCGGGTTTACCCTTGAATTTCACCCGGAAGTGAAGCGCTCCCTTCTCGTCGGTGATTATGTGGAAGCCCTCCCCGGAATCCGGTATTACGGCGAAGTCGGAGGAGTATCCCTCCTCTTCCAGCAGGTACCTTACACCGTTCTGGCTGCCTATCTCCTCGTCGGTCGTTAGCATGAGGGCTATATCCGGTTCCTCCCCTTCCTCTGCCAGATCCTTGAAGAGCTTCATCATCACGGCGCAGGGTCCCTTCATGTCCAGAGCCCCCCGTCCGTATATCCTGTCCCCCTCCTCTCTGGCAACAAACTGCTCACGGCGGGCGGGTACGACGTCCAGGTGACCAGCGAATATCACCTTAAAGTGCCTGTCCCTCCTGCTCCTTTTGAAACTCACTACCAGAGAAGGTTTCTCGCCTTTCATAAACCGCTCTATGCGAAGTCCCGGATGTTCCAGATACTTCTCGGCGTAGTTGATTATGGCCAGAAGCTGATCGGGACGCTCTGCCACGCTTTCAAACTGTATAAGGGTCTTGAGCAGGCTTTTAAGAGGTTCCATAGGAAATGTATTCTAAAGGAGGGAGGAAGTACATTCGTGAACCATTCGGACACCTATATCCTTGCCGCTTTTACATAGTATCCTGTTAAAGCAACATACCCTATCCTCTCAAAGGCAGAGCTTATATTAGCATTCAATCCATTTTACATCCGTATAATTCAGGCACTATGTTAGTATTGGTATTACGTTGACAGAATGATAGTCTTATAAGCATTTGTATTATAATCAAAGACCCACCCCTTTCTCCACATAAGAGCGAGAATCTCAACGGTATACCAAAAAAGACTCTTGCTGTAAGCGTGTCCTCTCCTGCGAAGACGAGCATTGTGAATACGAGGGAGGTTATGAAGACCCTCGTTAAGGTTCACATAACCCTTGCTCTTTATATGAACCACATGCTTGCCCTTTCCTTCAAACAAACCTTCATATCCCCTCCACCCATCCGTATGGTACTCATAGGCTTCGGGAAGAAAATCTATCACCTCCTTTAGACTCTCTTTATCCCGTTTTCGCTTCACTTCTACAAACCTGACCTTTAGAAACTCATTAACGTGTACTATCGCCGTGATTATCCACACCTTGTTCCTCTTGCTAATGGCGTACGACCACATCTCGTCTATGCTTATCCTTATTGCCCTCCGCAACCTTAAAAACAACATCATGAGCGTAACTATGTACCTGAGGGCGTCTTCAAAGTTTTTTTTAATATGTTCATGCGTATGGCTGCCTCGCTATACCCTAACACCCTCCCTATCGCACTATAACTCATACCCTCTGCCCTCATCTTTAACGCTAACTTCAGATCCTCCTCCCTCATCCTCTTGTACTTAGGTTTCTCTACCATCCTCCTCCCACATTCCTTGCACAGATACGTCTGCCTCCCATCCGGCTTCTTACCGTTCTTCACCACTTCCCCTGACCCACACCACCTGCACACTACCCCATCTTCTCTCTTCTTCCTTCCTCCCTTCTTATTGCCCCTTCCTCTTATCTTTTTCCCTGCTTCTCCCATCTCATGAAGCACCAGAACTAACCACTTCATAGCCCTTTATTCTATATCCTGTATCACACCATGAACGGAATACCAATCCACTCTTCATCAGCGTAATGTGAAAGAATACTATATTACCCGCATAATTCTGAATCGTTCAAATGAACACGGGCAGACCCTTTTGCTACCATTATAATGGAACGTTACCTTACGATAGCCCTCATATACCCTCCCGATTTCAGGATATACACCCCCCTCCTCTTCGGTCTGAAGCCGGAATACGACCCTCTGTAAATTAACCTCCCGTCCGTGCTGTATATTTCAACTTCGCTGTCCGGCACGCTGCACATCCTCTCCTCTACGGTGAGGGAGGTATCCCCTACACCAATAACACATATGCTGCTGAACGTCAGGGGCCACGCTCTTAAATTGAGGGTTGTGAGGTCGGTGGCCGGGTAGCTCGTAAGGGTATGGCCTGTACCGGTCGTGAAGGATAGCGATGTGGTTGATGGGTAGTAGGTACCGGATATACAGCTGGAGCATCCGCTTCCGGACGTATCCACCTTTATGAGCCATGGTTTTCCGTTCGCCCAGCCTACTAAGAGGAGGTTGCCGTCGGGCATGACGGTGAGGCCGTAGATCCTCTCCCTTCCCGAAAGACCGTAGGTCTTGAGCCATAGGACGTTGCCGTTGGTGTCGGCCTTGACCAGAAAACCGTCTTCCCCTCCTGCTCCCCAGGTGGTGGTATAGCCCACGGCGTAGACGTGGCCGTTGTAGTAGAGGAGGTCGTATACGACTTCGTTCCCCGATGTGCGTATCGTCTTTAGCCACGATCCGTTTCCACTCGTGTCCATTTTCATAAAGTAGAGGTCCCAATCACCGGAAGATGGTTTAGCGACTCCAGATACGAAGATGGATCCTGCAGATATGCGTGCAGTACGGGCATCACCACCCCAACTAAATCCTACTGAGTACGAAGGAATCCTTACGTTTTTGCTCCAGAGAATGTTGAGGAGAGTATCAACGGCGAATACCTTGAGTCTCGCATCAGAGGGCCAACCTCCACCACCGAAGAGAAGAACTTTGTTGTCGGATAGGATCTCAATGTCGCTTAACCCGCTGTTAAGGTAGGAACTACTGCTATTACCATGAAAGGTCCTTATACGGAGAAGATTGCCGGAGGGATCGTATAAAGCCACTTTCGCGTCTGCACCATCGCATGCGCAACTGGTCTCCCGTCCAGCAGCTATAAAGATCCCGTTCCAGAGATCTACCTTTCGCAGGTGTGCGCCCAGATAGTTCCCGCAACAGCTCCATCTTGATCTGGGTACCCTCCTCACCCTGTACCATACGAGGTTGAGGTTGCGATCAAACTTCGCCACGAAGTGGGATGGTGCCGGAGAAGGGGGAGCGGAGCCGTAAAACATCCCTCCCACGACCACGTAAGCGCTGTCGGGTGTGGTGATGATATGCCTTGGACCCACGGTTCCACCGAAGCCAACGAGGTTGCTCCTCAGGACGTTCCCGTCCGGGTCTATCTCAAGGAGGGCGAGGTAACTCGTCCCTGCGGAGTCAATGCGAGCGGCTACCACGATAGATGTCCCCGAAAGACTTAAGGTAGCAGATTCGGCGTATCCGCTACCGAAGGGATCGGCGTTGTAGTTCCTGCACCAGTAGGAGATCTGGGCGTCCAGACGCCCAAGCGCAAGGCTTATCAAAAGCACTGCGGTTATGCTCCTTTTCATTTTCCACCTCCTTTTAGGCTGTAAGATATGCCCATATAAGGGGATAGAGTGCTTTTAGTTGTATACCCTGCTCCGTGGTAATTAAAGTAGTTCAATTTACTTATTCCGAACTCCACAAAAAATTTCTTATACGATATATTTGCGTCAATTATTATGTATCTGTCATGCCCAGATATAAGTTGATCTACCATATAAAATAGATCATGCTCGTACCTATTTAACATTAGAACTGATATTAACAAAATGTAATCCTTAGTGTATATTCTTACCCCTATGTCAAAAAATATATTCTCGGTCTTATTTCTGAACGGTATCGCATAATATGCGAAACCTAACTTAACCGGACCGATCATAACATAAGGATCAAGGAAGGCATAATTTGATAGATTTGAGCTGTTATAGCATGTGCTACAATAATTCGCCACTATTCCGAGATTACAGTCCATACCGATGAACACATCGGGTGCCGTGATAGGTGCGAAGAACTCACGTATAGAGCCGGGTGTCAGATTGTATTCAATATTAAACGAATAACCTACATGAGTTCCAATATTATTTATTTCTCCGCTTCCGGAATTTACAGAGTCGTCAATAACATAACGATAGGCATACCTTCCATTTGTAAACGAACCTTGAACGAATATTCCATGCTCAAAGTTGAAACCCTTCGGTTTCTCACGATCCACTTTGAATATGGGCGTTGATGTCAGGTAAGGTTCAACGAACCCTGCAAGAACCGTCACGATGCACATCCACATCATAAGGTATTTTAATCCCAATGGACTATCACGGGCGGGTCAATAATTTTTGAATTTATAGAAGACATACTGACGAACCCCCGGTTTGTTTACTCTATCTCCTCAACTTTGACCTTCTTTCTCCGCCATGGCCGTATGCGATAGGATATGCTGGCGTCTATAAAGGCTATGTTCCTCCACTCCCTTGACCTGATGTACATTACGCCCAACGTCCCCGTTAAGTCTTTAAAGTTCACGTTGAGAGTCATAAGTGGAATAGATCGGGAAGCATCAACGTACTCTTCCCATCCAACACGGATGAGATAAGCAAACCATGCCGTTCTCAAATCACCACTTATAGACAGGTACGGTATGGGCCTTATTGATATGCCGGCAATTGTGGCGTCAAGTTTCAGGAGATAGCAGCTCTTGAAGAGTCCGGGGCATATATCCCAGGGATATCTTTCATATACTATCCAGCTATCCTCTAAGATAGTCGGGTACGATAATACCGATACACTTACGTTAAAAGGAACGAACCGTACGTATTTTGAGTTTATATCCACGTACGTGTTGAAGGTCAGGGAAGGGAACTGGACTTCAACTACGTTCCGTGAAGCCTTAAAATACCCTGAGAATCCCCATCCGACTCTGGAGTCTCCGAACTTCCTGTACGTATTAACAACCGCATAACCGTCGTACTGATAGTAGTAAATAGGAGACCAGCCACCGTACATAATATCGTACATATTCATATACCCTCCCCCCACTCCAACGCTAACACCGGCCTTTCCGAAGTTGTCCGTATACGTAGGATACATGGGGAAGCTTGCCGCGCCCTGGTAGTACCCCTGTTTATCAATAAACACCACACCCGAAATACATCCCGAAAGAAATACCGAAAGCGCTATTACGAGCCTTTTCATTCTTCCTCCTCCACGTTTATCTTAAACTTTCTTACGTCATCGTTTACGCGCACTTTCAGGATGTAGGTACCGGTTTTGAGGTTCAGGCGGTAGGTGTGTTTCCCTTCCTGCAGGGTACCGAGGTCCTTCTCGTCCAACAGGGTACCGTCGGGGGATAGGATGAAGTACCTCACCCTCACCTGACCGCCATCCACCGTAATGATGAGACTATCTCCCTGAACCGTAACGTTATAGGTTTCGCCTTCACCTTCTATCTCCCTTGAGGACGTAATCCCCTTAACCGCCATAACCGGGTGGCCGTTCAGATAAACCTTCACCTTCCCCTTCTCTATAAGAGGATAAACGTTTAAGCCCCTTGAAGCTTCCTTGTATCCCCCGGCTATCTTATACCCCTCCTCTGAATATACCTCGTACTTGAGTTTTCCCTCCACAGGCGTGTAAACGTACAGACTATCCCCTTTGACGTAGAAGTAGGTGGGCATACCCTGAGGGTAGCGGCAGTAGGCACGGAGCTTTTTGAAGTTCTTCCTCAAATCCTTTACCCTGACCTTCTGGTATCTGAAAAAGGCGTTATCCAGACCGCAACCTATGGAACCTACGAGAAATTCTGCCGGTACGGTGAGGATCAACAGAAGGCCGTGCAGTATGGATGCCGACATCATTAAGGGGGTGAAGACGAGCCAGAAGGTGGAAACGTTCCCCCTGTCGTATACGGGAACAACTACGCTTGACACCTCCTCTAAGGGCATTGAGTACGTCCTGCCTTCCTTGATTATCCACAGCGTATGACTGTCAACGGCGAGGAGTTCGTCGGCCACTATTCTCTCACCCTTCACGGAAAATATAACGGCCGGCATGCCGCGGGGGTCGGTTGAGGGGTACCTTCTGGGAGTAACTACGGAGGCACATCCGCTCAAAAACACGACTAAAACGAGCAGCCCCCTCATCACAGACCTCCTTTCCTTTCGTACTTGCTGTTCCAGAAGCCCTCCTCAAGGGCGCGTTCTACCTCTTTGTACTTCGGTGTTAGCAAGCGGAAGTACACGTCCGGAAGGGTGTAAAGTAGGGCGAGCATTACGGGGTTCTCCTCCTTAGCCCACTCCTTCCTCTGCCACTCGTAGTAGTACCCCGTTGAGGCCAGAAACAGGCGATAACTACGACCGGTATATCCGCCAAGGTCAAACCTGAAGACTACCGTATCCCCCGGAAGGAGAATAACCGGAAACTCCTTACCAACCCCTCCCCTCTGTATCCCGCTGACGTCCATATCAAAGGGAGATATAACAACGGGGTTTCCCTCCCCAACTATATCCGCAACCCCCACGTAATCTATCATCTATCTTCCAGAAGCCTTTCGTACCCACGAGAAGCACCTCGTACTCCCCCTCATTTAGATAGCCCAGATCTACTACGGCGTTGTTGTGGGCTATGGGTCCTACCTCCGAGATCTCCCCCATAACCTCACCGTTCAGTATCACCTTCAACTTTCCAAACCCTGCAAATACCCCTCTCTTCCGAAAACTACCCTTTCCCTTCTCCTCAAGCATCTTTAGGTATTTCGGATAGTTCCATCCCATATAGGCTATGCTCTGGTAGAGGAGGAACGTTGTCATCAGCGTTTGCCTGTAGGTTATCACGAGTCCCTTCCTCCCAGCCCTCTCAACCCCTATTCTGACCCTTAAGGTCTCCGGAGTCAGGAGGTTTTTAGAATCCGCCCAGCTCCTGTACTCGTACCCGTCCCTTACCTTTACCATATCTGTCCTGTTTCCATCCTCCGTCAGGAACGCCTTCGCTGGCCTCTCGTTCTTCACCTTCAGGAAAACCTTCTCATCGGGCGTGGTATAGACTTCCTCATCTTCGCCCTTTTCAACGAGTATCAGTTTCTGATCCACGATGTACTGGGTCTCAAGGGCCTCGTTCTTGGCCACTACGGAAAGGGTACCTGCAGGAGGTGTCCACTCAAGCATATCAATATCGGTTTCCATCAGGGACTTCGCTATGGACATGGAGAAGCCCTCCGCTTCAAGGTTCCACCTTTGGCCGTCGTACGTGTAATACACGGGACAGGAGCCGTAGCAAGCTTTGGGAACCGTTAAACAAACTATCATAACCCCTCCCCATAGAACCACCCCTAACGTTGCCACGATCGCCTGTATTCTACTGTTCACGTACGAGTACTCGTTGACTTCCACCAGGGCTATGCTATCCTTATGAAGTTTAAACCTTCCCTTCTCTACGAGCCTTCTTGAAGGAGAGTAAAGCCCCCCTTCAAAGGTTATGTAATCCCCCTCCACCTCTATGCTTTCCGCCACGTACACGCTTCCGTCCCACATGTGGAACTTTATACCTGCAGCCCTGCCGCTCTTTATACGCTCCGGCTTCACTAAGTACCTGTCAAGGTGCTTGTACGTGCATCCTCCTACCACCGAGATAAGGGCCAGGACAAGAATTGCAGCCTTAATCTTCCCCTTCATCCTTTATAACCTCCGGTTTTTTGTGTCCCACGGGCCTTAAGGATTGCCTTACAAGTTTTAGTAGTTTTCCCAGATTATCCGATGATAGGTGTAAAATTATCCCGGCGTTGAAGACTACGCTATACCCCTGCTCTGATGTATAATAATTATCATACCGGTATACCTCTGGAATAAGGGACATATATATCAGTGAAAAATCGTTCTGTACTACAGCATACCTTAAGTTCAAAATCAACTCACGAAATTTAGGGTATCCTCCCCAGCAATCAACGTACTCCGACGAAAGCACTATACTCACTTTCGTTCGGATACCCCCGTATCCCCCCAGAAGGTAACCGGGACCACTTCCGCCTTCACAAAGGGTGAACCCGCTGTAAACACCGCCAATTAAAGGCTTTATAGGGTTGAAATGGATAAAGAAGGAAACAGGTGCGATATAAAACGTGTATGATAGTCTGGGAGTGAATTTTACTCCCCTCTTTTCAGCCCTGTTAACGAATTTGTGGTTTACCATACCTCCGGAAAATATGCCCATTTGAACCGATCTGGAACCCGGTAAAGCAACGTATACGTATAAACTTGAATATAACGAGGGGAAATCTGCATTGTCTGTGTGCGTAAAACCCGGATAGTAGTGCTGTTCCCGCGTGTACTTTCCGTATCCCATACCCGGTCCTCCTGTAAACCAGATCCCGAACCATTCCTTGTCCAGTACCGGAACGTATGACAGGAATACATTCATCATATGAAGGTATTTTATAGCACCGATGTGTACACAGGGAGGCCAAAAATTTTTGCACTTATATAAGGTCGTAGGGAAAAGTGGCCGAAGTTTACTGATGATGGTGGGGCTACCGTTATTCCTGCGTGTCATCCTTTATAACGGTAGATTTCGTGTTGTTTGGCCGTGTGACCGGGGAAAATAAACGATTTATGTTTTTGTTTGATATATTAAGCAACATTCCAATATTTATACTAATACTATTAACGTATTCATTATAATATATATTGGGGTATAGGGAGCTATTGTCGTGCTTTGTGCTATGAAATTTATAAATAGTTAACTTAGGTTTTATATAAACTAACATATTAGATAATTCTACCAACTTGTATAATATATACACATTTATTATATTCTCCTCGGATATATAATTTTCAACATTGCTGACGATGTTGTTGTAACATTTGACATAATTTACTGAAATATAAATCTTGTTTCCTAAATCATTGTATAAATTCAGAAGAATTCCCCTTCTTTTTGCAACTATTCCACCTGTACATAGTATTATTCCCAAATCTAATTGTGTATAAATATTTTGATATGATGTATAAATTAGAAGATTTATTGGCGAATAATAATTATTTTCATAAAATTTCATATCAGGAATATAAATATACCGCTCATATTTAGATATAAATCTCAGATAATCTATTATATTCCTATTGATAAAATTATAATCAATATTTATGACGTTTTTAAAATATAATCGCACATTGTTACTACTATACAATCTCAGGTAAATTCCTAAATTTGAGTATACAATAGGATATACTGATACTTCGCTGAAGCTGAAAGTATCCCTATCTATGTAGTCATGTATACCCTCTATTGTGTAATTACCACGTCCCATACCCATATCCCCCATAAACCATACCCCAACCCACCCCGCATTATTCCACGGAACGTATGTTATAACCCACAGGTATGGTCCCAACATCTCAAACCATCACCGTACCCTCACATCCACTCCCAACCCCAAACGCGGACCGGAGAGGTCAAATTTCTTGCAGTCCCCCGAGCATTCTAAAAGGACATCAAAATCCCTGTCCAAAAAAATATCATTACCTTCTTTATCCTTACCCTTGTAGTTTTTAGCGCTGACCATGGGGTAGCTCAGCGAGATGTAAGGGGATATCCTTCCAAAGGGGAATTTTACGGATATGGAGGGATTGAAACCGAGAACCAAAGGTGCGCTGAACTGGTAGGTCTTTTTCTCCTCGTGTGGGCTTGGATAGGAGTAGTAATCGTAATACTCGTACTTAGCGCGGGAATATACGACAGGTACGCCGATGGCAGCCTCTAACATCACCCTGCCCAGAGCGGTCTCCAGAGATGCGAAAGGCTCAAAGAACACGGAAGAGACGTCTATATGCCTATAGTACTTGCTGGACGAGCTTGCACCACCCCATCTGACGAGCATCATATCGTACCGGAGTGTTAGACCCGTCTGAAGACCAAACGGCCATGAGTAGTACGCCCTGAACCCCCCTCCGAAGGTCTTGCCTAAGTCAATGCGTGCATACCCACCCGATAAGGTCGTATCCCAGCTGTACATCTCACCCGTCGCAAGACCACCGTAGAGAATAGGTCCTATGTAGATCATCTTCCACCTCCTACGTTTAACCTTATGAATACCCTAAAGCGCGCGCCGCTGAGGTTGTCCCTGAAGTAGAAGGTAGGCCAGTGATAATCCTCAGTCGGCCAGATAAACATACTTTCACTGGAAAAAGTAAGTACGGCGTTGTAAGTGGTGTCCAACGTGTATCCTCCATCCAGATCCTTCCAGCTCTCTTTCACACTTCCGTTGTACCTCTGGAGTACCATGTGGTCGTATCCGGCGTTTAAGCCCACGCTAAGGAGCGGGTGTACCCTGTAGGCCACCTCAAGGGCAAAACCTCCCCCTACCGTTCTGTTGGGTCTCATGGTGGAGTTAAAAGTTATGTTAAAACCATACGCCGTATATGAAGTTTCCCACGACAACTTTAACAGGGGGTAGAGAAGTCTCGTGTACGCGGCGAACTCTACAGGCCCCACCTCCTTCCTGACTCCAAAGACTGCACCTGCGATAACACCCGAAAGGTTAGCAGCCATGGTATACTCTTCCCCGTAGTCGGGAAATTTGGCCCACACCTTCCTGTTCAAAAACACGGGACGGGCATCTACGAGGAACAGAAAACCGCCCACACCTACACCTGCTGCGACGCCGTACTCAGGGACGAAGGAGACCACATCCACTGTGTATTCCACCTGATCCGCCTTGTACACGCTATCCTTATAGCGTGCGTACTCGTTCCACTGATCCATCGCAAAGTGCGCAAGTCCCCCGTAAGGCTGTAGGATAAACATCATAGCCCACCTCCTTTTGAACTTGCCGCTACCCCCGGCACCCAGCGCAGGCCGGGGACGTTTATCTGCGTATAAACCTCAAGGTCGGCGGTGTAAGGACCCGATCCACCTATGCTTAGCACCCTGACAACGCCGAAGTAGTCGTTGTTGTCCATAGAACCGTAGCCGGTGGACGTGTTATCCGCCCAGAAGAAGTAAAAACCTCCGGAAGCGACCTGTCTGACGGCGCGATAGTTACCTATCCCAGGGGCCAGGCTACCGCTCGTATTAGCCGTAAATGCCAGCTCCATCCTGGCCTGACCGACCGAAGTCGCGCTTGCGTCTCTAAACGTCGGGGTTCCACCGTCGTTGTAGAATACGAACCATCCCGTGTTGGGAGCGGTAATATCCACGGATGACTGCGGTACGAGAACCACATCACCCGTTGAGAAGTCCATCTTGACCCACGAATAACCCGATATGCCGTCGTGGGATACCAGCCCGGATACGGAGGCGGAAACGGGTGTTAGGTCTATGGACACCCTCTTCTCGTCGCCCTCGTTGTACGCGGAGACCTCCACCCTCTGGCATACGTGGTCGGCGCCCGGTATTGTGTAGGTTGTATCTATAATCCGCCTTATCTCGTTTCCGTCGCAATATATCTTGTACCCTTTCGCGTTCTCAACGGAACTCCAGATTATCCTCAGGTCTTGCCCGTCGTTTACGGCCGTTTTTGATACGATCGTGGGACTGCCGCCGAGAGGGGGAGGTGTCTCCGGACCCGTGGGGCCTCCACTGTCGGACTCCTTCTTACATCCTCCAAGGAGCAAAGCCCCCGTAAGTAGGACACTAACAATCGTGCAGATGTATGCTCTCATAATGCAGACGAAATTTTAATGCCCCTTCGTATTCACGGTCGGGTAAAAAATTAACGCACTTATGCCCGGTATTATCCAAAAATCCGGCTCTGTTTACTGAAATCGTCCCTCACTCCACCTCAACCCTCGGATGAACCCTTCCGCCCTTCACCAGAAACACGTTTCCGAGCCTCCTCCTGAGGTACCTCACAGTTGAAGTGGAAAGGCTGGCGTTCTCAGTCAGGAGGGCAACGGCGTCCCTGTAGTTCCTCTCATCCCTGAACTTGACGGTACGTCCGTCAATCCATACCTCCTTCCTGGTGTGGTAGAACTTCACCCTGTGGGGCAGGGAGAACCTGAGGACGTTTATAACGTCCCTGAAACCGTAAAGACGGGAGAACCTGTACGGATACACCGCAGCCATAAAGTTGAGGTGTAGGAGCAGACCGTATTCCTTTGCCGTTGAGACGGCCTCCTCAAGCCTTCCCCTTATCCACAATCTGGCCACGTTCTCCCGGGGGTTGTCCCTGAGGCCGCCCACCTTACCTGTTAGGACCGCTCTTGCTATCCTCCCGTACATGGTGTCGGTCGGTTGTTCCGATATATCTATCAGATAACTCCGGGGATCCTCACCCCTGTAAGCGGCGAACGTACACCGGGCCACCAGATAGGCCTGCAGGAATATACCCTCCCGGAACTCCTCCGGATAGGACTCCTCAAACTCGGCGTCCGAAACGGGCATTCCGAGGCACATCCTGAGCATCACCTTGAAGTGCCTTATCCAGAACCCCTCCATGTCGTTATCAACCTCGGGGTTGTGGCGGAGTAGTTCAGCCCTGAGTAGGGAGGACAGAACTATCGCTTCATGTACCTTCCTATCGCCGTACTCAAGTTTTGTCCTCCGTAGCACCCTGTGGGCATCCCTCATGTATCCGAGGTTTATCAGGGCGTTGACCAGGGCCTTTACCCTGACCCTCTCAAGGTACGGGTTACCGAACCTCCTCTTATTAACCGCCCTCACCAGCCTCTTAACCACCCCCATATTCCCGGTATTGGGGGCGGACAACGACAGTATTCCGAGGGCATTTATGAGTATTACGGGGTTCAGGCTCCCGAAATCGTAGGGGTTTATCTCCTCTTCGTACACCCTAACGACCTCCTCGTGCCTCCCCATAAGCATAAGTACGTTCATCTTTAGGAGGGAGGACAGCGGGACGTAGAGCAGCTTCCCCTCCCGTAAAGCAACGTGCCTTATGTCTTCGGCCATCTCAAGGGCATCGCTCAGGGACACCTTCCCCATCTTTAAACCCAACAGCGCACGGTTCAACCTGTGCTTCAGGGGTAAGTCCTCATAGGGAAGGTCAAAGAACCTGTTCAAACGTTCGGCATCAGAAGGCACAGGCAAGATCTTAAACAGCTCACGGGCGTACCTCCACGAGGGAGTACCCGCAGCCTCAACGCACCTGTCAAAGAGCAGGTTGCTCCTTCGGGAAGGTTTACCGAAGAAGAATTCCCTGAATATCCTGCTCACGTACCCCTTTGATACTCCGCTCGCCAGAGCTATATCGGAGACGACGTAGTTATAACTTCCCTCTATGCTCCTTACTACCTGCAAGAATTTCCCCTTTTTTCTGTAAAGTCCACGAAGTATCCCCATAAATTGGGGACATTATAACGGTGTAAGGTACTACATCTTTATAAACTTGCGCACATTACCCCCACATACTCCGAAGTACACTCCCCTACCCCTCACGCGCTCCACCCTCCTGCCGTCAGGTGTGTATATCCTCTCCGTTTCCGTACACGTCCCGTTCCTTCCTTCGTCTCCGGATTCGTAAAGACCTACGGGTATATCGCCACCGGTCGCCTCCCTCCATCTCGCCGCAAGGTACTGGAAGAACTGATCCGCGAAGTGCCTGCTGTAAATTATCACAACCACTTCATCGCTCCGGGTAAAGCCGTTGTAACTCCAGTTGGCCGAACCGAACTCCACGGCCGAGAGGTCCCTTATGGCGAACTTATCGTGGAACGTGTAGCCGTTGAGGTAATGGGTGACGTAGGTAGGAGGCCCCCACGTGCGCATGGTCTGGCTCTCGGAGTAGGAGCTGTTCCAGTCGGAGTAATCAAATAGACCAACGACCGTACGACCGCTATTATGCAGGGTGCGATAGGCATCCCTCACGCCGTCGTGGGTGAAGACGTTTATTCCGAAGTGTATCTGGGTTGACGTGGAGAGGATGAAACGGGTAAAGGCCTGCTCGGCCGTATCCGCAGGTGGGAACCACACGCCTATACTCTCGGCGGGGAAGTAGTTGTCCGTGTTGTGGGTCTTCTGGGTCCCGAACCTTGCAGCGGAAGGGTTGGGAGTGTCTCCCGTACTCCCCCACATCTCGTTAAACTCCGCCAGAAACTGCCGGGCAACGTTGGGTATCCGTATTGCGGTGAGGTTGTTCACCTGAAGGGTATCTGCATAAACCGTAAAGTTGTACGAACCCACCAGTACGACGTCGTTCGTCGTATCGCCGTCCCGCGTATCTATTGAGACCACCTTCATGTGCATGTAGCCATAGTCCGAGCGGGTGTCGTCGGAGAGTACGGGTATACCGGCCGATCTGAGCTGGTTGATGTAGGAGTTGTCGTTGGAGGACTCGTAAATTACCCTCACCTTCACCCCGCGGTTGTGGGCGTCTATCAGGGCGTCGGTTATGGTCTGGGATGTCAGGTTGTATATGGAGACGTCCACGCTGTACCTCGCCTTATCTATGAAACGGGCGACGATAAAGCGGAGGGTGTCGTTCCCGTAGTTCTTCACCACCCGCGATACGGTGGTGTCCGTGGATTTGTTAAAAAACGGCGTGTAGTACCTGAGGGCTACGGGCGTTATATCCCCGTCCCCCCGTGGTACAAGGCGGTAGTTGTCGTTGTACTGATCCACCACACCGGTAATGTAAACCGTATCGCCAACGAAGGGGAAATAAGATAGTGTCTCCCTGTTTAAAGCGTAAACGTCTGCTCCGTTCCACGTAAGCACGTACTCCCCTCTCCTGTTTACCCACGCGTCCTTTACCCATCCCTCAAGCCTTACGAGGACCCCCTCAAGGCTCTCGGCCACCTCCGGTATAACCGCGGGTATCGGCGGTACGGGTGAGCCGCTTCCGAGGACGTTGACCGAAGACAGGACGATCTCCGTCATGTTCCTGTACTCCTGAACCGTACCGGAGACCTCAACGCTATCCCAGAGGTTTACGGAGGGCATGGATATGCCGGCGTACACGAATATACCGGACCACGCTCCCACGCTGTCCTGAATGTAAAAGCCCCTCAGATCAGGTAGCACCGCCGTAACGACCCCCCTTAAGGTGACGCTGCTTCCCACGTAAGGAGAATCACCGGACGGATCCGTAGTAAACTGAACGTCCCGTATGGTAAGAGCAGTAAGTACGACGAACACCTTCATATTCTACCGTTGAACTTCACGATGATAGCAGGTAGAGAGTCCTGAGTTTAAGTTTAACCTTAAACTGTCCAGATGTACGTTGCTAGTACTTAATGTCCTTAAAGTTAAGAATTGGATAACTAAAGTGATACACCGAGAGCGTTCAATGAATAGAGGGACTATGGGGATATTAGAAGATTTCCCAGTTCCGTGATGAACCGTGTAGCGCGTAAGAGAAAGAAGGTGGGAGGGCATAGATCTGCATTCCGGTACACTTTCAAAAGACTGGCATTAACTTCGTATGCTGACCCGTACCGTGGTGGTACCTTAAGGCTTCCACCGTAAAATACTCCCATGTTGGTTTTCCTTACATCCTTTGCCGTGGAAGACCTCTGGCAACCGGAGGAGCCTTTCTATCTGAAGGAACATAAACGTTTCTTCCGTTCTTCCGGGTACGGTCTTTACGACTGGCCGGATGTTGAAATCCCGCCCTACGACGTACGAAAGTACACGATAAGGATAGACCTCTGGGGCGGATACGTCCACCTGGCCCACACTACGGTTAAGATCGTGGGCAGAAGTACGGTTGACACCGTACGGCTTTACTTCGGATGGGACCCCGTGGACAGCGTAAAGTACAACGGGAATCCCGTTAGTTATACTATTACTGGAAGTGATTCTTCCCGTAAACTCGTCATCCCTCTCCCATCTTCCCTCTACCCCGGAGATACGGGGTACGTGGACGTCTTCTACCACGGTACACCCCCGACGTCCGGATGCATGAGTTACGGTGGGGGATTATCCATACGATCCTCCTCGTGGGTGTACGCGGATAACGAGCCCTACGGTCTCAGGTGCTGGGTTCCCTCCTACGACCACCCCTACGAGAAGGCGGACGAAGGAGTGGAGTTCTACATCACCACGGACACCAGCCTTGAGGTCGTTGCCAACGGTGTACTTCAGGATACCACGACGACCGGTAGTCTGAGGACGTGGCACTACGCCCACGGTCACCCCATAGCCCCTTACCTGATAACCTTTGCCATCAGGGATCTCGTTCACAACGAATGGACGTGGACGTACGGTTCCATCACCATGCCTGTGAGGGCGTGGTTAATAGCCTCGGACCCCGACTACTCGTGGGGGAGCAGCCTCACGGAAATGCTCACGGCCTTTTCCATAAGGTACGGCATTTATCCCTTTGCCGACGAGAAGTACGAGGAAAGCGTTGTTCTTCCCGGTGGATGGGCTATGGAGGACCAGACCAACTCCTTCTTCGGAGGTTATTACTCCGGGTGGGTGGAGGCCCACGAGCTTGCCCATCAGTGGTGGGGGGACGACGTGACGTGCGGCACCTTTAAGGACATATGGCTCAACGAGGGTTTCGCCACGTACAACGAGATAATCTGGCAGGAGCATACAGGAGGATGGAGCGCATACAGAAGCTATTACGACAGGCGGGCGGATTCGGCCATATTCACCTACGCCTCCAACCCCGGAAAACCCGTTTACAACCCCGGCCCGAGCATGAGTGATGCCTTTTCGGTCTACACGTACAACAAGGGTGCGGCCGTCCTTCACATGCTCCGCTATATCCTTGACAGGGACACCTCCCTCTTCTTCGGCGCTCTGAGATATTACAGGAGTAGGCACAGCGGTTCCTACGCTCTCACCAGCGATTTTGTAAGCGACGTCCAGACCTTCACGGGCAGAGACCTGACGTGGTTCTTTGACCAGTGGGTATATCAACCGGGATGGCCCGTGTACGACGTACGATGGAATAGGTTTGATGACGGTGGAAGCTGGAGATTGCTCCTCCGGGTTGAACAGGTACAACCTGCCGGTGCGCCCACCTTCAAAATGCCCATAGAGGTTAAGGTATTTACGCCGTCGGGAGATACCACGGTCGTCATATGGGACAGTCTTGACGTCCAGCACTTCTGGATAACGCTCAGCGACAGGCCCGACAGCCTTCACTGGGACCCGGAGAACTGGGTACTGGAGCAGCATACCCTAACCTACGACCCGGCCCTTAACCTGAGCGAGAAACCGGAGGTGGCCGTAAGGGACGTGGTGGTAAGGGTGAAAGGCAGGGATGTGGTGGTTTACGGTGTGAACGGACGGTTCCCGGTATCCGTTTACTCCTCATCGGGGCGTCTTATATCTCGTGGCGATGGAAAGGTAAACGTTACCCTATCCCCCGGTGTCTACTACGCCGTAAGCAAGAACCGGGTGAAGGCCTTTGTGGTGAAGTGATCGTGCATGCCTGGGAGAATTCTGGGTGGTTTTCTTGGCCACGCTATCGGGGACGTTCTGGGTTTTCCCTCAGTACTTTCGCGCCTCGGGCAATGAAGGATTAGAATTGATGGATTTACACTGATCAAGACAACTCAAGGATTGAAAAAGCCCCTACCTCAGGGTCTTACACCCTGAGAATAGGGGCATGATGAAAA
>JALWYV010000011.1 GCA_027003075.1 Caldifarciminota bacterium | reverse complement strand
TCATCATGCCCCTATTCTCAGGGTGTAAGACCCTGGGGTAGGGGCTTTTTTCAATCTTTAAGTTACCTTGATCAGTATAAATCCATCAATTCTAATCCTTCAACGACCAGACCGCGAAAGTACTGTATACTCTTTCCCCCATAGGATGCGCGTATGCCGATAAAGGTAAAGGAGGTAAAAGAGAGCGCAGAAGAAATAAAGGGTATGCTGAGGAAGGAAAAGAACAAGATCCGAAGGACCCGTTTACAAATGTTATTGTTCTTCAAGGAAGAACCGAAGGCATCTTATGAGAAGGCAGGTAGGATCTTGGGATACAGCAAGTATCAGATAGCGAGATGTGGAAGAGTTATTACATCCTCGTAAGCCTCTATATCCTCATCCACACCCGCCCGCTTCAACATCTCCCTCGCGTTCTGCAGGTACCTCCTTGAGAGGTTCAGGACGTCCTCAGGGCTCTCAAGGGATGCGGCTTTGGGCATAGGCTCTACTTTACGGCTGAGGGATAAACACCTCCTTAAGGCCTACCTCCAGCTCCTCCAACACCTTACTCTTGACCTTTCCCTCTCCCTCTGCTACGCTGAAAAGTTCGTACTTACCCTTGTCGCTCAAGACCCACACCTCAATAGCCCTCTCCTCCGGATACACTATCCAGTACTCTTTGACTTCGTACTTCTCGTATATGCCCTTCTTAACGACCGTATCCCTACGCACCGTTGCAGGCGAGATTATCTCAACGACCAGATCGGGAGGCCCCATTATGGCCTTCTCGCCTATTATCTTAAGCCTGTCCTTAGAGATAAAAACGATATCGGGCTGGAGAACGTACCTATCACCCAAAACCACGTCTATGGGGGAGGGAAGAACCTCCCCTCTACTTTCCTTCAACTCTGCGAACCCCGTCAGAATATTAAGGAGCCTTTTCAAGATTCTCTGATGCCAGGGTGTTGGCGCAGGCATCTCATATAACCTCCCGTTTATGACCTCATACCGCTTGTCGTCTGAAATCTTCAAATAGTCCTCGTAAGTCCAGATCTTCCCTTTTGGCCTATCAACTACGGTTTCCTTCATTTCAAAACCTCCTCAAGCCTGATTTTTAAACCTTCAAGTACACAGGACTCAATCTCACCCTTTTCAGCAGCAATGGAGTGCAGAACGTACCTGCCATCCTTCAGGCACCAGACCTCAATCACCTTCTCATGTGGCAGGACGATCCAGTACTCTCTGACACCGTACTTCCCGTAAAGAACAAACTTCTCGTACCTATCTCTCCTGTAGCTTCCTGATGATACCACTTCAACGACCAGATCGGGAGGGCCAAAGAGCCTACCCTCCTTTATGTTCTTCAGGTTATCGTTGGAGATGAAAACTATGTCAGGCTGGACGACAGTGGTTTCGGAGAGGATCACATCAAAGGGAGAAGGCAGGATTTCGCCCAAATTTTTCTCAACTTCTGCAAAATTTACAAGCAAAGTAAGTATCTTTTTCAGGATCCTCTGATGCTCAAAGGACAGTACAGGCATCTTTATTAACCTCCCGTTTAAAACCTCGTAGCATTTGTCGTCCGTAAGGCTAAGGTAGTCCTCATAGATCCAGACCTCCTCTCCGGGTTTCTCTTTAGTTGCTACAGCCATCTCTCACCTCCATCAGTCCTTATTATACCCCCGAAAGCACACGTGTTGGTATTTCTACAGTCGCACCACGCAGATACGCGCAGCCGATTTTACCTCTACCCATCGTTATAATACCCTCCATGTACGTCCTGATGAACGCAGCCCAGATAGAGCGCACTCTTAAGCGTATGGCCCTGCAGGTATGGGAAGAGTTTGAAGACCTTTCGGACGTTCTCATCGTGGGCATAAAGACCCGCGGAGTTCCCATAGCGCAGAAGCTAAGAGATTACATTAGGGAGTTTTCCAATCACGAGATACCCCTTGGGGAGGTGGACATAACCTTCTACAGGGACGACCTCTCCCTCGTATCCGAGGCACCGAAGGTTAAGGGGAGTGATCTCCCCTTTTCACTGGACGATAAAAGGGTCCTCTTGGTTGACGACGTCCTGTATACCGGGAGAACGGTGAGAGCGGCTCTGGATCAGCTCTTTGAGTTCGGCAGACCTAAGATGGTAAAGCTCGCCGTGTTGGTTGACAGGGGGTGGAGGGAACTGCCCATACACGCCGACTTCGTAGGAAAGTCAATAACCACTACGGAAAATCAGATCGTTAAGGTGCAGTTCCCGGAGACGGACGACGTGCCATCGCCTCAGGTTCTTGTCGTTGAGCGATGAGGTGGATAATCGCGCTCGGTTACCTCATAGCCGTTCTGTGGTTTTTATTCAGCCTTGCCACATTTGCCTACAACTACATGGAGGTAAGGCGGCTGGATGACGAGATAAGGCGTATAAGGGCGGAGATAACCGTATGGAAAACGGATATGCTAGTACTGAAAAGGGGGTTAAACCTTGAGGGTAAAGATAGCACTCCTTCAGGTAGACACGACCACAAGGGAAGAGGTCCTGAAAAAGGTAAACGAGTGGGTAAATAACGTCCGGGCGGACTTCTACGTCCTGCCGGAGCTTCTGACAACGGGGTACAAAGATCCCGTCCATAAGGCCGAGAGCTTTGAAGGCGAAACCGTAGCCGAAATCAGATCTCTGGCAAAGGAGAGAGGGGCGGCCTTCGTGTTCTCCTTCGCCCGCAGGGACGAGGACGGGAACATCCGGAATACGGCCGTAGTTATAGATAGGGACGGGGAGATAGCGGCCTACTACGACAAGGTACACCTCTTCCTCCCCCTCGGAGAAGGAGAGATGTTTACACCCGGTGAGAGGATAGACGTCTTCTCCACCCGCGATGGCATAACGGCCGGGCTTCAGATATGCTACGACCTCCGCTTTCCTGAGGCCTTCCGCAAACTGGCTCTCGCAGGCGCCCAGATAGTATTCGTCCCCGCCCAGTGGCCTCTGGTAAGGGTGGGGGTGTGGAATTCCCTATTGGTCGCGCGGGCATCGGAGAACGGTATATTCATCGTCGGAACCAACCGGGTTGGAGAGGAGAAGGGTATAACCTACGGGGGGAATTCGGCCGTAGTTTCCCCGTCGGGGGAGGTTCTGTTGCGACTCGGCACCCGTGAGGCCTCCGGCGTGGTTGAGATAGACACGGAGGAGATAGAGAGGGTCAGGGAGAAGATAAACGTACTGAAGGACAGGAGGCCGGACCTCTACTGAGTTTCCGCCTTAAACTCTCCCGTGTTCCTTCTAACGTACTTTAACGCCCCGGAACTGTGGAAACAGAAGGATATACGTTTGCACACGTACCCGTCCCTTCTCTGGGAAGACACGGTAAGCCTCCCAGTTGACGTAAGGCGATACGTTCTGCGATTCTCCATACTCGGTGGGTACGTGAGGTTCGCCGGGGCGACGGTTATAGGGGTGGCACGCCAGGATATAGATAGCCTCTCCCTTGACTTCTACGGGTACGTCGTAGACAGCGTTAAGGTGGACAGCGTACCCACAACTTTCCGTACCGTACCCCTGACAGTGTATCTCCCCTCCCCCCTTAACTCCGGCGATACCCTGAACCTGACCGTCTTCTACCACGGGGATCCGGACTCGGTATCCTGTCCCTCCTTCTCCGGAGGAATATACACGAGGAGCGACGGCAGTTTCTACACCCTCGGCTATCCACAGGGTTTCAGGTGCTGGGTTCCCTCCCTTGATAGGCCCCACGAGAAGGCGGACGAAGGGGTTGAGTTCTTCATAGAGACGGATACGTCCCTTACGGTCCTGGCCAACGGCCTACTCGTGGATACGGTGCGCACCGGGAGTACGAAAGTATGGCACTACTCCCACAACCACCCCATAGCCCCGTACCTCGTAAGTATGGCCGGACGGGTCTTGGCGGCCAACCGGTGGACCTGGACCTACGGCTCCATAACCATGCCCGTGATGGCGTGGGTGCCACCCGTGGATACGGTGTACCGATGGGGAGACAGCCTGACCACCATGTTGACCTATTTTTCCGATCTCTTCGGCCTGTATCCCTTTGCAGATGAGAAGTACGAGCAGAGCGTAACCATGTCGGCCTTCAGTGGAGGAATGGAACACCAGACCACGCCCTTCTTCTCCTCCTACTTCCCCTACTCCACGCAGGCCCACGAACTATGCCACCAGTGGTGGGGGAACGACGTGGGGTACGGCACGTTTAAGGACGTATGGCTCGGTGAGGGCTTCGCCACCTACTGCGAGATGCTCTGGGCGGAGCATGGGGGCGGGTTTGAGGCGTACCGGAACTATTATACGAATACGGTTGAGAGGCAGTTTTTCACGTACGCCTCCAACCCCGGAAAACCCGTATATAACCCCGGCCCCGATATAGGGGATATCCTGTCGGTCTACACTTACAACAAGGGCGCGGCCGTCTTGCATATGCTACGCTATGTACTGGATAAGGACACCTCCCTTTTCTTCGGCGCTCTCAGGTACTACAGGAGCAGACACAGAGGCTCTTACGCCCTCACCGGCGACTTTGTAAGCGACGTCCAGACCTTCACGGGCAGAGACCTGACGTGGTTCTTTGACCAGTGGGTTTATCAACCGGGATGGCCGGTCTACAGGGTCCGATGGAACACCTACAACGATACGGCCTGGAAGGTCATACTCGTAGTGGAACAGATCCAGCCCGCGGGCGCGCCCACGTTTAAGATGCCCATAGAGGTGAAGTGGGTATCCGGGAGCATGGACACCACCTTCGTAATATGGGACAGCCTTGACGTCCAGACCTTTACCCTGAGGTGGCGCGAGCCTCCGGACAGCCTCGTATGGGACCCGGACAACTGGGTTCTGGAGAGGCACATCGTCAGACGGGACTCCACCATAGGGGTTGATGAGGTTGCTCCTTCCGGAGCGCGAGGAATGGTTGTGGATGTCCGTGGTCGGGAAGTGGTGGTAATACCTCCGGCCGGGAAGGGTAGTGTGATCGTTTACGACAGGAGCGGAAGGAGGATAGTCGTATCCGAAGGTAAGTTAAAAGTTGTTTTAAAACCCGGTGTATATTACGCCGTAAGTGGGAGCATTGTACGCGTTTTTGCAATAAAGTAGTTAAGCCTCCATAATTCGGCTATAAAATCACCCCACCATGAAACGGTGGTTTTTTGCTTTACTGGCGTTTATAACCGTTGGTACGGATGGAATTTACGCCGGTGGAAGGTGCGATTCTCCCGGTCGCTCTAACTTCCCGGCATTTTCTCCGGAACCCACGACCACACCGTTCACACAGTTCTACCGTGAGGTTATCAACGGGGACTTCGTGGCATCTGCCACCTCCCTCTGGAACGGTTCGGGTAGTATAACGGTCTCTGGAATACCTGCAGGGGCTACCGTACTATCCGCTTACCTGTTTTATTCCTATCAGGATAACGGAGGAGGACATACGGGCAATTTCAACGGGAACCCCATAAGCGGTACTTTCCTCGGGAGTGACTGTACAAGCTGCTGGGGAACCTCCTCAACCTCGCTTTACTACGCGGACGTTACCCCCTACGTAACCGGGAACGGTACGTACTCCCTCAGCGGATTTGATGCTCTGGCATGTGCCTCCGGTGACCACGGGGCCGAAGGTGCAACCCTCGTGGTAATATACTGCGACCCCTCCGAACCGAAGAGGGCAATAACCATCTATACCGGCGTATGGGAGACCTATTGTTCCGGATGGTCCTACAACTGGGATCATACGGGTTTCACCGCCACCTCCCCCGTAACGTCGGCAAAGTACTCCGTAAGCATAGGTAACGGGCAGAACTTCGGAGAGTCAAGTACCGAGTACGTACGTATAAACGGTAACACCGTCGCGACGGATGTGGACGGCTCCGTGCCACCTTCCGGTGGCCCATGTGGAAACGGCTCCCTGTGGGATCACTTCCAGGGTGATGCTACCGCCTTTATACCATCGTCTGCCACGAGCGTGAACTTCAGGGTGGATAACAACGCCGCCTCCGATTGCTGGCATCCAGTCCTTAGCGTCCTGTCCCTTACGGTAACCGACAGCATAACTCAGACGTGTAGTGCCGGGTACGACGACCCCGTCATGATAAGGGAGAACAGAATCATCCCTCGCAGCAATGCAATTTACAGCGTATATACACCCTCAGGCGTCCTGATATACAGGGGAAAGGGAACCTACACCCTGAAACCGGGGATCTACTTCGTAGTGGCCGAGGGCAGGAGCAGAAAGGTTATCGTACGGTAAGTTAAAAGTTGTTTTGAAACCCGGTGTATATTATGCCGTAAGCGGGAGCATTGTACGCGTTTTTATAATAAGATAGCCAACTTTGGTATTCAGTGGGTGATCCGCACCTTCGCTTCGGTGAATTGGCACCCTTCTATCAACGTAATAACACATCAAATCTCATCTCAATTCTGAAGGGTATCCATTCCAACCTCCTTTAGGCCCCCAACCTTTTCGTGGCTTATCAGGATAAGGCTCTTCCCTTCGGTCCTTTCCAGTATTTTATTCAGAAAGTACTCCTTTGCTCCAGCGTCAAGGTTGGCGAGTGGCTCGTCAAGAACATAGAGATCGGCATCCCTGGATAACGCCAAGGCCAGAGCAAGGCGAGCCTTCTGACCCGCCGAAAGATCGCTGGCCGGGGTACGGTACGCTTCCGTAAGGCCAAACTTTTGTGCAGTTTCGTAGTCTATCAGGTAGTTCACCTGCAGGTTTGGGAAGTGGAACGGATGGGTAATAAAGGAAATTGAGGAAGGCAGAACAACTTCCCCACTTTCCGGAGCGAGTATGCCTGATAGGACGTTCGCAAGTGTCGTTTTACCCGAACCGTTGGCTCCTACGATCCGGATTCTATCTCCTCTCCTCATGTGGAAATTTACACCTTTAAGTACAGGTTTCCCATTATACGATACGGAGACATCTTTTAAAACGACTTCTTCTCCTACCCTGTAGTACGGCCTTTCGGGTCTGAGGAAATCCCTCAGTCTCTTCATGTATCCCGTACTCTTAACCGCATTTCCTGCGAGATTGGCCAGAGTTCCGACATAGCGGGCGAAGAGACCAAGGGTGGCATAGAAGGTTACGAACTGCCCCACACCCATATCACCCCTAAGGACGAAAATACTCCCGACAACCATCGCCACCAGGACGCTCAGTAATACCGATGAAGATGCGTATTCGGATACCAGACTTTTTCTCTTCTCAAGCGATAACCTTACCCCAAAGGTCTCCCCCACTTTAGAGATCAAGGCATCTTTTAAAACCGAGTTAAATCCCGTTATGTTCCTTACCATTTGATAGGCCTTAAGGAATTCCAGAAGAAAATCCTTGAGTATAGCTTCCTTCTCGCTTAAGAGTAATGTCAGGCGATTCAGAGACGTGTAGAGTCTGGTTGAGAATAGCTGGAGGATCAGGATGGCTATCAGGAAGAAGAGGGCTAAAGACGCGTGTATACGGATGATCACAAGGGCGCCCCATACGAGCAGGCCGAGAGTATAGGCTATTCCGATAGCGTTCTCCAGTACGCCAGAGATGGCCTGAAGGGAGTCGTCATATAAACGACTCACCACATACCCGCTTTCTCCGAGAATCCTCATATCCTTTTTCAGGACCTCCCTGCTGCTATCAACCACTATATCTTTGACCATGGAAAACTTCAGATGGGCCTCAATCCAGTCCCCCCAGACGTAAACCATAGGATAAGCAAGGAGAAGGAGGATTTGCATGAGGGCGTACAACCTGAAAGCGGCGAAATCCTGACTTTCAATACTGTCAATTATGTTCCCCATAAGGATGGGAAACCACACCTCGGCAACCCCCATAACGGCGTTAAGAACGAGTAGAAAGATAGCAACTGCTATGTACCTAAACCTGACTTTGAAGTACCAGTAGTTTCGCGCTTAGACAGAGAAGAGGGGATTACGTTGAGGCTGAAGAGCGGCCCTGCCATACCATCGTAATCGTTGCTGAAGGGAGAAAGGGGAAATACCCTTAAAGAGTCTAAGCCTCTCA
>JALWYV010000010.1 GCA_027003075.1 Caldifarciminota bacterium | reverse complement strand
CTCCTCACACATGGCGAAGACCTTCATGCTCGTGTTCGGCCTGTCGTAGGGGAGGTCCTCAATTATGGTGAAGCGGGGGCCGCAGTGGGTGCAGTTTATGAAGGGGTAGAGGTACCGCCTGTCCTCTGGGTCAAACAGTTCCCGCAAGCACGCATCGCAAATTGCCAGATCCGGCAGTATCCATACCCTCCTCTCCCCCTCCCCCTCGCTCTTCAGGATCCGGAAGTCCCCGTACCCCACGGGCGGCAACTCATCAACCTCCATCCGGAATACGATGGCGGGCGGAGGTTTCTCACTCTCAAGTTTCCGAAGGAACTCCTTTAGTTCCCCCTCCTCCCCCTCAATCTCTATCTCCACTCCCCCCGTACCGTTCTTTACGTACCCTTTAAGGGAGAGGCCAACGGCGAGGTTGTAGACGAAGGGGCGGAAACCCACCCCCTGTACTATGCCGTTCAGCCTGATCCTGAGCCTCTTCACACGGTGGCTTCTATTTCCTCACCTTCGGCCAGATCCTCCTCGCGTATTATCTTGTAACCTCCGAGTATGGCCCCGACTTCGGAGGTCATCATCCTTGCCGCCGTATAGACGACGAGGTAGACGTGTATTACAACGAACACGGCGAAGAACCAGAGGAGCCAGTGGTGGAGGTACCTGACCCAGTTGAGGTTATCTCCGAAGAGCTTGAGCCCCCATTCGGCTATGAACCTCCAGAAGGGAGTGTACTGGGCGTTCGCGTATATGACGAAGCCCGAAACTATGGAGAAGGCCACGGCCAGATAGACGAAGACGTAGGCTATCTTGGCGATGGGGAAGTGTCCGAAGTACAGCCTCCAGGGTCTCACCGGCCACACGAGGGCCAGGACCTCGTCAAGGGCGTGCTTCCAGAACCTTCTGTCCCACCTGAGCATCTCGCTCCAGCGGCTCTCCTTACCTCCTACGAAACCCCAGTAGAGGCGGAGTATAAACGACGCCGTCAGGAAGTAGGCCGCCACGAAGTGCAGATAGCGGATGGTCCCCATAAGGAAGACGTCCGAGGCGTCCCCGGGCTGTGAAAACGGCGGATTACCTATGAAGTACCCCGTTATCATCAGGACGAATATACTTATGGCCATGATCCAGTGGGAGATCCGGACGGGGAGGTCGTAGGAATATACGACGATGAACTTTAACCTATCTTTCATTTTTCCCTCCTACTGGATCTTTACCTCCACCAGCTCGTTCCCTTCGGGGTCGTAGAGGTGGGCGGCGCAGGCGAGACAGGGGTCAAAGGAATGGATGGTGCGGAGGATCTCCAGCGGTTGTTTGGGATCGTGGATAGGAGTTCCTATAAGGGAAGTCTCATAAGGCCCCGGCTGACCTTTAGCATCCCTTGGCCCCGCGTTCCACGTGGTCGGGGCTATCACCTGATAGCTCTCTATCTTCCCATCCTTTATCTTAACCCAGTGGCCGAGGGAACCCCTCGGAGCCTCCATAAAGCCCATTCCCTTCGCCTCCTTCGGCCAGGTCTTAGGGTCCCACTTCTCTCTGTTGAAGGTGCTGGTGTTTCCGGAGTTTATGAGGGTTATTATGCGATCGTAGAGGTCGGGGAGGTAATCGTCAACCAGTACCCAGGTCTCAAGACCACGGGCGGCCGTCCTTCCGAGGGTTGAAAACAGCGCCTCAATGGGAACGTCAAGTTTCTTCAGAGCAAAATCCACCTTGTCCCTTACGGCCCTGTGACCGAGGGCGTACGCTACCACCGTACGGGCGAGGGGTCCGACCTCCATGGGGTGTCCCCTCCACCGCGGGGCCTTGAGCCAGGAGTACTTGCCGTCGGTGTTGAGGTACTCGTAGGGCGGCTCCGGGCCGGTGTAGTTCGGCTCGGTCTCCCCTTCGTACGGATGGAGAGCCTTATCGTCCCCCACGGAGTACCTGAACCACGCGTGGGCTACCGCCTCCTGTACCTGCTCCGGGTCCTTCGTGTCCACCTCGTAAACCTTGCTGAGATCGTGATTCAGAATGGCACCCCGCGGGAAGAAGAGCCTGTCAAGGTCGTAGAGCTGGCCCTCGGGGAATTCGCCGTAAACGAGGAAGTTCCCGCCACCGTCTCCGTACTTCGCCCAGTCCTTATAGAAGGAGGCTATGGCCAGAAGATCCGGTACGTAAACCTCCTTAACGAACTCTATGGCCTGGTCTACGTGGTGTTTTATCTCCGAAAGCACCCTGGCATTTATGACGGCTGGACCATCAAGGTTCACGGACGTTGGCACACCACCGACCAGGAAGTTGGGGTGCGGGTTCTTCCCTCCGAGGAAGGTGTGTATCCGGACTATGTGCCTCTGCCACTCAAGAGCCTCAAGGTAATGTGCCACGGCTATCAGGTCTATCTCCGGCGGCAGTTTATAGGCCGGATGGTCCCAGTAGGCGTTGGCGAATATGCCCAGTCTACCCTTATTTACGAAGTTCTTGAGCCTCGTCAGGAGGTCCCTGAAGTATCCGGGGCTGGAGTTGGGCCAGTTGGAGAGGGAGCGGGCTATCTCCGAAGCCCTTTCGGGGTCGGCCTTTAAGGCGTTGGGTACGTTCACCCAGTCAAGGGCGTGGAGATGGTAGAAGTGCATCACGTGGTCGTGGATGTACTGGACGGCTATGATGAGGTTTCTCAGGGCCTGAGCGAGGGGAGGTATATCTATACCGAGGGCGTCCTCCACGGCCCGGATGGAGGCGAAGGCGTGGACGGTAGTACATACTCCGCATATCCTCTGAGTGAAGGCCCACACGTCCCGCGGGTCCCTGCCCTGCACTATCCTCTCTATCCCCCTCCACATCGTGCAGGAGGAGTACGCATCGCTTATCACGTTGTTGTCTATCTCCGCCTCAATCCTCAAATGGCCCTCAATTCTGGTGATGGGGTCTACGACTACCCTCATGCTTCACCTCCTTCATCTTTGCCTTCCGCTTCTTCGGTTCCCTTCTCCGCCTTTAAGGCCAGTTTCTCGGCGAACCTTTCGGCACTCTTAACCGCTGCAGTATAGAGGGCGTGGGCGCCGACTGTCAGACCTGTTAGGCCGAGTACGGCCTTCCCTATATCGTCGGTCCTGGCCTCAACTCCGAAACCGCCCGTTTCCGGTATATGCTCGTAGAAGGGGTAGTACCTGTCCCAGAAGTCCCTTTCGGAGCAGCCTATACAGGGATGTCCGGCCTTTATAGGCCAGCTGGCGTTCATGTTCCATCTCCAGGAGCCACAGACGTTATAGGTGACGGGTCCCTTACAGCCCACCTTGTACAGGCAGTACCCCTGTTTGGCCCCGTAGTCGTCAAAGGAGAGGACGAACTGTCCGGCATCGTAGTGGGGCCTCCTTTCACAGGAGTCGTGTATCTTCTTGCCGAAGGCGAACTTCGGTCTCTTCTGGGCGTCTAACTCCGGCAACCTGTTGAACAGGACGTAATGCACAAGAACGGCCATTATCACATCCGGATTTGCTGGACATCCGGGTACGTTTATGACGGGTTTGGACGCGATTATCCGCTCCAGTCCGACGGCTCCCGTTGGGTTGGGGTTGGCTTTTGGTATACCGCCGAAGGCAGCGCACGTCCCCACCGCCACGAAGGCGAGGGCGTGGGGTTCTATCTCCTTGAGGATCTGGATGGCCGTTCTACCGGCCACGGTGCAGTATATCCCGTTGTCTCTGGTGGGTATTGAACCCTCAACCACAACTATTATCTGACCCGAATACTCTTTAAGGACTTCGTGAAGTCTCTCCTCGGCCTGATGGCCGGCAGCAGCCATAAGTACCTCATGATAATCAAGGGAGATGTGTTCAAGTACGGCCTCTGCTACGGACGGGGCATTCGCCCTCGTAAAGGATTCGGTGTTTCCGGCGCAATCCTGAAAGTTCAGCCATATTACGGATGGCCTTCCATCCCGTGCTGCCTTTTCCACCGCCCTCGCTATCTTCGGTATCGCTGCCTGAGACAGCCCAAGGAGTACGGCCATCCTGCCACAGAATTTGAGGAACTCCCTCCTGTTCAGTTTTTTCACCTCCCGTTCCTCCAGTTTCTCAAGTACGTCTATTGCGCTCATCACCCGTATCTTATGGGTGAATTGTAAAATTTTTACGAAGTTTTCGGGTACACGTTCGCACTATTAGGAAATTATGTGGGGGTCGTTTTTAAAGGTCGCCCATTTCTGCAAAAACGCGATAGGATGCAGGACACGCGTTCCTTAACGCTTCGTGGTGATCCCGGTCGGACACCTCACTTAGATCCACAAAAGCGACAAGGGAAACACTTTGGAAGTACGATCGGAAAATTCGTGCGGTGAAAACCTTCCCCGTTAAACTTACAGGACAGTTATATGAAAATTACGGTTCTCGGACTCGGAAACATCCTTCTAAGGGATGAAGGTGTTGGCATACACGTGCTTAAGGATCTTGAAAACCACCTCCCCGAAGACGTTGAAATCCTTGATGGGGGAACCATAGGTCTTCCCCTCCTGACCTACCTTTCGGATACCACCCATCTCCTCATAATAGACGCCGTAAAGGCGAAGGCGCCACCGGGTACGGTCATGGTCTTCGGTCAGGAAGAACTTATGCGCGGTCTTCCGGTAAGGTTCTCGGTGCACGACATTTCAATAACGGACCTCGTATCTCTTCTCAAATTCAAGTACGACCGTCTGAAGGACGTTCGCCTCATCGGCGTAGTCCCGGAGAGGACGGGAGCGGGGACGGAACTTAGCGAAAGCGTAAAACGGGCATGTGTTGAGGTGAAGGAGATGGTGAAAGGGATCATCGCGGAATGGAAATCGGGAGTAAAATAGCGGTATGTGTCTCGGAGTTCCGGGTAAAGTACTATCCGTTGAAGAGGACGAACTGGGCCTCCTCTACGGTAAGGTCAAATTTGGTGGAATCGTACGGAAGGTTAACCTGAGCTATACCCCGGATGTCAAGGTCGGGGATTACGTGGTGGTACACGTCGGATTTGCCATAAGCAAAATAGACGAGGATGAGGCCATGAGAGTATTTGAATACCTGAAGAGGATGGGGGATCTGGAGGGCCTTGATGAGACAGGATGAGGGGGTCCTTGAAGGCAGGATCGTCTCAATTCGCAAAGAGGGAAAGAGTAGATGGGTAAAGGTCTCAATAAGAGGGGTAATAATAGAGGCTCTGGCCGACCTCGTTGAAGATCTAAGGGTAGGAGATAGGGTTCTGCTCCACGGGAAGGTAGTTCTGGCAAAACTAAAAGAAGGAGCAGACGTGAACGGAGGAGACGGACCTTAATACCCTGTTGGCGTTCTCCCCTCAAGGGAGAGGAGGAACCTCTTTGCCTCAATTCCACCCGAAAAACCTCCGAGGGAATATTTACCCACCACCCTGTGGCACGGTACGACTATCAGGTGACGGTTCTTCGCCATGGCGAGCCCCACCACCCTCGGATGGGTACCCACAGCCTCGGCCACCTGAGAGTACGTCATAACCTTGCCATACGGAAGGTTGTGATAGATGTGCTCAAGGATTCTCCTCACCGTTCGGGAGTACATTGTGAAGTCCGGAAAGAATGAGAAAGAAGTCCTGTCCCCACTCAGGTATTCGCTAATTTCCCGTTCCAGTTCCACAGAAACTGACCGGCCGGGGAGGGGTTGAAAACCTATCTGGATTATTTTATTTCCCTCGGCGTAGGCGTATACCTCCCTCCCCAGTATCCGGAGCATCAGAAGGGGAAGTCTTCGTCGTCGTCAAAGTCAAAGTCGCCGGGGTCCCAGATGTCAAAGTCCTCCAGATCCAGTTCGGTCTCCTCGTCCCAACCCTCCTTAAGGGCGAGTACGTCTATCATGGGGTTGTCCCTTTTCAGGGCCTCGTAGACCCTGTTCAGGAAGTCCTCGGCCTCGTCGTACGTGGAGAAGTGGCCCAGAGTGACGTCCTGAGAGCCAAAAACGGCGGCCTTTACCACGTGGCCGCCCTCCACGCGCTCTATCCAGAACTCGTGCACCCTATCTATGCGCACGAGCCTGTCGGCCAGTTTTAACCATCCGTGTTTCATCTTTTAGTCTTGGCTTCTTCAAGCTCCCTCTTCCTCTCCGCAATTACCTTCTCCGCAACGTTCTGAGGGACCTCGGCGTAGTGGCTGAAGAACATTGTAAAGTAGGCACGTCCCTGAGTGATGGAGCGGAGGTCACTGGCGTAGGACATGAGCTCGGCGAGAGGCACCAGGGCCGTAATGAGCTTGGCGTTGCCGGCGTCCTCTATGGACTTGATCTGCCCACGGCGGGATCCGACGTCCCCTATAACGTCCCCCATGTACTCCTCCGGAACCGTTATCTCAAGCCTCATTATAGGCTCCAGAAGTACGGGCTTACCCCTCTGGAGGGCATCCCTGAGGGCCATGGCGGCGGCACGCTTGAAGGCCAGCTCCGAAGAGTCAACCTCGTGGTAGGACCCGTCTATCAGCTCTACCTTTATGTCCACCACGGGGAAGCCGGCCAGAACGCCCTTCTGCATGGCCTCCTGTATCCCCTTGTCCACGGCGGGTATGTACTCCCTCGGTATTCGGCCACCCACGATCTTGTCAACGAACTCGTACCCTTTGCCCCTCTCAAGGGGATAGACGTTTATGATGACGTGACCGTACTGACCACGCCCACCCGTCTGGCGGATGAACTTGCCCTCCACGTTCTGGACCGGCACCTTTATGGTCTCCCTGTAGGCCACCCTCGGCTGACCGGTATCCACGTCCAGCTTGAACGTACGTCGTATGATGTCCACCTTAATGTCCAGATGGAGCTCGCCCATTCCTGCGATTATGGTCTCGCCGGTCTCCTCGTCCACGTAAAAGCGGAAGGACGGATCCTCTTCGGCCAGCTTGGCGAGGACGGCGGGTAGTTTCTCCTCGTCCTTTTTGCTCCTGGGGAATATGGCCTGAGATATAACCGGCTCAGGTATCTCAAGACTCTCAAGGATGAGGGGATGTTCAACGTCGGTTATGGTGTCCCCCGTACGGACGCTCTTGAGGCCCACAACCGCCCCTATGTCTCCGGCCTTCAGTTCCTCAACGTCCTCCTTCTTTGCGGCGTGCATCCTAACTATGCGGGAGATCCTCTCCCTCTTGCCCTGAGAGGCGTTGAGGACGTAGGTCCCCGCCTTAAGGACGCCAGAGTAAACCCTGACGTAGGTCAGTTTCCCTATGTACTGATCCATCTGGATTTTGAAGGCCAGAGCCGTCAGAGGTTCGCTGTCTGAGGGCTGACGAACGACCTCTTTCCCGTCAGGGGTCTTACCCACCACGGCTCCCCTGTCAAGGGGAGAGGGCAGGTAGTCTATAACCGCATCAAGGAGGGGCTGTATACCCTTGTTCTTGTACGCAGAGCCGGCAAAAACGGGAACGGCCTTGAGGGAAAGCGTGACCCTCCTTATTGCCTCCTTGAGCTCCTGCTCGCTTATGGGCTGTTCCTCAAGGTACTTCTCAAGTATGGCTTCGTCCACCTCGGCGAGGCGCTCTATGAGGATGCTCCTCCAGAACTCGGCCTCCTCCCTTAGTTCGGGCCTCACGTCCCTGTACTCGTACTTGGCACCGAGCGTCTCCTCAAGCCACACTATCTCCTTCATCGTAACGAGGTCTATCACCCCTTCAAACTCCGACTCAGCCCCTATCGGATACTGCATCGGGAGGGGAAGGGCACCGAGCTTCTTCTCCATGGACTCAAGGGACTTGAAGTAGTCCGCCCCCACCTTGTCCATCTTGTTTATGAAGGTGATACGGGGAACTCTGTACTTGTCAGCCTGACGCCATACGGTCTCGCTCTGAGGCTCAACGCCCTGAGAGGCGTCTAAGATGAAAATGGCACCGTCAAGTACCCTGAGTGCCCTCTCCACCTCTATGGTGAAGTCAACGTGCCCGGGCGTATCTATTATGTTAATCTGATGATCCTTCCAGAAACAGGTAGTGGAGGCCGAGGTGATGGTTATACCCCTCTCCCTTTCCTGCTCCATCCAGTCCATCTCCGCCTCACCCTCGTGCACCTCTCCTATCTTGTGCTTACGCCCGGTGTAGTAAAGTATACGCTCCGTCGTCGTCGTCTTTCCCGCATCTATGTGTGCTATGATGCCGATGTTCCTTATCTTGCTTATGTCTATAGCCACGCTTTCACCTCCTCCTTCGCTTGGGAGCGACTATTATACGCCCGATAATCGCAGCGTGCGGCCTCAGGATTCCACGGAGTACCCGGCCGACTCCACGGCTTCCTTGATCTTCTCCCGGTTAACGTCCTTACCCCATACCTCCAGTTTCTTCTCCTCCCAGTGGTACCTTATGGCCACCACGCCGTCCACCTTCCTGAGGGCCTTTTCAACGTTCTTTATACAGGACTGACACATTATCCCCCTCAGTTTGAAGGCTTCGGAGTCGTAGGAGGAGAGGTCTGCGCCCTCAACAAAAACGGAGAAGTAAGGGGCAGCGCTTACGGTATGGGCATGGGAATCTTCATGTTTCTCCCCTTTGCAGTGGGCGTATATGCCCACCGTAGGTAAAATTGTAAAAATTCCTGCAAGTAAAATCGTTATCCATCTCATATTCCGGCATTATACGGTAGAAACTCCTCACACCTCCCACTTTATCCCTTCGTGATGGGCCTTCCAGAGTACGGGGTATATCTCACCGTTTCTCAGCAGTTCCTCGTGGGTTCCCTCCTCCACCGTTTTTCCCCTTACGAGTACGTATATCCTGTCTGTTGATGCTATGGACGTTAAGCGGTGGGATGCCAGAACAACGGTCTTTCCGAGGTTTCTGAGGCTACTCACGACCTTCTCCTCGGTCTTTGAGTCAAGGGCGGAGAGGGATTCGTCTAAAAGGATGAGCGAAGCGTTACTGAGGAAGGCACGGGCGAGAGCAAGCCTCTGTCTTTGCCCACCGGAGAGGCCCACCCCCCTCTCCCCTATGAGGGTGTTGAGGCCGTCGGGCATCTTGCGAACGTCCTCGTCAAGGCCGGCCATTTCTAACGCCCACCATATCTCCTCCTCCGTAGCGTCCGGTTTCGCCACCCTCAGGTTTTCGGCTATGGTCATGGAGAAGATGAACGTCTCCTGTGGTACGAGGAGGATATGGGACCTGAGGGATGCCGTGGAGACGTTGAGGTAGTCGTACCCGTTCACGAACACCTTTCCAGCAGAAGGTAGATGGAACTTCACGAGGGTGTTGAGCAGTACGCTCTTACCCGATCCCGTAGGCCCGGTTATACCCACGAACTCCCCTTCCCTGACGTAAAGGTCAACCTTACGGAGTACGACGTTCCCGTTTATCTGGACGCTCAGGCCCGACGTCCTCAGATCCCTGAATCCGCTCAGGGATATTTTGCCGTCCCTCCTTATGGAAGGCTCCGTGGAGAGGTACTTCCTTATCCTCTCGTAGGACGCGCTCCCCCTCTGGACGAGGTTGGCGAACCATCCGAGGGCTATCATGGGCCAGATCATCATGCCTATGTAGGAGCTGAAGGCGACGTAATCTCCGAGGGATATGAGGCCTGTCGTGGTCATCCTTCCACCCACTAAGAGGAGTATGGCGAGGGAGACGTAAGCGAGGGTACTTATCGCCGGATGGAAGAGGCCGTCTATTACGGCGAACTGGAGGTTCAGTCTGAGGTACTCTTCGGAGATCTCGGAGTAGCGATCGGCGAGGCGGAACCGGGTATCGTAGACCTTAACCACCCTTATACCGCTGAGGATATCCCTGAGCCACTCGGTTAAAAGGCCGAAGAAGTCCTGTACCTCCCTGAACTTACGGTATATGAGCCTTCCGAGGACGAACATAACCACGCCGATAAGGGGCAAAGGTATTATTACCATAGCCGTAAGGGACGGAGATATCAGGAGCATCGCGATTATGGAGAACGTGGTGTAAATGAGGAAGTCGGCTATGGCCACCATCCCCATACCGAGAGCCATGTTTATGGCCTGTAAGTCGTTCGTGAACAGGGCCATCACGTCCCCCGTCTTCATCGTACGGAACAGGTCCGGATCCAGCCTGAGGGTGTGGTCGTAAAGTTTGCTTCTCAGGTTCTTCTCAAGCAGACGTGATGCCCCTATAAAGAAGTACCTCCAGAAGAAGCGGAGGAAGGAGAAGAACAGGGCCACCCCCACTATGAGGGCGGCCCACTTCGGCACCTCGGCGAAGTTTCCGACGTAGAGCTCGTTAACCGCCCTCCTTATGAACTGGGGGACGACGAGCTGCCCCAGATCAACCACCAACAGGACGAGAAAACCCGCCGCTATCCTCCTCCAGTAAGGGAGGAGGAGCCTGAGTAGGTTAAGCACCTCTTATCTACCTACTCCGCTGGTGTGGAAGGCCTTCTTAAGGGCATTCTCAAGGTCGGATATGAGGTCCTCGGCGTCTTCAATGCCGACGGAGAGCCTTACTAAGTTGGCGGGGAAGTCCGTTGCAGGTGCGAGGGCGTGGGTCGTCAGGGCCGGAGACGTGGCGAGGCTGTCGGTATCTCCGAGGGATACGGCGAAGTGGAAGAGCTCAAGGGAGGTCATGAACCTCTTAAGGTGTTCCCTCGTGCCGTCAAGGACGAAGGAGACCATACCGGAGTACCCGTTCCTCATCTGCTTCTTTGCTATCTCGTGGTAGGGGAAGGACGGCAGACCGGGGTAGTAGACCTCAACCACCTCGGACCTGCTCTCAAGGAACTGGGCCACTTTCATGGCGTTCTCGGAGTGTTTGCGCATACGTACGGCGAGAGTGCGGATTCCCCGTGCGGTCAGCCACGCGTTGAAGGGCTGCATAAGGGTTCCGAACATCTTGGTGACGTGGAGGAGCTCCTTTATGAACTCTTCCTTTCCGACCACCACCCCGCCTATGGTGTCCCCGTGGCCGTTGAGGTACTTGGTCGTGCTGTGCAGTACGACGTCCGCACCCCACTCTATGGGCTTCTGGTGGAAGGGCGTGGCGAAGGTGTTGTCCACCACTAAGAGGGCGTCGTTCTCGTGGGCGAGCCGGGCGGACAGCTCAAGGTCGTACACGGTGAGGGTCGGGTTTCCGGGCGTCTCAACGTAGGCTATGCGGTACCCTCCCCTCTCAAGGGCGGAGTAGAACTCGTCCGGTCCGAGGACGTCCACCTTTATTCCGAGATGCTCCTGCAGGTAGGCGAAGAACTCTCCAGTACCTCCGTACACCGGTCTGGATGCGACTATGCGGTCCCCGGGTTTGACCAGAGCCATCAGGGTCGTGGCTATGGCAGCCATACCGGAGTTAAAGGCGACGCCTGCCTCAGCCCCTTCCAATAGGGCTACCTTGGCTCCGAGGTAAAGGGCGTTCGGATTTGAGACGCGGGAATAGATGTGGTGGTGCTCCTCCCCGGTAAAGGCACCGTAGGCCTCCTCCAGAGAGTCAAAGATGAAGGTGGAGGTCTGGTATATGGGAAGGCGGTGGGAGTTTATGGATTTGTTCATGTAAGAATCGGTCTTATGGAACCGTTCTTCATCAAGTCCTCGTACGACTTTTGTATCCTCATGCATAGTACCCCCTTGTCTTACCGGTATTATACGGAGGAAGGGGGAGCCGGTTCGGTACGTCCTTTAACTATCCTCCCCATCAAAGGGTACCCTGTGTTCTAACACTTCGGCGAGGGTGTACGGGTCAAGGGAAGATATATCCGCCCCACGGGGTACGCCCGAAGGGAGTTTTGTTATCTTCACGCTTCTAAGGCCCTCAATGAGATAGCGGGCGGTGACGTCCGCCTTCACGTCGTTGGGCAGGGCGATTATGATCTCCTCCACGTTTTCCTCCCTCACCCTCCTCTGGAACTCCTTTATAGGCAGGTCCTCAGGCATTATACCCTCAGTAACGGATACGAGGTTGTAAAGGACGAAGTACCTTCCCCTGTACTTTCCACTCTCCTCCACCCTGTAAACGTCAAAGGGTGAGAGTACGACCATTATCTTCGCTTCTCTGGACGTATCCCTGCACACCTCACACACCTCCTCGTCCGTTATCACCCGGCACTTTTTGCACAGGGTTAAGGTATCAAGGCCCTTAAGGGCCTCTATAAGGTTCTGACGTTTTTCCCTGTCAAATAGAAGCCGCTCTGCTACCCGTCTGGCCGTAATGGGGCCTATCTCCGGGAGAGAGTCCAGAGCTACTATGAGACGCCTGAAAGCCGCCGGTAACCTCACAGGAACTTCTCAAGCTCCTTCCTGTACTCAGGCGGAAGTTGTGCGAGGAACTCCTTGGTCTTCTCCCTCTGATATTCCGCCGCCTTCTGAATGGCCCTGTTTACGGCGTTTACGAGGGCGTTTTCCACCGAGACTATATCTTTAAGGGCTTCCGGGTTTATCTTAACCTCTACCAGTTTGCCCTCACCGCTGACAACAACCTTAACGTTGCCGTTGTATCCCGTTTCCTCAAAACGGGCCTTCTTCAGCTCTTTCTGGAGCTTTTTGGCCTTCTGCTGCAGCTCCCACAACATCTTCATCTGTCCGAACATAAGGGGGGGATTATACCGGTGTACGGTAGGGTTGTTTGAAAGATCCACCTTAGAATTCACGCGTGAAAGTTGGATTTGTGGCCGTAATAGGGCGTCCCAACGTGGGTAAGTCCACCCTGGTGAACGCCCTTCTGAAGTTCAAGCTGTCTGCCGTAAGCCCGAAGCCGCAGACGAGCCGATTCAAGATCATAGGGATAATAACGGATGAGGACGCCCAGATCGTCCTCATAGATACCCCCGGAATCTTTCAAAAGAGCAAGTACGCCCTGCACGATTACATGCTGAAGGAGGCGAAGACCGCCATGGCCGAAGCGGACGTCATACTCTTCATGGTTGAACCGAAACCCCCCGGAGATATAGAGGAGGCGATAATAAACCAATTCAAGCAGTCCCCCGAAAAGAAACCCGTGATCCTCGTCATAAACAAGATAGACACCGTTCACAAGAACGTCCTCCTGCCTATAATCCAGCAGTACTCCGAGATGTACGACTTCGCGGAGGTTATACCCGTAAGCGCTCTGAAGGGGGACGGTCTGGACATACTTTTAGAAGCCATAAAGAAGTACCTTCCGGAAGGTGTACCCTTCTACCCGGGGGACGAGATAACGGACAAACCCCTGAGGTTCATAATTGCGGAGATAATCAGGGAGAGGATATTCGTCCACTATCGGGAGGAGGTCCCCTACTCCACCGCCGTAAAGGTGGAGGAGTTCAGGGAACCGGAGGATCCCAACAAGCCCATCTACATCCGCGCCGTCATATACGTTGAGAGGCCGTCCCAGAAGGCCATAATAATAGGTCGTAAGGGGAGGGCCATAAAACGAATCGGTATAGAAGCCCGAAAGCAGATAGAGGCCCTTCTGGGCAGGAAGGTTTATCTGGAACTGTGGGTGAAGGTAAAGAAGAAGTGGAGGGAGAACCTGAGGTTCATAAGGGAACTTGAGCTGGGTCTTTGAAGGTCCTACGGGAAGTTAAAGGGAACCCTCACCTTCCCCGTTCTCCTCGGATTAGCCTGAAACATGGGCCACGGTGCATCGTAGTCGTAGGTGTCGTTGACGTACAGGGAGTAAATTTTGCCGTTGCAGGAGGTGACTATCAGGCGGTTGTCTATGAGGAGGAGGCCGCTAATTTCAGAGTAGTTGCTCTCAACCTTTACGGTATCCTCTGAGAAATCTTTAAACCACAAAAGTCGTCCATCTTCAGATACGGCCATGAGATTGGAGCCGCAGGCGAAGTAAACGTTCCCGGATCTACCGACCACGGGAGTAGGCATCATAACACCGCAACTTCTGAACTTCCTGCAGGAGGATAGGGGGTAGGACCACAGAGGGTAGAGTCCCTTCGTGAAAACGTAAAGGCCTTTGTCCGTAAGTACTATAACCCTACCGCGGCTGTCTATAATCGGCTGGGCGGCGGTGAAGTCTATTGGATACGTGTCTTCGTTTATCTTAACGTAATCCCAACTCTCCGGTCCGATCTTCTCAAGGTAGGTTCCCATGCTCCCGGTCGTTACGGCGTAGATGGCTTCGTCGTCTGTAGATGCATGGCCCACGAGTCCGGGGACGGTGTACTTTACTATGTTTCCGTCCTCGTAGATTTTGAAAATGACATCATAAAGTGCGGATGACACCACGACCGTGCCATCGGATCTAACGATCACGTTGGCTTTACCCAAAGCTCCGGTTCCCGACGGGAAGGTATCCACCCTCCCCACGTTTCCATCTCTGTTTATCCACTCCAGAGTCGTGATTGCCGTGTCAACCTCATGTATGGCGATGATCTTTTCTCCATACAGGGCCGGGTACTCGTTCCAAGCCCCCTCCGTTTTTCCCCATACGAGATTGCCCTTGAGATCGTAGGTGTACATGTTGCCCCACCAGTCGGTGGCGGTTACGGTGCCGTCCTCCCACACCACGGGCGCCCCCGTGAAGTCTCCGTGTACCCTCTGCCACAGGATGGGATACCCATCCTCCTCAATCGCAAAGAGACGGTTCCAGTCGCTGCCCACGTATATGACGCCGTCGTGGTAGGCTGGGACCCCCCGTATTGGCCCCCTCAACGTTATGCTCCACAGTACCTCACCATCCTCGTAAACTTCCTCCCTGCAGGAGAGGAGCAAAAGCAGGGGCAGAAACAAAAGTGTTTTTTTCATCTCTTACCTCCTATTACGAGAAATTTAAGCACCTTGCTGCCCCTTTTAGCGAAGTACACTCCCGGTTTCAGAAAGACTTTTCTGTTGCCTACAACGGCAACTCTCCGTCCAAGGGCATCGTAAACGTACGTTCCGGGAGGTAGATCTACAGATTCTCTGGATTTGAATACGGTGTTGATAGGCTGAGGGGAGGAAGAGAGCGTGGAAGTGTCTTTATTGGTAGCGAAGTATATCTTTGTAGGTTGTCCCGGAGCGTCGGCACCTGTCCAGGTAGCGTAAAAATAGCCTTCATTGTCCAAATCTAAACCTATATAGTCTAGAAAACCGTAGAGTGGGTTTATATGCATCTCATTACCATATATGACACTAAAGGGCGGAGTTAAAGTTCGTACATCCCCACCGACGCGACTGGGAGATAGTGAGCCGGGGCTAATCGTGTACAGCCATGGTTTCCATGTCACAAGCCCATGCATGGTCAATACATAAATGTTCCCATCTCTATCCACCTTCACCGCTGGCATAATATCCATATCATATACCGGGTTTATATGGGCTATGTTCCAGAAAGCTGTCGTATCACCCTTTATGGTGTACGCTATATTGGACCAGCACCTATTTGGATCTGAAGGATCAGGCGTCACATACCCTATCACCACGTCACAGGCTCCATTGCATGCATAAAAGCTCTTGAGTTTTTTGTGGGCTCTAGGAATCATACACGTCAGATCACCTGTCGGGTTGCTGTAGGTTATAAAATCTTTATATCCTATCCAGGTCCGGCCACTATCCCAGCTTTTATCAACATAAATATACGGCCTATAAAGATCTCTGACATTGTCGTAAGCTAGCCATATATCTACAGCTGGTCCTTTCCTTGTTTGACACACTTCCGCGGAAAGGAGAGCAACGGTTGTTCTCATAAGGGAAGGAGTTATATATCTTAACATCCAAGATGATGGTCCTAATCGCTCGTAGACATAAGCTGATATATCACCATACGGCGAATGAGCCTTTACAAACGATACCCAAGCTTTTCCGGGGAACGTTACTACTACATCGGGCCTGTCTTTAAAGTTCCAGTAGGATTCGTAATCCACGTACTCACAATCTCCCGCACTATCTCTTTCCATAGAAATTACACAAAACATGACTTCGCTCCCATAAGGATTTTGAGGATCCGGGCAGTATTCAACGGACACAAGGAAGAAAGTATCAGGTTTACCACTCCAGACTATAGCCGGATCCCCTATTTTACAGCTATCAGGGTTCCTTGGTATAACTCTAAACTTATAGAAATAGAAGGTATCTCTACCAAGGTTGCGGCTTCCAACCACCTCCACTTCTTTTGTGTCTATGTTCATATACGTCACGGCTACTACTCCAGTTATTCTATCTACAGCTACCTCAGTTTCAGCTTTTTTATGAGGACTCGGACGTACTTCAGTAACAAAGATACTCAGGATTAGTAACACCATCTCTTACCTCCCGTATATAGGCGAAACGTAGACCACGACACTATCGTGCGGGGCGAGGATGAACCCAACGGACGCCGTGGGTTTCATCACTCCATCTATATGACCCGTCCTGACGTCATGTGTCACCCTCATAGCACAGCCGGAACTGTCCATGCATCGGAACAATCGTATCATCCTGAGGGGGGTTTGAAAGTCAATCCATACCTGATCGCCCAGGCTAAGGAGCGAGTCTATGCGCGGAAGATCCGGAAGGTAGAAGACCAAACTTATGAGGGCGCTATCTATCTCTATCCTTCTCCTCTTATCCTCCGGGAACTTCAGGGGCGGCTGTATCTTTACCGAGAAGAAGATCTCCTTTACGTCCCCGTACCAGTACTCTCTTATTAGAGGCTCAAGTTCGTCAACCCGCATCCATACCAGCGATACGTACACGCTCGTGTCGTGAGGGTTCTTTATGACGAACACGTCCCCGTCCCCGTACATCTGCTTGTAGGTCGTAGGCGTGTCCGGTATGTACTTCGTAGAGAGGACCCTGAACTCAAAGGGTATTTCCCTCCTTGCCTGAAAATCCGGATACTGGTACCATTCCACACCGGGAGGGGGCTCGGGAGGCGGAGGAACGTTTGATCGCGGTCTCGTTGGTACGAACACGCTACTCGCTCCAACGGTGTCGCTCTCGTCGCAGTACTTCTTGAAAAGGGTATCTTCCCTGTTCATACGCCACAAAGCACTGCAGTTAATCCACATCCCCGAATTTTCGTAGTACCTCACTATATGATCCGGATAACCGAGGTCAAAGAGCAAAGTAACAAACATACCTACCTCCTTGTTTTCTACGGGTCGCAAGGACATCCACTGTTAGCCCTATCATGATGCCTTACCCCCCACCACGTGTTGTCGTAGTTAAAGTTCAGGCTCAACATCGCCAGCCTCCCATCCTCACTAACAAGCCACAACTTCCCAAACCCCATATTGGCAAAAACCCTTCTCGCCCCATCAAATGGAAGCTTATACACCCAGACATCGGCACCACTGAACCTGTCAACCAACCTGATCTGGGTACCATCATGCACCAGTACAACGTCCCTTCCCAACCCTATGGCCTGCCATTCCGAATATACGTTTCCCTCCCTATCCACGAATATCTCGCTACCGTAATATTCGGATACACCCTCTACCCGCCCACTGCTACTGAGAACGTACAGCTCCCCACCCTCCACGGGAATGAGCAGGCGATCTGTCCTTACACTGTCCCCATCCAGAATAACCCTCCCCACGATACGCTTTCCAAGATTGACCTTCCACTTAATTTTCCCTTCTACACCCATAGCAACGACGTTCCCATCCTTGCACGCTAAATACACCGTCCCTTCGGAGCCGACCGAGGGGTCATAAGATTCGCAGATCTCCTTTCTGAATAGTACTTCACCACTCCTTACGTTCAAGCGGAAAACGTACCTGTTAGCCGTTATATACATGGTGCTGTCCCCATACACTGCCGGTGTATTATACACCGGAACGTCTAAAGTGGTTTTCCAAATGATAGAAGGTACATACTTGCCGAAAGCGTAGACTGTTCCTCGGTCGGTAACGACCATAATCCTTCCGTCCCCGTTCCACCAGATCACGGGTGCGGCAAATATACGTTCCCCTCTCCTCTTCGGTGTATCGTTACACCCAACGTTCTTGCCAAACATATTGTAATAGCATATCTCACCATTTACTCCCACAACGTAGGCGTATCCGTTTTTCCCTATAGCCGGAGGCTGCATCACCCTTAAGCCGCTATACGCTGTCCAGAAAATAGTACCCAGACCATCGGATTCGGGAGGTTGCTTACACCTGATGAGCAAAAACGCTATTGAGACCAGACCTAAAATGCTCAACACTTTAGATCTAATCATTATACAATAATGTGATATAATACATATTTTGTCAAGCATATGATCGTTAAATGCCATAGTTTTCTACCTCCCGTATATAGGCGAAATGTATACCACAACACTATCGTGCTGAGCAAGGAAGAACTCAACGGACGCCGTGGGTTTCGTTGCCCCATCTATATACCCTGTCTCACTCCGAACGAACCTCGCCCTGATCTCACAGGAGGAGTCGCTACTGCATGTTGTGCGCTTCACCATCCTTAGCAGCCGTTGATGGTCGTACCTGACGACCTCCGGAGGAAGCGAATCAATAAGGGGAAGGTCCGGCATAAAGAAGAACAGAACTATGCGCTCGTTCTTCTTTTCTTGCAGAGGTTTCAAAGGTGGCTGAATCCTCACCGAGAAGAAGATCTCTTCTACGTCTCCGTACCAGTACTCCCTAACCAGAGGCTCAATCTCTTCTACCCTCTTCCACTCCAGCAAAACGTACACGCTCGTGTCGTGAGGGTTCTTTACAACGAACACGTCCCCGTCCCCGTACATCCGTTTGTAGGTCGTAGGCGTGTCCGGTATGTACTTCGTAGAGAGGACCTTCAGATCAAAGGGGAGTTCCCCAACTGACGGAAACTGATACCACTCCACGCCGGGGGGAGGTTCGGGAAGGGGTGGAGGATTTATTCTCCCCTTCCTTTTCGTATTCACGCACTTGGCGTATCTTTTCATATGAGAATATTTCTGATCAGCATATGGAGTGTCGCAGTACTTCTTAAAGAGGGTGTCTTCTCTGTTTATACGCCATAGGGCTGCACAGTCTATGCATATCCTCCCCTCTTCTTCGTTGTACATGACTATACCATCCGGATAACCGAGGTCAAAGAGCAAAACAACAAGCATACCTACCTCCTTGTTACGGGTAACGGATAAATACGCCCACGATTGAATTTTATGGCAGAATTATATCACCTCTCCCACATACGCCTTTTGAGAAGGTAGCTGACTATGTTAAAAACGAGGGTAATTACGAACAGAGCGAGGCCCACGGCGAATATGGTATGGTACTCCACCGTACCCGTGGGGACGTCTCCGAGGCTCACCTGAACTATGTAGGCCGTCATGGTCTCTATGGGGACGAGGGGGTTTAGGGTAAGGACAGGCCTCTGACCGGCTGCTATGGTCACGATCATGGTCTCCCCTATGGCTCTGGATATACCGAGAATGAACGCCGCCACGATGCCGGATAGGGCGGAGGGTATAACTACCTTTACGGCCGTGGTGAACCGATCCGCGCCGAGCGCGTAGGCTGCCTCCCTGAGACTCCTCGGCACAGCCCTCAGGGCGTCCTCGCTGAGGGAGGTCACTATCGGAAGGATCATTATCCCCATAACTATGCCCGGAGAAAGGGCGTTGAAACCGGATATGTTGGGTATTACCTTCTTCAGTAGGGGCGTGACGAACAGGAGGGCGAAGTACCCGTAAACCACGGTAGGAATGGCCGTGAGGATCTCAAGTGTGGGCTTGACGAAGGAACGGACCCGTGAGGAGGCGTACTCGCTCAGGAATACGGCTATGAGCAGACCCACGGGTATGGCCACGAGCATGGCTATGGACGAGGTCAGAAAGGTGCCGGCAAGGAGGGGGAGGATGCCGAAGTGCTTCTCCGTAAACAGGGGCGTCCACTGGGTATCCGTGAGGAACTCAACGATGGAGACCTCTCTGAAGAAAAGGGCGCTCTGGTAGAGCAGGATGGCAACTATACCCACGGTGGTAAGGATGGTTACGGACGCAGATAGAAACAGAACGGCATGAAACAGGAACTCGTAAACCCTGCGCATTCCCACGGGAGGGAAGTCTAAGGGAGAAAACACGTTCCAGATTAGAATCCCGGCATGAGCGTAAGGGAGGCCATACTACAGCGCTGGAGCGCCAGAAAGTACGACCCGAAAAGGTTGTTGACCGATGAGGAACTCTTCCTCCTCATGGACGCGGCCCGCAGGGCGCCGTCGTCCTACAACACGCAGCCCTGGAGGTACATAATAGGCGTCAACTTTGACGACACCCACAAAAAACTCCTTGGCATACTCGTACCCGGCAACGCCGAATGGGCTAAGGACGCCCCCCTTCTCGGTCTGCTCGTTGGAAGTACGAAGTACCCGGACGGAAGACCCTACAGGGACTACAGGAACGACTGCGGCATGTCCCTGATGTCCCTGTTCCTTCAGGCCGTTGAGCTGGGGCTATCCTGCAGGGCTATTGGGGGTTTCTACCCCGATAGGGCGAGGGAGGTGTTCGGTATACCCGAAGGTTACGAGCCGGTGGTCGCCTTCGCCTGTGGGAAGCCGGACGAACCGAAGAGGGAGAAGGAGAAAAAACCCCTAAACGAGATCGTGTTTAAGGGCAGGTTCGGAGAACCCTACGGCTTCGGGAGGTAGCCCCTCAAAGAAAGCGGGAGGTTTTCTGCGGTAGAATCCTCTCCATGCTCAAAGATAAGCTGTACGAAATAGGTGAGTACGTTCTGCGCGTATCCAGGGCCGACAGCACGGTCGTACTGGTACACGGTGAAAGGTCAAGGCTGGTGAGGTTCGCCAACTCCGTAATCCACCAGAACACTGAGGTACACGACATATCCCTCACCATCCACGTACGCTTCGGAAACAGGGCGGCAACCGTAAGCACGAACGCCATAAACGACCCCAAAGACATCGTCGGCATGGTCCGGAGGGCCGAGGAACTGGCCAGGATCTCGCCGGAAAACCCGGAACTTACTGAGGTCGCCCCCGCCGGGAAGATAGAGACCTCCAGCGACTCCTTTGATGAACTTACGGCGGAGGTTGATCCTTCGGAGGTGGTTTCCACGGCCGCCAGACTCATAAAGGAGACCCCCTCCCCCTTTGAGGCCTTCGGCGTGGTCTCCGGTGGGTCCTCCGAAACCGTCCTGATGACCTCCGAGGGCTTCGTCGGGTACAGGGGGACGACCGCAGCCCACCTGAAGTACAACCCCATCCACGATCTAACCTTCGGCTACCTCGTCCAGCAGTCCGCCCGCACCTTCAGGGACCTCAACCCCGACGCCGCATTTGAAAGGGCCGGTAAGAGGGCGCCTCTGGTTTTAAATCCTGTTGACGCCGAACCCGGAAAGTGGACGGTCATACTGGAGCCTCTGGCCGTGGGGGAACTGCTCAGCTTCCTCAACTGGATAGGCCTGTCCGCCCGGTCCGTTCAGGAGGGGAGGTCACCGCTGGCCGGGAAGATCGGAGAAAAGGTCTTCTCGGAGAACTTCACCCTCTACGAAGACCCCCTTAACCCCAGAGGTTACGTGACGCCCTTTGACATGGAGGGGCGACGGAGGGGCCTCATAACCGTGGTGGAGAAGGGGGTACTCCGGGACTTCGCCTACGACACTGTAACTGCGAAGAAGGACGGCAGGGAGACGAACGCCTGCGCCGTGAGTCCCTTCCACAGTTTCCCCATGTTCGTAAACCTGCACATCGCCGAGGGGGATACCGATTACGAAGACCTCATCTCCTCCGTGGACAGGGGCCTGCTCGTTACCCGATTCTGGTACTCAAACGTGGTTGACCCGCGGAGCCTGACCATAACCGGAATGACGAGGGACGGCCTCTTCGTCATAGAGGACGGAAAGATCGTGGGCAGCATGAAGAACATGCGGTTCAACGTCAGCCTGTTGGACGTCTTCTCCTCCGTCTCTGGCGTCTCCCGTGAGAGCGAACTCGTGAGCGAACCGACGTGGTACGGGTCCTTCAAGGTCTACGGAGAGATCCTGCCTACCCTGAAGGTGGAGGGGTTCAACTTCGCATCGGCGACGAAGTTCTGAGGACGCTACCGGACTATAACCCTGTGGGTCTCGTTGCGTAGTCTCACGAAGTACACGCCCGTGGGTAGCCTTCCGGAGCAGCCCTTTCCTGCGAACCTTAGCCTCCCGGAGAGGTCGTACACCTCCGCTCGCACGTCGGTGCATATCCTGTTCCCTTTAAGTGTATAGTCCGGCACCCCCGGAAGGTCCACGTACTCCTGAATACCCGTAGAGGGAAGCATGGGTATCGCGAGGTAGGAGGAATAGACCGGGGAATGGTATATACGGTTGGTGGCCACGAGGCGGAGGGTGTCGTCCCGGACGAAGGGGCCTCCGTTGTTGGGGTTGGCCTCAAAGCGTGGATAGCTGGCCGATGAGATTATAGCCATCAGGCGATGCCCCGGAAGGAAGGCCCAGGCCGTACTCCATACTTTCACCTCAACCGAGTCTATCTGCCCCGGTGTCAGGAGGACCTCCCTGTCAAAGCCGTACCTGTGGCGGGCCTTTATGATACCGTCGGCCACCAACATGGCCGTACCGTCGGGGTAAACGTCCGCTATCCTGACGACGAAGTCCGTATCGTACCTGTCGCTCTCCACGTAGAGTTTGGCCCTTATGCTCCCTATCACGATGAGGGTATCCGGTAAGGGGTCCGTCTGGAAGACGAGAACGTCGCTCCGGGAGAGTAGAGGTCTTTGATCCTTTGGCCCATCCCCACCGGGCAGGTCCATCTCGTTCCCTCCGATGGAGGGGGTGGGGTCGTTGGGATCGTAAACGTACGTGGAGAAGCTGTCCGGGGCGGAGGGGCGGTAGAGCCTGAGGGTGCCATCCCCGTGGAGGTACCAGCGGCGGTAGAAGACGCCCCGCGGCGGGAAGGTATCGGCCGTAGCCCACTCGTTCATCCCCATGATGTAGAACTTCACCGGAGGCCAGTCCATAACTCCGTTATCCTCCCCGTCAAGCCAGTAGTCGTACCAGTCGGCTATCATATCCACCAGATCCGTGACGGGGAGGGAGGCGTTGGATGGAAAGGATATGTCCCCCTGATCCGTCTGCCCGAAGGCAAGGTGGGTCCACGGGCCGATTATCAACTTCTGGTTTCCCCTCGCCAGGGGACCACCCTGAAACTGGAGTTTGTTCCATATCTCAATCTGGCTCTCAAGGAAGAGGTCAAACCAGCCGGCGAAGTGGAGCATGGGGACGTTGACGCCGGACACCCTCCGGTTGAGGTCAAGGATGTACCACGTGCTATCGTAGAGAGGGTGAGAAGTCACGGAGTCTATGAGGAAGGGGGTTCCGAGGCCGGTAAGCCAGCCCTCAACAAGGTTCTTCCTGAACTCCCCACCCTGAAAGGCGGCGTAGTGATAGACGTCCGCTGCACCCACAAGGGGGACGGCGCACTTGTAGGCCGGGTGGTACGTACCGGCAAGGAGGTACTGGGTTATTCCCATGGCGGAGAACCAGGACCCGCACACCTTACCGCTGGACCAGTCCTGAGATATTATCCACTCCACGGCATCGTACCCGTCCTGAAGCTCCCCCCACGCGTCCGTGCGGAACACCTGCGGATCCCCTTCGCTACCCTGAAACCCCCGCACGCTCTGTATCACGAGGGCGTACCCCCTAACGTCGGTTATGTAGGGTATGAAGGCGTTCAAACCCACGGCCGTACGTTCGTACGGTGTCCTTACGAGGATGGTGTGCAGTTCCCCGAAGTATATCGTGGGCTTGTAAACGTCCGTCGCCAACCTCGCGCCATCCCGCATGGGTACCATGTAAAAGTCGTGAGTATAGGCCAACAAAAGCAGGAACATCGCCCGGAATTTTAGGGCAGATTCCTGCCGTAGAATCCCCATCCCTTGCCCATACAGGAAGTTAAACTTCTGAAGGACAGGAACGTCGCGATACTGACGTTTTCGCAGGCCATATCCCAGCTGGGGGATCGTATAAACAACATGGCCATACTCGGCCTTCTGGGTCTCCACGCCACGGGATCCACGGAGTACGGATTTCTGGCCTTCTGGACGGTTATACCCGTTGCCGTCTTCGGCCCCATCGCTGGCGCCATATCCGACCGTTTCAACCGGAAGTACCTCATGGCTTTCGCCGACGTAATGAGGGGCCTCATAGTACTCTCCATCCCCTTTCTCTTCAAGAGTACGGGGAAGATGGTCGTGGTCTACGCCTCGGTCTTTGCCGTTTTTACGTTTACGGTACTCTTCAACTCCGCCAAGAACGGCGTCGTGGTCCACGTCGCGGGCAGCCGGGATAGGATAGCCGTCATAAACGGACTGATGAGCTTCTGGGGGAGGATAGCAACGGGCCTTGGAATACTCTTCGGCGGGATAATATCGGACGAGCATCTCTGGAAAGGATTCGGATACGAGGGATGGGAGGTGGGCCTTACGGTTGACTCTCTTACCTTCTTCGCATCGGCCTTCCTCCTCATATTCCTCGCCGTCTCAGGTGAGTACATTAAACCTACGGGGAACAGGGCAAAGATACACTACATCGCTGCCATAAAGGAGGCCATAAACTTCGTCAGGCAGCGGAAGATATTGCTCCACTCCCTGATGGCGGCCGCTCTCATATCTCTCGTGGGTGGTGCCACCTACATCCTCGGCATAGTGAAACTCCAGAAGATAGGGCATACTTCTACCTCCCAGTTGGGCGTGGCCGGTGGTATCTACGGTCTCGGTCTCTTCCTCGGGTCCTATCTTGCAGGCAGGGTATTACCCTCCAGAGAGTACAAACACCTGTGGAACAGTATCTTCTTTCTCGCCCTCTCCCTATTCGGCCTCGCCCTCACCACAAACCTATGGCTCCTGCTCCCTATCGCCGCAGCGGGAGGGGTGTTCACGTCCATAGGCTTTATAGCCCTTGACTCCATCTTTCAGAAGTACTCAACGGCCGACTACCTCGGAAGGGTGGTCATACTCAAGGATATAGTCAACGCCCTTACCTTCACGTCCACCGTTCTGATATTGGGCAGATGGAACGACATCCTCGCCTCCTACGTCGGCTTTGCCAACGCCCTGAACATAAACTTAGTGGCTATCGGATCCTTCGTTATCCTCGTTCTCCTTATCCGCAGGCTCCTGAGGTGATGGGGGCGGCCTGGACGTGTCCAGATCCTTCATCAGGGTATCCCTGTACTCTTCAAAACCGTAAAGGTAGGCGTCCACGAAGGCGTCTGCTACGGTGTAACCCCACACCACGACGTTCAAAATCAGGGCGCTGAGAAAACCCGTCGTCAGGGCGTAGGAGTACCCCCCTTCCCTGCGCATAAGGATGTACCGATAGACTGTATGTCCGGTAGCGGCCAGGGTCAGACCCCCGAGTATCAGTCCCTTGACGTAGGCCCCGTTGTAAAACTGCCCCCAGCCGGGGAGAATGGCCGACCTTACGGCGGCTACAGTGGGGGACTTTATGAAGGTATCACGTCTTATAAGGGTATCAACCGTATCCGCATTCAGAGTATCCGCCGCGAGCAGGGGAAGGAGAAACATCCCTCCGATTCTACGGTCGTACTGTCAGAACACTTTGAACTTCTTTATATCGCCGGCCTCAAGCAGAGGTACGTAAACGTGCCGGCCGTCAAACCCTATACCCGCCGGGGTCCGCAGTCCCTTTGCAACGACGGAGTACGTGCCGTTCAGGTTCACCTTAAGGACTTTCCCGGACTCGTATCCGGATGCGAGGAGTACGTCTTCTTCCTCAGCGTATATCAGGCCATCGCCCCCGTCTATGTCGTGGGAGACGAGAACGGTGTCCAGATTTTGGCCGTTCCATCTGAGTATCCTCCCCGGCTTCGTGAAGGTGATTATGTAGAGGTTGCCCCGCGGATCCACGGCCAGACCGTTGGGTTTCTCAACCGTCAGGAGCTTTTTAACGGTCTTCTTCACCGGATCCACCTCGTAGACGGCGTCCCCGAAGGTGTCGCTGGTCAGGACCTTCCCCCCTATCCCGCATGCCATTCCGTTCAGGAATTCGGCCTTGAAGTCCTTCGGACCCACCACCATGAAGACGGCCGACCTGTCCTTCACCGCCCATATCCGGTCCACGTCGGCGACGTACAGGACCCCACGGCAGAAGGCCATCCCCTTCGGATCCTTCAGATAGGACGCCCATACGCTCCACCTCCTTCCCCTCTTCACGTACACCTTCCCGTCCCGTTTGCCGAACTCACCGATATCGCTCACGAACATCCTGTCCTCAACCCACAGTACCGTTTCGGGGTGCTTGAAGTAGCCCGCCGTAAGGAATATCAACATGACACCGAATTTTACGGTGGGACGTACGTACGATTACAGGGCCTTCGCAACACCTATGTAGAGACCGGCCCGGTAGCTTCCTCTCATGGGAACGAAACCTGCCGTTGATCCGAAGATCAGCCCCGATACCCTGAAGGCAAACAGAAGGGATAGGTGCGGCTGGTGTGTGGATGCCCTTATACCGAAGGTGAACTTTTCGGGATCCCCCATGCCCACCAACAGGTCGGAGTAGACTCCGAGGATGGGAAAGGGTATAGCGTCCCCCGACATGTAAACGAGTCCCCCACCCGCAGCGAGTTTAAGGGCAAAATGGAGGTTTCCCGAAGAGAGGGCGAATTTGCCGTAGGGGTAGAGGTCTCCCTGAAACGTGGAGGTGTAAGACGGGGAGTCTCCGTCGGATGAGAATACGCCCGCAAAGAGTCCGCTCTGAAATCCGATCTCAACGGCCCTGGCGAAACCGTATCCGGCCTGAAAGTCCCCCCTGAGACCCCCGAGGGTGTAGGGTTGGGGGTCGGAAAGCCCCACGTCGTCCGTGGGGACCTCGTAGGTCCCACCCATGGCTACGACGCTTACGCCTGCTACGGCCTTACCTCCATCCGGAGCGCTCGCCGTATCGTACTGGGCGGGCATACTAAGGCAGGAAAGTCCGCCGAACGACAGTATTGCAAAGGGTATCCTCCGCATAGCCGGATGTTAAAGGTGATGTGTTAGAATTTACAAATCGTTTGTTATTTGAAGGATCGTGGGTAGCACGGTGGTTGCTAAAGTACCGCACGGCGACCACCCCTATAATAACCTTCTTGCTCCACGTAAAGGGACTTTATAAGACCTACGGACGCAGGCCCGTGTTGAAGGGACTTGATCTGGAGGTGGGCGAAGGTGAGAGGGTGTTTTTGCTGGCTCCCAACGGGTACGGTAAGAGTACCCTGCTGAAGGTCATAGCCAACGTTGAGCCTTTCCAGTCCGGCGAGATAACCGTTATGGGGTACAGGGTTCCATCGCCTCAAAGCCGAAGCGTAATATCCTACGTCAGTGAGAACGACAACCTTTACGAGGGGTTCTCGCTCGGATACCTCGGAAACTTCTCCGCCCGTTTCTGGCCGTTTGATCTGGACTACTACCGTGAATTCCTGAGCCTGATAGCCCTTCCGGAAAACGTGAAGTACGGGAGCCTCTCCAAGGGGCAGAGGATGCTGGTGAGGGTGGCCCTGGGTATGGCAAAGGACGTACCCCTTTACCTCGTGGACGAACCGTTATCCGCCCTTGACTTCCTCCTTCGGGAAAAGGTGATAAAGATGATGGAGAGGAGAGCGGATAGGACGTTCCTCTTCACCTCCCACCAGATAGACGAGCTGGCGGGGTTTGCGACCCGCTTCGTGTTCCTCAAGGACGGGAAGATAGTGAAGGAAACTTCCGACCCCAACGCCGTCAAGGGCATATACGGGGAGGTCTTCGGTGGGTAAGTACGTCAGAGCCTTGGTTATAGGGGGCGGCGTAATACTGCTCCTGCTCTTTACGTTCTTCCCCTTTTACTGGATGTTCATAACCTCCCTCAAGACTCAGGCCGAAGCCATACTCTTCCCCCCTACCCTGTGGCCGAAGGAGATAACCTTTGAGGCCTACCGGCTCGTCTTCACCAAACTCAACTTAGGCGTTAGCGTACTCGTCACCCTCGGTATGATCCTCTTCATCGTGAGCGGCGAGGTGATAACCTCCACACTGGCCGCCTACGCCTTCTCGTGGATAGACTTTAAGGGTCGGGAGATCCTCTTCTCCTTCCTCTTGGTGATGGCGTCCATACCCATGCCCGTATTCATACTTCAGCTGTTCATCGTGGTACAGAAACTCGGAATGGTGGATACGTTCGCGGGTCTTGTCGTTCCGTGGATGGCGAACATATATTCCATCTTCCTCCTGAGGCAGGCTTTCCGCAGTATACCCAGAGAACTACGGGACGCCATATACGTGGACGGAGGGAACGACCTGACGTTCCTTTTAAAGGTGGCCGTTCCGATAATAAAGCCCGTACTCATAACCGTTATAGTCTTCAGCGCCGTCTACACGTGGAACTCCTTCCTGTGGCCTCTCCTCGTGGTCTCAAACAAGAACCTCAGGCCCATACAGCTGGCCGTGGCCTACTTCTCACAGGGTGAGGTCTCCAACTACCCCGCCCTTATGGCGGCCTCCTTTCTGAGCGCCCTACCCGCACTTATAGTATTCGCCATCTTCCAGAGGCAGATAACCGAAGTGTACGCACGGGGAGGCATGAAGGACTGATGCGGGTAAAGGTGAAGGTCAAGCCGGGGGCGAAGCAGGTTAAGGTTGAGGAGAGCGGGGATACGCTCATCGTATGGGTAAGGTCTCCCGCCCGTGAGGGAAAGGCTAACGGTGAACTGATAGAGGTTCTGGCGGAATATTTCAGTGTTCCGAAATCACGGGTTAAGATAGTTAGGGGACACAGGGGAAAGGATAAGCTGGTAGAGGTTGAGAAGTAGAAAGTTACTTCAAATATATCGGCCCTACCTCAAACGTGGCACAGGAGTCAGTTGAGCCTAACGGAGGCGTAACGAAAAGAGTAAAACCGTATATTGGCTGAAAGGATTGATTTGGATAAACGAGGTCGTAAAGATACATCGCCACTCTCTCCCACTTACCGGGTTCCTTTAGGTGAACCTTTCTCGTTCCCCACCCTTCCCATTCTACCTCTTCTCCTCTGTCGTTAAGGGAACGAAGTTCAGGTACAAAACGTACAGTACAGTACTTCTCCTTGCTCCTGACATAGACTATGAGACTGTCAACCTTGGGTATCGGGTAGTAATAAAGGTCGTAGTACTTGTCTCCATTACGGCTCCTGTGGGAAAATCTGTATCCCATCGCTTCGTATTTCCTTTTTGTCTCCTCGTCCGTGGATTCTATACTTTTTCTCCCGGCTTTTAACGTAGCACCTGAGTACGACCTGTGCTTAGGATAGGCGAACCAGAACCTCTGGTAGGCCTTTATGACGATTTTTGCGTCCTTTTCCTGAGGTACGCTGTTGTCCGGCAGTATCAGGGTGTCCCTTTTCAGAGGTAGGGCAGCCCACCAGCCACCTTCTAACTCAACCGGTTGAGATAGGAGGAACAGAAGCATAAGGTAAATGTTAAGGCCGACCTGATACTTCCACAACGGCATCTATGCCCGCCGGAGGGGACGAAGGGAAAGTCAACCTGAATTGTCCCCTTTACAATCGCCGCCTATGGCTTCCTCCGAGTACGAGGTACGTTTAAAGAAACTGGAGTTTCTGCGATCTCTTGGGGTGGACTACCCTTACCGCTACGACCCCACCCACACTGTGGACGAACTGAAAGAGAACTTCCGGGAGGGTCTGAGGGTCAGGATAGCCGGAAGGGTAATGACGAAGCGGCCTTTCGGGAAGCTCATATTCTCCCACCTGCGGGGAGATTTCACCGATATTCAGATAATGATCCAGAGGGGGAAAACCCCCGAGGACTTCTTCGTTGGCCTTGACCTTGAGAGGTACGAGGGAAGCAAGAACCCCGCCAAGATTTACGAAAAGCTCGTGGACATAGGGGACGTTATAGGAGTTGAGGGGGAGACGATAAGGACGAAGACGGGGGAGCCTACTGTCTTAGTGGAGAGGTTAACTCTCCTCGTCAAGTCCCTCCACCCGTTACCTGAGAAGTGGCACGGCATACAGGACCCGGAACTGAAGTACAGGCAGAGATACCTTTACCTCATATCAAACCTTGAGGCTCGCAAGCACTTCTACCGTCGCTACCTCTTCCTGAAAGAGACCCGACGATTTTTTGAGGACAGGGGGTTCGTTGAGCTGGAGACTCCTATCCTGCAACCCATATACGGAGGGGCTACGGCCAGGCCCTTCAAAACCTACTCCAACGCCCTTGAGACCGACCTCTACCTCCGCATAGCCACGGAGTTATCCCTGAAGAAACTTTTAGTGGGGGGGTTCTCCCGCATATACGAGATAGGTAAGAACTTCCGAAACGAGGGTATAGACGCCACCCATTACCCGGAGTTTACGGCCCTTGAGGCCTACGCCGCCTACTGGGATTACAACGACGTCATGGACCTTACCGAGGAGTACTTCAACGCCATGGTGAGACTCCTGACAGGCGAGGAGGAGTTTGAGTACAGGGGGAAGAGGATAAACGCCAGAAGACCCTTTAAGAGGGTGAGTTTCGTTGATGCCCTGAACGAGAAACTCGGCTTTGACGTACTGAAGGCTCCCTACGAGAAGTTGATGGAAGTTGCCCGGAGGGAGGGCATAAAGGTAAAGAATCCCACGAGGGCCAAGCTCTACGACAAACTATTTGATCACTTCGTCGGGGACCACCTCACGGATCCCACCTTCGTAATAGACCATCCACTTGAACTATCTCCTTTTGCCCGTAAGCACAGGGAAAAAGAGGGCGTGGTTGAGAGGTTTGAGCTGTTCGTTGCGGGTATGGAGGTGGCGAACGCCTTCTCCGAGCTGAACGACCCCCTTGACCAGAAGCGAAGGCTACTTGAGGAGGTGGAGCTGCGCAAGGTTGCCAAAGACGAGGAACTTCCAGAGGACGTGGACTGGGACTTCATAACCGCCCTTGAGTACGGTATGCCCCCCACGGGAGGCCTCGGTCTCGGTCTGGACCGTATCTTCATGCTCATAACCGGTTCGGAGAACATCAGGGACGTGATACCATTGCCCACCCTCAGACCAAAGGAGGGGTAGTTCCCGTTCACCGTTCGGATTTAGAATTTACACTTTCGGTATGGGGGTGATGAAGGATATTATCCTCGTGGTGGTAGGGCTTGCGGTTCTCATAAAGGGGGCGGATTACCTATTGGAGGGAGCAGTTTACCTTTCCCGGAGGCTCCGTATACCGGAGATAGTGGTCGGCCTTACGGTCGTGGCCTTCGGCACTTCCCTGCCGGAGCTGGTCATAAACGTTCTGGCCAGCGTAAGGGGGGAGTCCGGTATTACGGTGGGGAACATAGTGGGTTCCAACATAGCCAACATACTCCTTATACTGGGGATAACCGCCCTCATATCGCCCATAAAGAGGCACGCCCTCATCCTGAGGAGGGAGATACCGGCTAACCTCCTTCTCGTCGTACTTTTAGTGGCCCTGATGTTTCTGCCTTCCGGTGAGAGGGCGTTCCTGTCAAGGTTGGAGGGTTTGATCCTCCTGCTATTCTTCGCCGTCTATCTGTACGTCACCCTTTTCCGTTCCCATGGAGAGGAACTGGTGGATGGAGATGTTAAAGGTACCCTGCCCTCTTCCCTGATTAAGGTGGTGGCCGGAAGTGTGGCCCTTGCCGTCGGATCCACGTGGGCGCTCAACGGGGCCGTGGGCATAGCCGACACCCTCGGTCTCAGTAAAGTTTTCGTGGGCCTTTTTATCCTCGCCGTGGGAACGTCTCTGCCGGAGCTCGCCACATCTACGGTTGCGGCTATACGCGGGAACCCCTACATCGCGATAGGGAACGTCTCCGGATCCAACATCTTTAACGTTGCCATGATTCTGGGCCTGAGTTCCGTAATACGTCCTATAGATCTGCCCGGGAGGGCGGTATTTGACGCCATCTTCCTGCTTTTAACCACGTCTATGTTCCTGTTCTTTACGATGGTCAGCCGTGGAAGTCTGCTCGGAAGGAAGCGGGGAATTCTCTTCCTCGCAGTCTATATTCTCTATCTGTTCCTTTCCCTGCGTATTGAAAATTTACCTTCCGACACCCTGTTCCTTGCCTTCAGGGAGATTCTGTCCAACCTTATATGATGGCATAAGAGGTCACCCGGAAAGTATCCCCTATTAGACCGGGCTTTCGGCAGTATAATCTACGAAGGAGGCGAGGATATGAAGGATGCCGTTTTAGAAAAAGGAAAGGTATGGACTTACGAGGACTACCTTCGCCTTGACGACGATAAGAGGTACGAGCTGATAAACGGGAGGTTGGAAGAAATGCCCGCACCGGGGTTTGAGCATCAGGATATACTTGGAGAGATTTATACGTTGATGCGATCCTATACCAAAAAGGCTGCATCGGGCAAAGTTCTTTCCGCCCCTTTTGACGTAATCCTTTCGGATACCGTAGTCGTCCAGCCTGACATCGTATTCATATCCAACGATAACCTGAAGAACATTAAACGCGGCAGACTGTTCGGCCCTCCCGATTTGGTAGTTGAGATAGTTTCACCGTCCAGTTATTACAGGGACAGGTACGAGAAGTTCTCTCTTTACGAAAAGCATGGAGTCAAAGAGTACTGGATAGTTCTGCCCGGCGAAAGGGTAATTGAGGTGTGGTGCTTGAAAGAAGATAAGTACATTCTGCACTCGGTTGCGGTAGAGAAAGGAGAGGTTGAGTCGTGCATCTTAAAGGACTTCAAGGTGAAAGTTGAGGAGGTACTGAAATGAAGGAGGCCGTTCTTGAAAAGGAGAGGATATGGACTTACGAGGACTACCTGAACGGAAGGATCCCAGCGGAGGTTTCAGAGGTCGTAAGGGGTAAGGAGGTCAGAAAGATGCCTGCAGGTTTTTCTCACGGCATGATGGAACTTATGATAGCAAACCTACTCCTGAAGTTAAAGGATAGATACAGAATATCCGTTGGGGAAGTGGCGCTACTACTCTCCCGTTCCCCCTTAACCCTCCGTGGGGCGGATGTAGTGGCAATATCTAAGAACAGGCTACAGGGAGTTCCAAAAGGGGCGATAGAGGTGCCGCCGGATCTTGTGGTTGAGATAGTATCACCCTCTGATAGCCTGCCCTACACCATTGAGAAGATGGAGAACTACAGGAGGTGGGGAGTAAAGAGGCAGGTTTGGATTTTCCCCGAAGACAGGGAAGTTGTTGTGGTAAGTGAGGAAGGGATTAAAATCTTTAGTGAAGATGAGGAGGTGGATCTTTTACAAGGTGTGAAGTTCAGACTCAGGGACCTTCTAAAGGAGGTTGAGGATGAAGGAAGCGGTAGTTGAGAGATCAAAAGTTTGGACCTACGAGGACTACCTTCGTCTTACAGACGACAAACGCTATGAGGTCATAAACGGGAGGTTGTACGAGATGCCGGCACCGGGGTTTGAGCATCAAAGGATATCGCGGGACCTGGAGTTTCTCATCTGGGAGTACGTAAAGAAAAACGACCTCGGACAGGTTTTAGATGCCCCCTTTGACGTCATCCTTTCGGATACCGTAGTCGTCCAGCCTGATATAGTCTTCATATCCAACGAAAACCTGAAGAATATCAAACATGGCAGGCTGTTCGGCCCCCCCGACCTTGTGGTTGAGATAGTTTCACCTACGAGCTACGTGAGGGACAGGTACGAGAAGTTCTCTCTTTACGAAAAACACGGTGTCAAAGAGTACTGGATCGTGCTTCCCGGCGAAAGGGTTATTGAGGTGTGGTGTTTGAAGAAGGGCAAGTACGTCCTTTACTCGGTTGCTGCTGAAAAGGGTGGGGTTGAATCGTGCGTTCTGAAAGGCCTTAAGGTGAGGGTTGAGGAGGTGATAAAATAAACCGATTATTCAGCTTTACGATCCTGCGTAAATATATGCTTTACACCCGCTTAGAGCAGTAGCCCAATAGTTAGCAGCACTGCTGTACCAAGGTTGATGACTATGGTCGTGGCACAGATGTTCTCAAGTGTCTTCCTGTCTTTCCACAACCCCCTGCCTACTCTGTAAGCGTTAAAGAGGGCGAGCAGGACAACGGGAAGGGCGTACAGGAAAGGCCTGTATCCGAGAACTGCCGGGATAACTATGGACAGGGTAAAGAGTACGGCCGACAGGACGTAAACTACGGCAGCCCTTTTCCTTCCAAGGCGTACGACCAGGTTCTTCTTACCCACCCTCAGGTCGGCCGGGTAGTCGGGGAACTCGTTTATGAGTATGACCATGAAGATGGATACGGCTATGGGCGTACCGTAAAGGAGGATGGGTAGCAGGTCCCACGACTTCGTCTGAAGATGGTACCCCACGGCGACGGGAAGGTAGCCGTAGGCGAACCCTATGAAAGTTTCCCCTACTCCACGGTAGGCCCATCGGAAGGGCGGCGTGGTGTAGAAGAAACCCATCAGCCCCCCGATCACCCCGGCGAGGAAGAGGTCGTAGGAGTACCCCATCCTCAGGAAGGTCAGACCCAGAAGGCCGGCTACTACGAAGGCTATAACCGCACCTATGAAGGCCTTCTCTCTGGGTACCCCGCCCCTCTGGAGGACGAGCGTACCACCGGAGAACTTGTTCTTCTCCATCTGGGCAGAGAGGACGTCCACCTCGTAATCAAAGACCTCCCCAGACCAGTAGGTCGCGAGCATTATAAGTACGACCGCAAGTATTGCGAGGGCCGTGGGCAGAAGGTAGAAGACCCCGGCCACGGAGTAACCTGCGGCTGCTCCGAGAATTACGGGTGCTATGCCTACCGTATGGAACTCCGGTCTGGATAGCCTGATCCACCACTTTAACCTTTCCATAGTGCGTGTATTGTAATGCGGAGAATACAGACGTACTACCTGTACCTGCCTTCAAACAGCTCCTTCACGTAGATGTGTTTAAGGGTGTCCCTGACCGAGTAGGCCCGGATGTAGTTTCCGGACACGTCTATCGTACTTCCCCCTTCCCTGTAAACCACCCGTGCGGAGTCCCGGAAGATAACGTACTCCACGTATCCGTCCCTGAAGGTTATCTCAACCGTACGGGAAGAGCCTTCACCGTTCTCCCACTCCACCTTCGCGTTTCCGAATATGAGGAGACTCTTCAGAGAGGTATCTGCCATGACAACGCGGAAGGTGTCCCCTGTGGCCCTGAACCTCCGGGAGGTGGCAACGACGTTCCCTATACCGAAGGTGGTATCCTTATGGAGGAGAAACATGTCCGCCCGGATCTCAACCGTATCCCTTCGGAGTATCTTCGCGTAGGCGTCCCCTATAACGTATCCGAAGGCCTCCCTGCCGTCGTAGAAGGCGCTGTCCCCCTCCACTACTATCCCCTTCGTTTTGGACTCTACAAGGACGTCACCTATCACCCACGCGGAATCTCCCTTCGCGACTATCTTATCTCCGGATACCTTCCTGTACCTGTCCTCAAAGTAGGCGTCACCCGTGAGGCGGAGGAGGCGGTTTTTCCTCCTGTAGTAGAGTTTCTTTGCCCTCATCTTCAGGTTGGCAGAGGTTATATCGGCGTTCTGAAGGCGAACTATTCCGGCGTTCTCGTAGTAGACTCCATGGGAACCCTCTATATCGTAGTCCGTCGTCCTGACCTTCACCCCCTTGCTCAACACGTAAACCGTCTCACCACCCTTGAACATAACCGTCATGGATCCGGCCGTAAACGTGAACCTACCGGCGAGTATTACGAGAAACACGGATTATTTTACGGTCGCTCCGCCCACCTGCCGACGAAGTAACCTATGGAGAAGCCGATACCCGCCCCCATGATCACGTCGGAGAGCCAGTGTCTGTCCCGGTATATCCGGGCCATTCCCACCGTGGAGGCCACGGCCACACCTCCCCATCTTATCCACGGGTTATCCGTACGGGCAAAGACGTACCCGGCGGAGGAGAAGGCTACGGACGTGTGGCCGGAGGGAAGGGAGTGGTGGTCGTCGTCAAGCGTAAACAGGGAGAAGCTGGTGGCTCCTTCGTTCAGGTGGGGCCTCGCCCGCCCTATTGCGGACTTAAGGGCGAGGGTGGTGATACCGGTTATTACGAAGGATACTCCTCCCCACTTACCGAAGTCGTAAAGCCCTTCGTTTTTCAAAATATAGCCTGTGAGGGTTATTCCCGTCCATGCTGCGAAGTGCAATTTGCCGTCCCCTAAGACGTTTACCGTGCCAAAGACCCTGTCGGCGAAAGGACTTCTGTGTGAAAGGGCGTACTCCCTTACGGGTTCGTCTAATGCGTATATGCTTACCGGTGTGAGGAGGAGGGACGACCCTAATACTAAACCCTCAACCATACCCCTCCCCTCCTGAATGCCCAGACCAGGACGAAAAGGACGAAGGCCAGAGACGTGGTGGTCGCACCGTAAGGGAGGTCAAGGTAAAAGGCAAGGGCGTACCCCAGGACGGAGAGCATGACTGCTATGAGGCCGCTCATGAGAAAGGACCGCAGGAAACCCCTGAAGAGGACGAAGGACACCATCGCCGGGACGACGACGAGGGATGAGGCCAGTATGGATCCGAAGACCCTGAGGACGAGTATAATCGTGAGGGTTTCAAATAGAAGCAGGACACCGTGGTAAACGTTAACGGGTACCTTCTCGGCCATGGCTATCTCCTCGCTGAAGAGGTAGAGCTTGAGACCTTCATACTTCCAGAACATGAACGCCAGCCCCACGATAAGTATTGCGGCAATTGAGAGGACGTTAAACCACGTCGCCGTAGTTATGTTGCCGAACATGTAGGACCACAGGAGGTTGGCGTACCCACGATAGAAGCGCAGGGCTATGGCTCCCACGCTCATAAGGAAGGAGAACAGTATTCCTATCACGGCATCGCGGGGCAATTTTTCCCCGAATAGGTAGATACCGAGACCCATAAGTAGACCGAAGAGCATACCTCCGACCGTGGGGTCAAACCCCAACACGACCGCGAAGGCTATACCTCCGAACATCGCATGCGCAACACCGGTGGTGGCAAAGGCCATGTTTCTGGAGACCACAAAGAAGGAGATGAGGCCGAGGAGCAACCCCCCAAGAACTACCGAGGCGACGTGTACGGGCATATCAGAAGAGTTTAACGTTTACGTTTATGTACTTTCCGGGGTTCTTTCTGATATCCTCTATCAGACTCCGGAGTTCCTTAACGGTCAGGTTCAACTCGTTGTAAAGGGAATCCTCCGTCATGAGCCTTTGAACGGTACCGTCGGCGCGCACGAAGGAGTCAACTACCGTTGCCGTTTCGTCTAAGCGGTTGGCCAGCTGGAGGATCTGGTAAGATACGGCGTCCAGTTTGGCGTTGGCATTATCCGTAAGATCTCTGGTGGATGAGATCAGCTCCCTCAGTTCACGGCTCAGAACGACCAGTTCCTTATTCGTTCTCAAAAGCAGAACGTTGGCGTTGTACAGGGTGGTATCCGTACGGGCGGATATCCTCTCTATGCTCTGCAGGATGCGGTCTATCAGGAAGACGAAATCCGTGAACGTGGGCGTCTCCTCTCCTTTTATGACGGCCCCCTCCGGGAGGAACCTCCCCTTCCCCTGATATATCGCCAGTTTCCGGTTCCCCACCACACCCTCGTTCTCTATGCGGGCGTACGCCCCCTCTCTCAACCTTATCCCCTCCGTGTAGAATCGGATAATTACGCTGTCGGTGTATATCTCTATCCGCTCTATCCTCCCGACGTTCACCCCCTGAAGGCTGACGGGGTCACCGTTCCCGAGGAAACCGGCCGTCTTAAAAGAGGCCCCGTAGTGGTACCTCTTCTTCAGGGAGAAGTTCTTAAGCCACAACAGGCCGACCGCCCCTATCGTAAGGGCCAGAATAAGAAAGAAGGCGGCCTTTACCTTTTCCATTACCCGGCCCGGTTCTCCTGAGCCTTACGCCAGTCGGAGAGGAACTTCTCAAGGCCTATATCCGTAAGGGGATGTTTGAGGAGCTTCCATATCACGGCCGGGGGAACCGTCCCTATGTGCGCCCCAGCCCTCGCCGCCTCTATGAAGTGGGCCGGATGCCTTATACTGGCTGCTATGATCTCCGTGGGCAGGTCGTAGAGCATGAAGATCTTCGCCGTTTCCCTCACTATCTCAACCCCGGAATAACCGATGTCGTCTATACGGCCGATGAAGGGGGAGACGAAGTCGGCGCCAGCCCTCGCTGCTATAAGGGCCTGTGCTGCGGAGAATATGAGGGTGACGTTAACCCTTATGCCGTCCGCTTTTAACTTCCCCACGGCCTTCAGACCTTCGGGAGTGAACGGCACCTTAACCACGATGTTAGGGTGTATGGACGCGAGCTCTTTACCTTCCCTGTACATCCCCTCAGCGTCCTCCGCAACCACCTCGGCGGAGACGTGTTCAAGCATCTCCGCCAGCTCCCTGTATATCTCCCGGGGTTCACGCCCCGTCCGGGCCACAAGACTCGGATTCGTCGTGGCACCAGAGATAAAACCCATTTCGTGAAGTTTCTTTATTTCCTCAACATCGGCGGAATCCACGAATATCCTCATATCAACCGCCTATTGTACGCCCGAAAGGCGGGTCAGTAACCCCGCCTCTCTATCCATAAACCCCCGGCGAGCAGAAGTATCAGGGATACCAGAAACCTGAGAGTCTCGTTAATAACCTGTGCGTTAAGGGCTCTGGACACGTCCTCAGGAGTTCTAACGGTCACCCCCTTCACTCCGAGCAGGGGCGATAGGTCTATCCATCCCACCGACCATACGAGTACGATGAGAAGCAGGATGGCGAGGAACCACCGGAAGGGCATATCCTTTATAAGCGCGGCGGAGAGCAATCCCGCCGTCAGAGTAATAAGAACGCGAAAGTACCCGGACAGTACGAATTTGAAGGTATCGGAGAAGGTGAGCATCTCTTTTACGTTCGGAACGTCCAGACTTCCGGACACCTTCAGGAGTGCAAAGGAGCCGAACGTAACTATACCCATGTACAGGGTGGCCTGAACGACCAGCCATACCTCTTTGGAGAGGAGTATCAGGGTCCGGTTTACAGGCAGGGTGTTAACGAACTCGTAAACCCTTCCATCCCTTTCGTTGAAGTACGTGGCTATACCGGCGAAGATGGACCAGAGGAAGACGCCGGCGATTGCCAGAAACAGGAATATTACTCCCAGATCGTTCTTACGTCCGACGTAGAAGATTGATAACCCAACGAAGAGGAGGAGTACGAACAGATTGGTTAAAAACCACGGTAGGGACAGACGAATATCCTTCTCCATGAGGGCGAGGAAACGTTTCATCGCGGCATTTTAACCCCGTATGGGGTACCTACCTCTCGCCTTCCAGTTTGAGCAGGTCCGTTATCTTCATTCCTGCCTTCGTTTTCCCGGAGAAGACGCTACCGGTTCTCCTCTCTTTAAGGCGCTTTTTGGCGAGTTCGTACGCTTCATCGGGAAGCTCTACGTATCCCACATCCCTGACCAGGTCCTTAACGTGGGTGAGGTAGTAGTCCACGAACCTCTTGACGTGGGGTTTGGTCTCGTAGGATTTTTTACTTACGTAGATGAAGAGGGGACGGGAAAGGGGGACGTATTTCCCGGATACGACGTTTTCAACCGTGGGCATTACCGGGCCGTTACCGGCGTCTATGGGTACGGCCTTCAGCTTATCTTTGTTCTCAAGGTAATAGGCCAGGCCGAAGTATCCAAGGGCGTACTTATCGGATGCCACCCCCTGAACCAGGACGTTGTCATCCTCCGACGAAGTGTAGTCCCCCCTGCTCGCCCCTTCCTTTCCGATTACTACGGAGGTAAAGTAGTCAAACGTGCCGGAGTCCACACCGGGGCCGTAGAGGTGGAGTTCCTTATCTGGCCATCCCTCCCTTATCTGACTCCACTTCGTTATCTTTCCCTGAGACTCCGGCGCCCATATCTTCCGGAGTTCTTCAAGCGTCAGATAGTCCACCCAGGTGTTATCCGGATTCACCACAACGGTTATGGCGTCATAGGCGATTGGGAGCTCGTAGAACTCTATACCGTTCTTTTTGCACATCTCAATCTCCGAGGCCTTTATAGGACGAGAGGCGTTGTTCACGTCCGTCTCTCCGCGGCAGAACTTTTTGAACCCGCCCCCCGTACCCGATATGCCAACGGTCACCTTAATGTCTGGGTTGTCCTTCTGGAACTCCTCGGCCACGGCCTCGGTTATCGGGTACACCGTAGACGAACCGTCCACGGAAACTATCTTCGTTCTCCTGCCTCCACCACACCCCACAGCAAACAGGGCTATACCCGCAAAAATTACGAACCTTTTCCACATGATTTCCGGTTTACCTAAAATCTGGCCTCCGTATGGAAGCTAACTACGGCATTGTCCCCGCCCCTCTGTTTGTAGGAAAGGGCGAACCGGAGGTTACCGCTTACCCTGTAGGATAGACCACCCACGATGAAGGGGTCGGTGTAATCGTCCATCAGGTCGTACCTCCCGAAGACGTTAAGGCGTCCCTCAAGGAGGTGGAGGATGGCAAACGCTGACCCTCCCTTTACGTAGGACTTATATGAAGAGGTATAGTAAGCGTGGGATAGCATAAGGGTCAGGAGGGAATGGTTGAGGGAGATCCCACCGATGTACCTGTCCTTAAAGCCGATTCCCTGTGTGGTGGTATGGCCAAAGATATGGATGCCGACGAGTTTCCCCATACCAAAGGGTTCCGCAGGATATACGGAGAGGCGTCCCATGACGTCCTTGTGGGGGTCGTTCTCAAGGTTCTTGAAACCGTTTCCGTTGTATACGCCGGTGTGCAACTCCCACGGCAGCAACTTGCACGTGTACCTGAACACCAGACCCATATCGGCCGTGGGTTCAAGTTTGTAGTAGTCGTAGGTGGTCTTCTCAACGAACCGGTGCCCCCACAGCTTCTCCTCCATCCCCGGCCAGATAGTGGGAGCCACACCAAACTGTACTTTAAGGGTTCGGGCGGCGTTGTCCATGGCCTTCCACTGTACGTAGGCGTGCTTCACGTAAACGGAGTAGGCGCTCTTTTCGGAGGTCTCGCCCACGAGTTTCGTAAGGGGAGCAACGTCTGTCGTGAAACGTACGAGGAGGTTACCCTTTTTGAACTTTGCTATGAAGTACATACGGTCCAGAGCGACGTAGTTATTGTAGGGAGAGGCCGCCTCCACGCTGTACCTGAGGTAGGTCTTTCCGCCCATCTCCATCTCGCCTGCGTCGGGGGAAGAAACGACGAACAGTACAATCATAGCGAAAGTATTCTACCGATGTAAGGCGTTCATTTGTGAGGTGGACTTTCGCATTCTACTTCAGCACCCTTTCCCCTGTGTTCTCTATCCCTACCTTCCTCTTCCGCGGCAGCCTGAAGTCCCTGCTGAGGTTGTACTGAAGAGTTAAGGTTGACGTTGGGCCATTTCATGCGGTTGTACTTGTAGACGCGGTAATTTTTCCTTTCAACCGTTATCTCGTACTTCCAGAGATTGAAGGGGTCCGTGGCCAATAGGACGAGGGAGAAGCCCCTTACCTGCGTTATAAAGGTCAGTCGGGTGTATACGTACAGCCCCTATACAGCCCTCCGGGGAGCCGTGTAGTCTATCTGGGCCCGAAGTATGCCAACGAAGGCAAAGACGGTTAGAGAAGCCGAACCCCCGTACTCGCTTGAGGTGATATTGGCGTGGGAGTATCTCCTGTATCTGGGACTCAGGTTGAAGCGGAGTTTTCCGTTAAACAGCAAGATATCTTACAAAGGAACGAAGATCCCACTACAAAAATAGCTCTGTCAAATCGGAGAATCGGAAGAGTAGTATATAAACGTGAAGATTGCTTACACCAGCAAATCTTAAATTGGGGGTTTATAATAACAGCTAGAACATTCATATGAACCATTAATAAAGGTATTTTCATTCTATTTAATATCTTAGTTTATTCAACAAATCAATAAACTGCTCGGGTAAATGTTCCTTATTGCAATATTCGGCCAAAGCTTGAGCAAACGTCGGCTTATCCATTCTCATTGAACCTTTTTTATTTAACTCCTTTAATTTTTCACTGAATTTTAAACCATCTTTTACACATTTATCCCTTAATTCTCTTATATTTTTAATAGTCCAACTAGGTCCGATTTTCTTTCCTCTAGTTTCAGTAAATATTTTCCAAGCTTCATAAATAACTTCGGGTTCAAAGGCGTCCTCAAATTCTTTATTGCCTATCTTAAATATATTTTCTTCCGGTATTTGAAGAGTATTTATTATATCCCTTGTTCTCTCATCCGCATCATTATCTATCAATATAAATATATCTTTAGGTTTGATAAACTCAGATAATACTTTTGCAAATCTTGGAACGTCCGTTATACCTTCTCTTTTAACTACTTTAACCAAATCGCTGTAAAGGCTTGTGTTAAACAATTTTTCATACATTAGAGGAATAAATACCTCTTCAGTTTTCCCCTCAACAATCAAGATTTTTCGTGAGAAAAATAATATTACATTTTCAATTCCCAATCTCTTTAAAGCCCACTCAATATCTTTTTCTAGTGATAGAGATTTTACGATGGTTTCCCCATTCTGTAATAAAAGTAATCTTATTTCTTGTGGCCTTACAGCATTCATTATAAATGGCGAGTGGGTAACTATAATTACTTGTTTTCCATTTTCATTGAATTTTCTTATTATATTTAATAGATCAACCTGTGCCTTTACGTGCAAATGTGTATCAGGCTCATCAAATACATAGAGTGACGGTTCTTTATCTTGAGACCTTTTATATTCTAATAAGGCCATAGTAATTCTTCTTTTCGTTCCATCACCCTTTTTGTCAACACGGATCTTCTTGCCCCCAGTTTCTAAAAGCTGAACCTCAATACCTATTTTTATACTACTCGGCTCAAAAACGGGGTTAATAGATATTTCCTGCAACTCTGGAAGAAAAGCTTTTATCTTATCTTTTATACCTTTATTTTCTATTTCCGATTTTAAATTTTCAGCATATATATCAAGTTTTTCCTTAATTATATCTTTAATAGACCTACCCTCTTCAACTTCTTCATTCCATATATTCTTACTTTTTTCTTTAAAGAAAATTTCTTGAAAAAATTTAGATATACTCTCGAAATGTTTTCCATCCAGAAAATAGATATTATATGTAGGTATATTACATTCAATAAATCCGACATTTTTATACTCTTTAATTTTGTTTATAATTTTATCCTTAATAGTGTCAATTTTGCTATTACTCCTAATTTTGATACACAAAGTGCTGGCTAAATCTCTAAGACGTTTATATATTTCCCCGTTTTCGTTGTTATTTTTTAAATTATCCAGATCTATGGAATCCGCTTCATTCTGAAACCTATCTAGAGCTTCCTTTTTTATCTTAATCATGCTTTTGGATTCTATACTATTGTCATCATTTTTTAAAAATTGTTTAACGAAATACCTGTCATTAAGTTCAACTTCTATACTAATCTCATCTGTCCCCCAATGAAAATCATCAACTTCAGGATTTTTACCTTCAAAAACTATTTTTAATGCATCTATTATTGATGTTTTACCAGTATCATTTTCACCAACCAAAACAGTAAGTTTATCTTCTAGTGATATTTCTACATTTTTTAGACTTCTAAAATTCCTTATCCTAATTTTCCGTATCATTCTCCCTCCACTTCAGTAATTTAGTAAAGGATTCTATAGCAGAAAGGTACTCGGGTGGATATTTCCCATTCACATATCTGTCTCCTCTTCTATTTCATCAAGGAGCTTCAACCGATCCACCGTATCCCTGCGCTCCGATACACCCGCGTTTACCCTCCACGCGTAGTACAGGGGAAGTTCCTTCAGGCCGAAGTGTTCCCTTATTAGCATGGCGGCTATAGGTGCGGCGGCCGAACTACCGTGTCCGGCGTTCTCCACGACCACCGCCACGGCAAACGTCGGGTCGTCGTAGGGGGCGAAGGCTATGAACAGGGAGTGATCCTCCCCGTGGGGGTTCTGGGCGGTTCCCGTCTTACCCCCGTACCGGAAACCGGGTATGCGGGAGGCCATGGCCGTCCCCCACTCAACCACGGCGAGCATCCCCTCTCTGACCTTCTCGTAAGCCCAGTCCGGGGCATCCACCCGGAGGGTTTCGGGCCTGTCCAGAGGTGAGAAGCGTGGAAGGACGACCCACCCACGGTTTCCGATCAGTCCGGCCTCTACGGCTAAAAATGTAGGAGTGACCAGTATCTCCCCCTGACCGATGGAGTAGTTGAGTACGGAACCGTAGTACCGGGCCTTTCGGGGAAAACGGGAGGGAACCTCCTCCGGAAGGGGGGTAAGCTTCCTGCCGAATATACCGGTGGAGTGGACGGCCTTAACGAAACGGTCAGGACCGAAACGGGCGCCAACGTTGTAGAAGAAGACGTTACAGGACTGGGCTATGGCCTTCATGAGTCGCGTGTACCCGTGAACGGACCAGCACCTGAACCTCCTCCTTCCCAGCCGAACGTATCCCCGACACCCTACCCCAAAGGTCGTATCTATAACCCCATGCTTGAGAGCGAGCAGGGCGACAAAGGGTTTGAAGGTTGAACCGGGTGGGTACAGTCCGGCGATTGCACGGTTAAGAAGAGGGGAATCTTCCGGTGAGGCGGCCGTATCGTAGGGCCCCGGTCTGGAGTATATAAGGTACACTTCCCCCGTCTTCGGGTTGAAGGCGAAGGCTGCTCCCCTTCCGTACGGCGCCATGAGAGAGTCAACGAGTCGGTAAAGGTCCAGATCTAAATATGTCCGTACGTTCGTAGGGTTTTGATAGATCAGAACCTTTGGCTCGTCTATCAGGTTGCCCCGGGCATCTACCTTTAAGATTACGTGCCCCAGTTCCCCTTTAAGGTGTCTGTTATACAGCTTTTCAAGCCCGAAAAGTCCCTCGCCGTCAGAGGTCGTCCGTCCTACGGTGTGGAAACATTCCCGGCATACCAGCCTGTGGTTGACCGTGGGGACGACTTCTATGCTCCTGAAGAACGTCCTGTGCTTCATGACCTCGTAAACGTCTTCCTGAGATAGCCCCTTTATATCGCTAAAACCGAGGTAACGGTAAGGCTTCACCTTAAACTTCCTACTTAGAAGTATCCTGAGGCCTTTCAGATCGACCTCCTCAATTTCCCTGCGGAGGTTGAACTGGATAACCTTCCATCTTACCTCTGGCATGGTAAGGGGTCTTCCCTTCCTGTCAAGCAGGGTACCCCTGACTATACCGAGCGGGATGCGACGGGTGTAGTTGCTCACGTCTTTACCCTTCAGGGACGGATCGTTTATCCTCCTCAGATAGGCGGCACCTATAAAGATGGGCATCACTATGGACAGGACAAGGGGAAGAAAGAGGCGCTTCAACTCTTACAATTCTAAAGTGGGTTCAAACTTTCTTAGCCGTGATCGGCAGCCCATCAGGAAGGCTTCCGGTTTAAAATATCATCTATGGCAGTCAAGATCACATGGCTCGGGCATGCGGCATTTAAAATAGAGGGGAGTAGGGTTGTCCTGATAGACCCGTGGATAAGCGGGAACCCCTCTTCTTCCCTGAAATCACCCGAAGATATAGACAGGGCGGACGTGGTCATAGTGACCCACAGCCACGGGGATCACGGCTTTGAGGATGCGGTTAAGATAGCAAAGCGGACGGGGGCCGTCTTTGCCTCCCAGTACGAACTGGTCGTTAAGTCCGGTCTTGAGAGGGTGGAGCCGATGAACATAGGTGGTTTCGTGGACGCGGGAGGAACCGGTGTGCAGGTCTCCTTTACTCAGGCGTGGCACACGGCCGAAGAGGGGGATCCCACCGGCGTGGTCGTCCGTATGGACGGTTTTACGATCTACCATACTGGCGATACCGGTCTCTTCTCCGACATGAAGCTCATAGGGGATATGTACCACCCCGACGTCCTCCTCGTTCCGATCGGTGGAAGGTTCACAATGGACGAGGAGCAGGCGGCCAGAGCCGTGAAGTTCGTAAAGCCTAAAGTTGTTATACCCATGCACTATAACACCTTCCCGCTCATCAAGGCCGACCCCGAAAAGTTCGCTGCTCTGGTAGGAGATACCGCAAAGGTGGTAGTACTGAAGCCGGGGGAGACGTTTGAGCTATAGCCCTCTGGAGCAGGCCATCCAGAAGATTGAGTCCAGACTGGACGAGATGTACTCCACCATCGTTGATATGATAGATAACGCCCTTGACCGCCCCGAGGAGACCCTGAGCAACGAGAAGAAGGTAAACGCCCTTGAGATAGAGATAGACGAACTCATAGTCCAGACCATAGCCCTGTACCATCCGGAGGCTTCCCCTCTGCGGGAGATACTCATGGCCCTGAAGATCAACAACGATCTTGAGAGGATCGGGGACCACGCCGAGAACGTGGCTCGGGACGTGAAGTTCTTCCGGGAGAAGGGGGAGAACCTCGGGGACCTCTGGGAGGATATAGCCCTGATACGGGATCTATCCCGCAGGGCCTTCGTGGAGGCTTACTCCTCCTTTAAAAACCGGGACGCCGAGCTCGCGAGGGAGATCTGGAAATCAGATTACGTTGTGGACGCCCTGAGGGACAAGATACTGAAGAGGGCGGTTGATACCCTGCCCACTCCCGTGGCCCTTAAGACCGTGAGCATAGCCCAGAACTTTGAGAGGATAGCCGATCTGGCCACAAACATAGCAGAGGATGTCGTCTTCATAGTTGAGGGCGAAATAATCAAACACCGGCCGTTAGAGGAGATCTGATCCCGACCTTAGAATGGGGTAGTAAGATGAAAAAACTCGTTCTGATTGCAGTATTGGGAATTGCAGGCTGTACGGTGAACGTCAACACCCTTGACCCGGAGGCCGTTGCCCACGCCTATCTAAAGGCGATAGAGAGTGGAGACTTTAAGAAGGCTTACATGCTCATAGACGGAGTTTCCCGCAGGTATACCCCTTACAAAGACTTCGTTAAGTACTGGCAAAATTACTTTAAGAGGTACGGTATACCGTACAAACATACGATCCACGACGTCTCTAAGGTGAAACCGGGGTTGGTGGTGGTAGAGTACACGTGGCACTATAAAAAGACACCAACGGTGGATACGACTGTATTTCTGGAGCAGAGGTCCTACCGGATGAAGTTAAAGTTTGAGTTCCGCAGGTGGGCGGTAAAGTTCCGGAAGTACAGGATAATCAAGGAGACGCCAACGCCCTACGGGATACAGAGGGAGATAATAGAGGAGTGAGCTACCTCCTTATAAACTTAATCGTTTTCCTGCCTAAGCGCAAGAAGTAAACACCTGAAGGTAGATCACCAACGTACACCTTACCTTTGCCCTCAACCTCTGCCCTCCTAACCTCCCTACCTGAGGCGTCGTATACCCTCACCACACCCACATGCTTAACCTCTACAAATTCACGCCCTATAACGGCAGAGGATATAGGCCTATCCTCTCGCTCCCCAACACTCAAAGGTGCGTACTCGTAACCCACGGTCGTGCCTACACCACTGCCGTAATAATAGGACACGGCAAACTCCATAAGTCCATCTTCATCCATGTCGTAGACGTTGCTGACGGATACGTCCGAGATGCTACCGTTCAACACCCCTATCTCCTCGTAATCGTCATCGCCAACGGCTTTCAACACCCTTACCCTTCCAAACCCCCCCATCAACAACTCAGGCCTCCCATCCCCGTCTATATCTCCACTGTTGCCGCTACCCATCCACACAGCCCCACTACTATCAATAATCATATGCTTGACAACGTTCCATGAGTTATCGGTATCGGCCTCAAGGATGTAGACGTGGAAGTAGAGAATACCACTCGTACCACCGAAACCGTACAGCACTATCTCCGGCCTACCATCTCCATCGGCGTCGTTTACCATCAAGGCATAACTGGCACGGGGCAGGTTAAACCTCGCTACTTCCTCTACCGAGTCATCCCCTACAACCTCGTATATCACTCCACTGCCCACAAACTCAGGCTTACCATCCCTGTCGCTGTCTATCATCGTGGGAGCAGGATAACGAGGAGCATCGCTTGTCAAAACTTTCCTCTCCCATAAGTTATCGCCTACACTTTCAAACATCACTGCCCAGGGGCATAATTCACATCCCACTACTGAACTGTCGTAGGCGTAGGGTGTGCATATCACGTCCCTGTACCCATCCCTGTCAGCATCTCCAAAATAACACGTGGGAGGACCCGGCATCATCATGTTGCTCCCTGAGGCTATATCTACGTATACGGCCTTGTCTCTTGTGATGTCAAAGTTTCCCAGACTGTCTGCCTCAAAGATGTAGAATGTATCTGGCCCGTTTCTTAATGCGTAGAAGTACAACTCCTCTCTCCCATCCCTGTCGCTGTCATAGTGACCAAGATAAAACATACCTGTGCTGTCCCTCAACACCCACGTGGTGTCGTTTAGAATATACCATAACCCCTTTGATCTCAAGAACAGCATCCAGGTGTTATCAATCTTCGTGACGTGAGGTTGAAGCAGAAAGGAGTATCCTCTTACCCTCCACACCTGAGAAAACGACGCCACAAGTACCATCACCATCGTCCTACCTCCTTATAAACTTAATCGTTTCCCTGCCTAAGCGCAAGAAGTAAACACCTGAGGGCAGATCACCAACGTAAACCTTACCTTTGCCCTCAACCTTTACCCTCCTCACCTCCCTGCCTGAGGCGTCGTATATTCTCACCACACCCACATGCTTAACCTCTACAAATTCTCGCCCTATAACGGCAGAGGATATAGGCCTCCTGCCTACACCCATGGGACCACTGCCCGTACCACCACCCCTGCCGCTGAAGTGGTACAGCACCACTTCACCTCCAACACCTTCTATCTCCACCTTCCCATCCTCATAAACCCACTCAGGTACGATCACCATATCCCCCACTCCGTACCTCCCCATGTACCTGCCACCCAACCGTAACGCCACATCACCCCTCACCACCTCCACAATGTACACACCTCCACTGTCCCCCACATAAACACCGTTCCCACGATACACAGGGGTTATACCCCTCATGAAGCCCATTATCGGAGTGGTGTACTCGTACTCACCTATCTTGAGCCATCTCCTCCACCCTTCCCTCTCCTCCCACACGTTCCTGAAGATCCAGTTGTAGGTGGGATAGCCTATACTCACGCTGCTGTACGGCCACTCGTCCTCAACTCCGGGCGCATCTGTCATGTTGAACGATATATTGTTGTTTACATCGTGTGCCAGCAACTCGGACGTGAAGGTACTCCTGAAACCGTTCGTATACCCCATCACGTAGTACCCCCTACCGGCATAATGCACCCGACTTATGCTACGGGCAGTGTAGATCTGGAAGGTGTCCCTCCATAGACCACCGCTTCTCCACATCCCCCATCCCGTCATGGAAGAAAAGAGCCAGCCGCCGTTGGTCTCCACCCACCCGACGTACACCTCTCCACCCTCTACCTTAACCGTAGGCTCCCTTATAACACGAGAAAAACTGCCCACAGATAGTATTGCGGTATCGCCCCACACAGTTCCATCCCAGTTAGCGTAGTAGAGCGTATCTCTGCTCAACCATACGACGTGGAGTTTTTCAGTTCCGCTGCTCCATTCGTCCACGCTCAGACCACTCGCTCCGTTCACCTCCCACAGCACCTCACTGCCTATCAAAGCAGGTAAGGTGGTTATGGGACATATGTTGTAGGGTCTGTAGGTGTTGTGGACGACGTAGCTCTTTCCGTTGGTGCTATCCGCCACGAAGAAGACGTGCATCAGGTAGTTGTTGAGGGTGTCCCACACCCTTACAACGTTCAGCAATCTTATGTTCTTCCAGTTTCCACCCCTGGGCAGGCTGTCAAACACCATCGCCCCGGACGTTCCTATGGGCTTTGCGGCGTACTTCAGGGTGTCTCCCCTTATCCATACGATGTCGTGATCCATACAGACGTCCCTTTCTCCCGCCATGGCCACCTCCTCCCCTCTGCCGAGGACGTACTGGCCACTCCACGCATTTCCCTTCCCCTCAAGGTAAACTACCCTTCCGTTGCTCACGAAGACCGCCGAGGTCACATCTCCGATCACCTTCACCTTATCCCCTCCGTTGTACTTCAGCCCTGCGCACTCCCCACCGCTATTGAAAAGACCCGGTGTACCGTTCACCACCATGGTGAAGGTGTCAAGTACTGCCTCTATGGTGTCAAACTCCTGATGTACCTCTACCCTGTAGCTCCCAAGGGGCAATCTGACGACTGCGGTGTCGGACCTGCCTATATCAACCCCATGCTCAACGTTGGTGTCGGAAACGGTCAGGTTTATCCTCAGGTGTGTGGGGTACTTGCACCCTCTAACCACTACCGTCTCCTCACCTACGGTGTAGGTGTTGTTGAACTGAAAGATGTACAGGTACCCACTGTCCCTGTCGGGAGTGTAGTAAGGGTATCCACTGTATCCCACCACGTATATGTACCCGCCCATTAACTTCACGTCGCTCGCTCCGTTGAATATATGCTCCCCCTCTACCTCGTCGTAGAAGTCGTAGTACCCCACCGGTGCAGGCCTGCGAGGATCCCTGAGATCGTATATCCTCAGCCCTCCCCAGTAGTAGGCCACGTACAGCAGGCTGTCCTTTATCTCCCCTTCGTGTACGCTGCTCACCCTCCCAAAACCGGATGCCCTGTAGTAGACCAGCGTCTCTGCCACGCTTATGCCACCCGATTTGTTTAACCTGTATATCGCAAAGCCGCTCCCGTCACTCTCGTAGAAGTTTATCAGCAGGCTGTCCCCCCACATCCTTCCACTGTGCGAGAATCCGTACCCGCTACACTTCGCAACGTACCCACTGTCTATCACTCTATCCAGGATGTTGTCCACCACTATCCACCTCGTTATACCTTTCTTCCCGGGAGGACACACATCATCGCCACCGAATCCTGCAAACGTATACACCGTATCCACTCCCGTCCCATGGACGACGTAGATGTCATGATGATAACTTCCGTTATCAACGCTTATACTATCCCTCACGTCAAGGGCGCCCAGAACGTCCCCCACGGCCAGTCTGTTGGTGTCTACCTTTACGATGTGCATGGATCTGAAGTTCAAACTCACGTACAGCCTGCTCCTCAGGGTGTCCACGTATATCGTATGTACCCCACCGTTTATCCCTATGCTGCTGCCATCAAAAAAGACTACCCCTACCTTCGCAGGTGCAGTCCCGTCGCTTATGTCCCATATCTCCATCCCTCCGCTACTCCTACTCCCTATACCCACGAACATCCACCTGCCGAATATCTCTACGTCTGCCACCCCTAACTCGTCCGTGGCATCCGCCAGTAATCTAAACGTGTCCAGATCCGCCAGTGCTACGCTTGCTATGTACGGGTTCGTAGGATCGTCCACGTTTATCAGAAGTACCCCACCACCACGGATGTTCGTCACTACGTACTCGTGGCCGTTTGCATCCCTGTAGAAGTGCAGGTAAGTTGGCGATACTGAGATAGGTACTCCTATCTCCCTCCCCCAGCGCAGCTCCCCGACCTTCGTTGCTCCCAAAGATGTTACACTTACTACCGTTGTTAGTAGCATGGCCACCGCTATTTTAAGGCGGAAATGTGGACGCTGTAGAAAACGGGCTACAGGAATTCGTCAAAATGCGAAACTTGTTGTGCTACGATTACCCCTCCCTCGTAAAGATCCCCAGAAGTGCCACCAGAACACTGTAAAGGGCCCACGCTCCCAGTCCCCACCACAGGTTATCCACATAAACCCCGTTAACGAGACCGATCACAGCCCAGAAGAGGAAGAAGTTAAGGATGAGACTCCATAGACCGAGCGTTATCAGGTTTATGGGAAAGGTCAAAATCTTGAGAACAGGGAGGAGGAAGGCGTTCACCACACCGAGGAGTACGGCCGTGACCAGAAGGGCCTCCCACCCCTCTATCCTGAAACCCTCAAGGAGGTAATCCACAACGAAGAGCGAGAGGCCGTTGAGGAGTACGCGGATGAACAGGTTTCTCATCCCTCTTTCTTCTGCTCCGTTCCCTCCTTACTCCCCTCCAATCCGAGGATCTCGTCTAACTCCTTGCCGGATATGGTCTCCCTCTCAAGGAGGGCTTTGGCGACGGCGTGGAGTTTATCCTCGTTGGTACGGAGTATCTCCTCGGCCCTCCTCTCAGCCTCTGTCACTATCCGCTTTATCTCCTCGTCTATTATCTGGAGAGTCCTCTCCGATACGGGTGACTTCACGCCCATGTCCCTGCCCAGAAATATATGTTTCTCCACCTTCCCGAAGGTAGCCGGCCCGACCCTCTCCGACATTCCCCACTCCGTGACCATCTTCCGGGCTATCTCCGTCGCCCTCTCAAGGTCGTTGGCAGCCCCCGTGGAGTAATCTCCGAATATTATCTTCTCCGCCACCCGGCCTCCCATTAAGGTGGCCAGAAGGTCCTCAAGGTACTCCTTGGGCAGTATCTTCTTCTCCTCCTTCGGAAGGGATAGGGTTACCCCTAAGGCCATCCCCCTCGGTATTATGGAAACCTTGTGAACGGGATCCCCGTGGGGAAGCATACGGGAGACTATGGCGTGTCCGGCTTCGTGGTAGGCCACCCTCTTCTTCTCCTCCCCGCTGAGGGGAGAACTCTCACGGGCGACCCCCATCATGACCTTCTCAACGGCCTCTTCCAGATCCTTCTGCTCCACCATCTCCTTACCCCTGCGGGCGGCGAGCAGGGCCGCCTCGTTTATGAGGTTGGCCAGGTCCGCACCGGAGAACCCCGGCGTCAGTTCGGCTATCCTCCGCAGGTCAACGTCCGGAGCCATACGGACTTTACGGGCGTGGAGTTTTAAGATCTCGTACCTCCCCTCAAGGTCCGGCCTCTCAACCACCACCATCCTGTCAAACCTCCCCGGCCTCAGGAGTGCGGGGTCAAGTATGTCCGGCCTGTTGGTCGCCGCAAGGACTATTATACCCGTTCCGGCTTCAAACCCGTCCATCTCAACTAAGAGCTGGTTGAGGGTCTGCTCCCTCTCGTCGTGACCCCCTCCGAGTCCCGCGCCCCTCATCCGGCCCACGGCGTCTATCTCGTCTATGAATATGATGGCGGGGGCGAGCCTCTTGGCCTTCTCAAACAGGTCGCGGACCCTCGCCGCCCCCACACCCACGAACATCTCAACGAACTCCGACCCGGATATGGAGAGGAAGGGTACACCGGCCTCTCCGGCGACGGCACGGGCAAGCAGAGTTTTGCCCGTTCCGGGCGGTCCCACTAAGAGTATTCCCTTCGGCACCCTTGCCCCTATCTTCCTGTACTTGGCCGGGTTTCTAAGGTAGTCCACGATCTCCTTCAGCTCTTCCTTCGCCTCTCTGGCGTCGGCGACGTCGTCAAACGTAACGTTGGGGCGGTTTTCAGTATAAATCTTTGCCCTGCTCTTTCCGAAGTCAAACGCCCTGCCCACACCCCCGTTCACCGACCTGAACATGAAGAACCACAGGGCGAGGAGTATGAGGATCCACGGCAGATAACTTATGATCAGGTCCATCCAGAGCTGGCGCTTCTTGAAGATAACAACGACCCCGTTTTCGGCGAGGTTCTTAAAGAACTCCCTGTCTCTCGCCTCCGGCGGTACGGTGAGCCTGAACCGGGTTATCTGCTTGTCCTTTATAACCATGGGTTGCTTGAGTACGCCAGAGACGGTGCCGTCGGAGACGACGAGCGTATCTATGTTCTCCGACTCCACAAGCTCAAGGAAGGTGTTGTACGTTATTTCCGTCTCCTGAGATGGGGGGTTCATAAAGAGCTGTATCGCGAACAACCCCGCAAGTATAAGTCCCCCCCAAACAAAAAGCGTCATCCAGAAAGATCCCTTGTTGTTCATGAAACGGTCTATTTTACGGTCGTTGGCTTCTGGACTTTCTCTATAACCTTACGCCCGAAGGTGTAAAATAAGGTATGCCCCTGCATACGATGATCCGGCCTGCACCCCACCTCCCTTATGTGCCAGTCCCTCATCAGCAGTTCTACGGTGCGTATTCCGAAGAAACCGAGCTCGTTCATAACCCTGCGGGTCTCCTTCACCTGCTCTACGTTGGGGGATGCCGACACCAGAAATCCCCCTCCCTTAAGGGATCTGTAGGCGTGGGGTACTATGGCCCACGGCTCCGGGACGTCTATTATCACGATATCGGCCTCTCTCTCCCAAAAACCGCACTCCGCAACGTCCCTTACGTGCCATACCACGTTCTCCGGTTTACCGTACTTCGCCACGTTCTCCCTCGCCACCCTCTGATGCCGGGGGTTGACGTCGTAGGAGTAGAGTTTTCCCGGAGGAACTATCAGACGGGTGAGTACCGTGGCCATGGCCCCGCTCCCGCTCCCCACCTCTATGACCCTTGACGTGGGCTGGAAATCCGTGTACATCAGCACGAGACCCATATCCTTCGGATAAAAAATGTTCGTCTTCCTCCGTAGCCTGAGGACGAGGTCGGCGTTGGAGGGCCTTATAACGTAAAAGACCCTTCCCGTTGAGGAGATGAGGGCCTGTCCCCACAGGAGATCCTCCGGCAGGTGGATTATTCCCCTGTGAGAGTGTACGGCCTTTCCGGGACGGTACTCGCTGAGGTAGTTGGCGTCGGGGCCGCCCCACAGCAGTACCCACTCCCCTTCTCTAACCCTGTCCATACGGCGGTAAGTCTAAGGACGTTCCGTTACGACAGCCGGCTCAACAGTTCCCTCTTCCTGCGTATACGTCCCTCCTTTCTCTTTGTGGCCTCCTTGTATATCTCCGGGGAGTGGGCGTAGGACTGCAGTTTGCGGCTTCTGTCCACTAATACGGCGCTTACGAACATGTGGGTTGCGAGCCTACGGTCTCCGCCTATGGGGTCGCTGGCGAATACCCAGACCTCCACCTCCGCGGACGTTCGCCATACGGCGTTGAGACGGGTGTATATCTCCACGTACTCCCCTAACCTTATGGGGTTGAGGAAGACGGTCTCGTCTATGGAGGCTGTGAACATAGGTGCCTGAGCGTACCTTATGGCCGTGAGTGTGGCCACCTGATCCACGTGCTCAAGGAGCTTCGCCCCGGACATCAGGTTGTAAAAGAAGGTATCCTCGGCCGTTATACCGTACGTGGTCTCCAGATCGTAGCTCTCCGGCTCTTTAAGTCGGGAGTACTCCTCCTTCAGCGAACGTATCTTCTCCTTCAGTTCCCTTTCAAGTGTGGGGGAAGGGATGCGTACACCGTGGGCCACGGGTTTCCCTTTCTCGTCTATGGATATGAAGGTCATCTCTGCGGCCGTCGTGAAACGGAACTCCTCGTCGGATGTGGCGCCGGCAAATACGGCCACCTTTACGGTGATGGTGTGGGTGGTTGTAAAGAGGGGGGATACCTGAACGCTCACCATATCCCCTACCCGTATGGGGTTTATGAAGTCAAAGCTGCCCATGTAACCTATGACGACGGGACGGCGAAGGAGCATGGAGGAGTAGATGGAGGCGCTCCTTATAACCCACCTCATCAGACGGCCTCCAAAGAGGTAGCCGAGGGGGTTGGCATCCTGAGGAAATACCCAGTAGGCGGTACTGAAGGGTGGGTCAACCTTCATCGCAGGACGACCTTCCTCACGCTCCGTCCGATTTTAACAAAGAATACACCGGCGGACGGTGCCACGAAACGGTGTACGTTGTCTGCCAGCACCCTGCCGGATACGTCAAATACGGTTATGGGTGAGTCGGATACGACCTCTCTGCCGTTCACTTTGAAGGAATAAAGTTCTACTCCCCTGTTTTCCCTGATAGTGGTTATACCTTTGTACATTATACGGCCTTCGGAGGTGTGATCCACTACGCCCAGTTCGGAGAAGTACTCCCGCATGGCCGTAAACATGGTGTAAGCGGTGGTCTCAACCGCCACGGGCGTTATACCAAGGAGGTTGGCCAGGTAGAGCGTTCCCATATCCATGGCTAAGGAGTAGGTGGCATTCGTATCAAGGGGCATACCGCCGACGGTTATATCGGAGGGTTCAAGGGGTGGGCTGGCAGCCGGGTCAAACCGGTAGGTCATCCCCGAGACCTGAGCTATCGGTATGCTGTCCGTAAAGTCCTGAGTTACGGAGAGGAGAGTGTAGAGGTCGGCACCCCGGAGGGTGACCTTCAGGAGGTACATGTTCGTCCCGGTTATTGCCGTCTCGCTCAGACCGTAGGGAAAGGCCATGAGAACGTCGTTTGAAGTTATTCTGCCGGCTGCGAGAGGTTCGGCCATGTAGAAGTACGGAAGTACGCCTACGTCGGCTCCCGCCTTCTCTCTCAGGGCGTCTGCTATGAGGTTGCCGAGGGGAGTATCAAGGTAGTAAAGGCTGTCCGGTTCGTTCCTCAACTCGCGGGGTGCGTAGGCGATGAAGTCGGAGAACACAGGCCCGTAAACCGCCTCTATCCTGCCCCTGAGGGCGTTGAGGGAGTCAACGAACTCGCTATCAACGGGTGAAGAGGCGTCAAGACGAAAGAGGGTATAACTTACAGGTCTTAAGGTTGCCATGTCTATGAGCCACAGGCCCACGGCCTCGTAGTGCTGGCAGGCCTCGGCGAAGTAGGTCGTATCCCCGGAGACGTTCACTATTCTGGCCGGCTCCTCGTAGCACGTATGGGTATGACCGGAGACTATGAGGTTGTAACTGCGGGTCTGGGAGGCTATGGTGCTGTCAACGTCTACACCGGCGTGGGAGAGGATTATCCTGTAATCGCATCCCATGACGTCAAAGGTATCCTCGTACATCTGGGCGACGTAAACGGGATTCTCAAACTGAACGGGTTGCTGGGCAGGGCTGAGGAGGTTGAACTGGTTCGTCGTCAATCCGAGAACGCAGATGAGTTTACCCGATCTGTTGAAGGTGGTATAGGGTCTGACCAGAGAGGCGAGGGGGATGGTGTCGGGGCGGAGGTTGGCCGAGAGGAAGGTAGTAAAGCCACCGACGTCGGAGAGGACGGAGTACAGGCTATCGGGGGTTATGTCCAGCTCGTGGTTTCCGATCGTTATGGCGTCGGGTGATAGCAGGCTGAGGAGTTTTAACTCCTCGCGTCCGAGGCCGTAGGGAAAGGAGAAGTCGCCAACGAATACGTCGCCGGCGTGGAAGAAGAGGTGGTTGGGGTACATGCCTTTCAGTTCCCGGATCTTGTAGGCCGCCGAGGCTATACCGTTCCACGACTTGTATGGGAAGAGGTGGTGATGGGTATCGTTCACGTGTATTATGGCAAGCGTATCCGCCCTGAGGGCGAAAGGTACGATCAGAAAAGTCAGAAGCAGTGTTCCAGACTTCCGCAGCATAGTTGGGGTATTTTAAACCTGCGGTGTGAGGGAGAAATTGGGAAAGGGAAAGCACAGAATATCCGACCTCGGCTTTAAAATTCCGTTAATGGCACTTATCAAAAAAGACAAAAAAGTTATTCTGACGGGCAAAGGAAGGGTTGAAGTCTACGACCCCTCCGGCAGGCTCATCGGCAGGTTCACGGTTGACGGCCGTAAGGAGATCCATCTAAAATCCGGGGTCTACATGTTCCGTATAGATGGGAAGATAAGGAAGGAGATCGTAAGATGATGAGGAAGATTTTAGCGACTCTATTTGTTGTAGTCTCTGTCCTGTTCTTTCAGGCGACCGACTGCGGTATGGAGGGAGGAAAGATATACGTGTACCACCCCTCATTTCTATCACACGGTACGAAGCTCTACGTAGTGATACGCGCGGCTAATTACGGATCACTTGCCGGTTGTTATTTTGACTACGATAAGAAGCCAGACACCGCGAGGATCAGATGCTCCGTAGATAGTTCCGGACTTAGTGTGGCCATCGTTGACACTACGGTCGTATTCGTTGACAGTGCCGAAGTAGCTATAGACGGTAAAGGTGGCATATGCCACTTCCTTGACGCACAATTTCCGGAAATAAACGATGTCTTTGAATATGGGCATACTTATATCAGTGATACAACAGACGACACTTTTAAATTGGCCGGGAGTTTCCATTATTTTGATTCTGAAGAAACATCGTGTATTTTGATTCTGAAGAAACATCGTGTGGTTATGACGGTAAACCTCACTACGCCGAATTTCGTTTTACGGTGCGCTCCGACTCCCCCTACGTATGGATAAGACCGGTAGGGTACAACGCTGTTTTCATCTCCCCCGAGACTACGGCCTATCTGATAGACAGCACCTTTCCCTTCGTTGAGCAGGACAGCTTCCGCCTCACCCACAGGAGGATAGTCAGGTTCCATATCGGCGAGTACTACCACTACGGGGCCGTGGAGTTGATACCCGGAGGGGATAGCGGATGGGCGAGGTTGAGGGTTTCCTTCAGCGTGGTGCCGAGGTTGGGGTGGACGCTGCCGCCTGAGGACACAGGTCTATAAGTGCGTAACCCTCAGGTTTGCCAGAGTGAGGGCGATGGAGTACTACTTCTTCCCCAGATCTATTATGTACTCCTTCTTGCAGAACGTACACCGGGCCACCACCTTATCTTCCTTCATTTCCTCCCTCATCATGAGAACCAGTTTCTCCACCTCCTCGTAGGTACACCAGCAGTCGTACCTGTAATCCGTTTCCTCCGCCACCTCCGCATCTTCTCCCCCAAAGTACCGGAAAAGATCCTCCACCCCTTTACCCTGAAGGAACCTGCTCACCGAAAACCCCTTGAGCTTCCCTTCAACCTCCGTTATCTCCTCCTCCGTCGCGTCGGGAAGGACCTCAAGTATAAAGCCTCCGGCAGACACGACCTCCCCGTACTCCCCCACCAGCACGCCCACGCCCACGGCCGTACGCCGCTGCTCCGACTGATAGAAGAAGTAGGCTATGTCCTCCCCCACTTCCCCACTCACCAGAGGAACCTCGCTGACGTAGTTATCCCTTATGACCCTTAAGATACCCTTCCTCACTATGGATGCGACGTCTAACTTCCCTCCCCTGGGGTCGGCGTCCGCTTCGGGGTTCTTAACGTATCCCCTCAGGCGATTTCCTTTCACCTGCGCCACGGCGTGCTTTACGGGCCCATCGGATAGGATCTCAAAGGTTATGAGCTTCGGTCTCGTACCCCTGTACGTCAGACTGTATAGGGCCGCACCGGTTAAAAGGCGCCCAAGAAGGGCGGTGGCAGTCGGGGAAGTGTTGTGTATCCTTCTGGCCTCCGTTACTATGTCCTTGCTTTCAAGTGTGCCTATGATTATATTACCCTTACGTCCAAGAAGCGCTTTTCCCATGGTACGAATTGTAGGGGTGAAAGTAGCCCATCACTTTTTCTCCAGTTTCCTCGCCAGTTCAAGCAGACGGGAGTATATCTCCGGAAGTTTGTAAAACAGGACGGCACTCCGGTTAAAACGGCTCCTGTCCCTCGCCGGTATCTTGCCGGCTATCACCTTGCCCGGTGGCACGTTGGAACTTATACCGGAACCGGCGGCGGCTATCACGCCATCGCCGACCTTTACGTGGTCCGCCACCCCCACCTGGCCCCCGAATATCACACGGGAGCCTATCTCCGTTCCCCCGGCTATTCCACTTTGGGCGGCTATTACGGTGTAGTCCCCTATCTTAACGTTGTGGGCTATCTGGACGAGGTTGTCTATCTTACTGCCCTTACCCACAGAAGTTACGGAGAACGTGGCCCTATCAACGGTAGTGTTCGCCCCTATCCGTACGTCGTTCCCTATCCTTACCCGACCTATCTGGGGTATCCGGAGCCATCCCGTCTCGGTAGGTACGAACCCGAACCCCTCCGCCCCTATGACGGCTCCCGGATGTATAAGGCAACGCTTTCCGACCTCCACGCCCCAGCCTATGTAGGCAAACGGGTAAACCACCGTCCCCTCCCCTATCCGGGCGCCCGGTCCCACGTAAACGAAGGGGTAGATCACCGCCCCCTTCCCGATAACGGCACCCCCGGATACGTAGGCGAACGGCGCCACGGCGGCCCCTTCCTCAACCTTCGCCCCATCCTCCACGAAGGCGGCCGGACTTACTCCTTTGAAAGGGTGAGGAGGTTCAAAGTGGGAGAGGAGGTGGGCCAGAGCCTCCCGATAATCCTTAACCTTTATGAAGGCCTTTACCTTTCCGGGGGGGCGCTCCGGGGAGATCACCACCCCCACGTCCTCCGATATGGGGCCCCTGCCGTCCCAGACGGTCAGGTCCTCCGGGCCGGCTTCCGGAGACTCGGCTATCCCACCCGGCACGAACTCCCCGTCCCCTACGATGGTTCCCTTAACTATTTCGGCTATTACCTTTGCGGGCGGAAGGTTCTTTACCATCCCCTCTCCCGGATTATCTCGTCCATTACCCCGAGTAACTCCGAAACGTCCCTTTCGGTCAGGTCTCCCATGTGTCCTATGCGGAAGGTCTTTTCCCTGAGGGGGCCGTAACCGTTCGCTATGGCGTATCCCCTCCTTCCGAGTTCCTCTATGAACTCGGCCACGGGCATGCCGCGGGTGTTGGCAACGCACGTTATGGTCCTGGACCAGTACCCCTCCTCCGGAAACATGTCAAACCTCTCAAGCGCCCACTTCCGGGCCAGTTCCGCCATCCTCAGGTGTCTCTCGTACCTGTTCTCAACCCCCTCGGCGAGTATGCGATCCAGCTGGTAGTCAAGGGCGTACATTAGGGATATGTTGGGGGTAAAGGGGGTCTGTTTCTTCCTGTTGTAGTAGTCCAACATCTTCTCAAAGTTGAAGTACATCCCCCGGTTCTCTATCTCCTTAGAGCGCTCCATCGCCCTCTCGCTCACGTAGGCGACCGATATACCCGGAGGGAGACCGAAGGCCTTCTGTACGCTGGCGGCAACGGCATCTATGCCCCAACCCTCCAGCTCAAGGGGAACTCCGAGCATCCCGCTCACGGCATCAACTAAGATGAGGGTGTCGGGTGAGACCTCCCTTACGACCTCTGCTATCTCCTTCAGGGGGTTGGTGAGACCGGTTGAAGATTCGTTATGTACCACCATAAGGGCGTCGTATCTCTCCCTTCTCAACTCCTCAGCAACTACTTCGGGCCTGACCGCCCTGCCCCACTCAAATTCAAGGGCCTTCACCCCCTTACCGTTCAGCTGGGCGGCCTCCACCCACCGTTTTGAGAAGGATCCGTTCACGGGGATGAGTACCTTCTCCTTTACGAAGTTCCTTATAAACCCTTCAAGGACCCCCGTACCGGATGACGTAAAAACGAAGGCGTGGTATTCGGTGTTGAATAGCCTTTTAAGTTTGTTTATTACCCCCTTGTAAAGACGTGAGAACTCTTTGCTCCTGTGTCCTATTAGTGGTCTGGCCTGAGTCTGAAGCACCTCGTCAAGCACCTCCACGGGACCGGGCAGAAACAACTTTTTATGCATAGACCGGAGATTATACGAGGGAAGACTATACTGAAGCAATCTATTGCCGGAATCCTGCCGTTAAGGGAACCGTACGCATCCGATTCCCGTTCCTGAGAAACGGAGTTCCCCACCACACGAGTAAAATCCCGTATGCGGAGGATAGCGTTAATCCTCGCAATAATACTAACTCTCTCCTGTGATAAGGGGGCTTCACATCCCGGTGAAGATGTTATAACCGTAGCCGAAGGGATTCTAACGGTTTACCGTATGGATACCAGCGGAGATACAGAGTGCGACACCGGTATAATCTCTGCCCCTCCGGGGGCCCTGGAAATACCGGGCGATAGATTTCCACTATCGGAACCCATTGACCCCGGTGACTATACGGACGTCCTCTTCCGCTACGACTATGGCACGTTTATGCTCCTCGTGGGGTTTATGCTGGACACGACGGATCCGGGAGATCCCACGGTCTTTAACTACTCCCTCGCTTCCAGCGACTCCCTCTCGTTTGTGGGCGACACCTTTTATCGCGAGAATATCCAGTACTTCGGCCCCGTACCTGCAACCCACTACTACGTGGCCGCCCTGTTTTCGCCTGCCGAGGGCTGCCCTGTGAACGGGATGGACTCCGCAAAAGTGTACTACAGAGTAAGGAAGTTTAAGTAAAGAAAGGGTGGGTGTCGGCCTTAGAATAGGCGGACTATGAGAGTAAAGACCGGGAAGTACAGGCAGGAGAAACACAGGTTCTGGCTGGAACTGGCGAAGGGGTACTGGGGTGTCAACTCCCGCAGGTTCAAAACTGCCAAGGAAACCGTACTTAAGGCCTTAAGACACGCCTACGTTGACCGTAAGCGTCGCAAGAGGGATTTCCGTCGCCTCTGGATCCAGAGAATAAACGCCGCCGCCCGTCAGCACGGCCTCAACTACTCCCGTTTCATCTACGGGCTAAAGAAGGCCGGCGTGGAGCTTGACCGTAAGAGTCTCGCGTACATAGCCTACTACGAGCCTGACACCTTCGCCCAGCTCGTGGACGTGGCAAAGCAGCACCTATGATATGGAGGACCTGAAGAAGGAGTTCTACGAGAGGTTATCGGCGGTAAAGACCGTCGCCGAGCTTGACGCCCTGAAGGCCGAGTACATAGGCAAGAAGGGTAAGATAACCCAGCAACTTAAAAGGCTTAAGGATCTCCCTCCAGAGGAGAGGAGACGGGTCGGGAGCGTTCTGAACGCCTTAAAAAAGGAGATAGAGGCCGTAATAAGGGAGAGGCGGGAGGACCTCCTTGACAGGATAAAACCCTCCGACCCCACCCTCCCGGGGAGGCTTAGAAGGAAAGGGGTCGGCGCCCTCCACCCCATAAAGATAGTGGCCAACGAGATCCTGAAGGTCCTTGAGAACATGGGGTTTGAGATAGGGGAAGGTCCGGAGGTGGAAACGGACGAGAACAACTTCACCCTGCTCAACATACCCCAGTGGCATCCGGCCAGAGACATGCAGCAGTCCCTTTACCTCAACAACGGCATGCTACTGAGAACGCACACGTCCCCCTTCCAGATCAGGTACATGAAGTCCCACAGACCTCCGCTGAAGGCTGCGACCTTCGGAAAGGTATTTCGGGCGGACGACTTTGACGCCACCCACTCCCCCGTCTTCCACCAGATAGAGGGGTTCGCCGTTGACAGGGACATAAGTATCGGTTCTCTGAAATGGACACTGGAGCAGATAGTTAAGGCCCTGTTCGGTGAGGATGCGAGGGTAAAGTTCGTACCCTCTTACTTCCCGTTTACGGAGCCGTCCATGGAGGTGTCCGTATGGTATAGGGGGGAGTGGTTGGAGATGTTGGGCTGCGGCATGATCCACCCTAATGTCCTCAAAAACGTTGGCATAGATCCGGACGAGTGGTCCGGGTACGCCTTCGGTATAGGGGTGGAGAGGTTCGCCATGGTGAAGTACGGGATTGAGGATATACGCCATTTCTACGAAAACGACGTCCGTTTCCTCAGGCAGTTCAGGTACGAAAACTGGATTTGAAACTATCCGTACTCGTCCTTACGAGGGATGAGGAGGACAACCTCCCCACCCTTCTGGAGAGTTTGAAACTTCTACCCGTTGACTATGAAGTGGTGGTGGTGGACTCCGGTTCTACGGACAGAACGGTTGAGATAGCGAAGGAGTACGGGGCAAGGGTATTTTTCAAAGAGTGGGAGGGGTACGTTAAACAGCGGGAATACGCCCTATCTCTCGCAAGGGGCGAATGGGTTCTCTTTATGGACGCCGACGAGTGGCTCACCCCCGAAGTGGCCCAGAGCATAGGTGAGGCGGTAAAAGGCGGTGAGTACGACGCCTACACCGTCCTGAGGCGAAACGTGTACTTGGGAAAGTTGCAACGTATGAGGGGAACGCGCCTCCTGAGGCTCGCCCGCAGAGATGTGGCCGTGATCTCCGGGAAGTACGTTCACGAAACCCTGAGCATCAGAAGTGGGAGAATCGGGAAGTTGAGGGGTTATATAGGACACAGACCTTACAGGAACCTCCTGCACCACTGGGAGAAGAACACGAAGTACGCCGCACTTTCGGCAAGGGAAAAGGACGAGGCGGGAAAACGGGCGTCCTTCTGGGACCTGCTCTTTCGCTTTCCACTTATGTTCTTGAGGTACTACGTTCTTCAGGGAGCGTTTTTAGACGGAAGAAGGGGCATAGTATACGCACTCTCACAGGCGTGGTACCACTTTCAGAAGTACGCCCTTCTTTTTGAGAAGGAAACCGGGGCTTCGGACTCTGATTAGGTAGACCGTTTGTTAAGTGCAAAACTAAGAACGTTATTCGGGTGTAAAATAGGGCGATGAGGATAAACAGCAGGCGGCTGGAAGAAAAGATAAACCTTCCACCTATCACCTCCAATCTGGCCGGAATCGTGGGATGGAAGGGGAAAACGGGTTTCTCGGCGGAGAAGGTAGAGAGCCTGCAGGTTAAGATAGTAAAACGGACCTTCATGCCCCAGACCCAGAGGTTAATCGCCCGCCTCCTATCCTCACTTCGCGGCGGAGAACCTGGACCCCGATTATCTGACGGATCTCATCGGCTATACGGGAGGAGCCGTTTTCTTAGTCCTCGCCCTCTACGCGGCCGAAGGGCTTGCAGAACAGCACGAAAAGTTCAAGACGCTTCCGGATCGTGTGCGTGAGGCCCTTGATAGGGTCATTGATAAGGTAGTTATGATGTGGAGCGAGGTGGAGATGTTGAAGAGGGTGAAGGAGGAAGATAAAGAGGAGATTCGCAAGATAGCCGCGGCCCATGAGGTGGGAATGCACGAATAGGGTTGAACGAGCAAAAAAGAAGCTGCCACCAGACGGTCTCAAAGCCCTTGATAAAGCGAAGGAAATTATTGAGGAGGCTAAGGACATCAACGCTTTTCAGCAACATCTCAAAGTCCGGAAGATGGCTGGAAGCAGGGAGAATGAAAGGGTAAAACCGTTATACCGTGCGGATCCACCGGACATTACGGTGGTTAAACTGTGGGCGTTTTTATCCTCGTTAACCGGTCGGATACGTTCATTTCCCGTGGAATATACTCTAACTTAGCATCTGCCGCCGAAAGAAGCTCTCGCGCCTTTTCGTAAAGGGGTTTTATCTTGGGACTGCGTACCCTGTAAACCCCCTTGATCTGGTTCACTACCAGACGGGAATCCATAAAAACCGTAAACCCCTTTATCCCTTCCCCTATCGCCCAGTTTAGCGCCTCTATGAGGGCAAGATACTCCCCCTCGTTGTTCGTTCCATGTCCTACAACGCGGGAGTACTCGTAAACCGTCCTGTCTCCCCTTCTGACCACAAAAGCGATGGTCAACTCTCCGGGGTTGCCCCGAGCCGATGCGTCGGTGTAAACCGTTATCTCACCACCGTTGGTGTACAGGCCGTGGAAGTTTATGTAATCTATAACCTCGTCGGACGTTAAACCCCTTATGCTCCTGCCCTCCTTTATCCTGCGCCTTATCTCGGATGCGGATATGTCAAGTTTCCTGACCGTTAGAACCATAGGACGGAACACCTCCAGAATCTCCCTCGGCACCGACACGCTCCCCCTCTTCAGTAGTACGAACTTAGCCAGACCGGGCAACTCCTCGTAGTTCTTCCACGTCCTTATAGCCCTGAGCTGGTCCTCCCCAACTACGAAGTAGATCTCACATCCGGGATGGGCGCGCCTGTACGCCTTCAGAACGGCATATGTGTAGGATGGGCTTATGTTCATCTCCCCCTCAAAGGGATCCACCTCCAGCCCCTCCTCTCCCCTTATCAGGAGGTTCAGCATCCGTACCCTGTGGGTGAAATCGGCCTCCGCCTTCTTATGTGGAGGGTCGTAATTTACCAGAAACCTCACCCTGTCAAACCTTCCGCTCTCGTATATGTCCCGTGCCAGAATCAGGTGGCCGTAATGGGGAGGGTCAAACCTCCCGCCGAAAAGGGCTATCCTCATTTTAGGGATTCAAGTACCTTCTTAACGGAGTCTGCCCGCGGGTCGTCCGGGTAAAGTTTCAGGAAGGTCCTCAGATAGACCTTTACCGACTTGTAAACCTTGAGCTTGGAGTAAACGTCGGCCGCCATAAGCATCTTTGTGGCCTTCTTATACCTGACCTCTTTTATTATTCTGTCCGCCTCTTTCGTGAAAATTCCCATCCGTTTGAGCATCTGGGCGTGGTATACGGCTTTGTCTATGTCGGAAATGTCCAGTTCAAGGTTGGTATGTTTCTCGTTGTAAGCCTTTGCCAGACCGAGGTGTGCCAGCGCCCGGAGGGAGTCGGACGTCCTCCTGTAGGTGTTCAGGAAGTTCTCCAGTTCACCTATGGCCTCGTCGTAGGCGTGCATCTTCAGGTAGGACCATCCGAGGAACACCGCGGCACTCTCGGCGAGGGGGCCGTACCCCTTCGTGTAAAGGACCTCCTTAAAGTACTTTATGGCGTCCTTGTACTTGCCCTTTTCGTAAAGTTCCATGCCCTTCTTAAAGGACTCCTCCGGTATTACGACCCTGACCTTCTCCTTCCCCCAGAACTTGAAGCGACTCAGGGAGGCGCAGGATACGAGGCTTACCGCTGCTAAAACTACGATTATCCTCCTCACGGGAGGGAATTCTAAGGTAGGCCTAACCCCACAGTTTGGAGGCCAGTTTCAACGGCGCGTACTTCATGCCGAGGCTCCACAGCCCCTTAAGGTACTCGTAGGCTTCAGGTTTAAAGAACCAGTCCTCACCGAACTCCCCCTTCAGAAACTCCCTCAGAGCCGCCTCCACTTCCCACGCCTGCGAGTAGTCTACGGAGTAGAACCCCCAGTCTATGTCAAGGAAGTACCTTTCCCTGTTGTGATGTACGCCCGTGGCGTCGGTCAGTATCCTCTCGTAGAGGTCGGGGCCTACCCTCTCCCAGTCGTCCCCTTTGAATAGTTCCACCTCGTAAATGACCTTGGCGGCGTAGCGCCTGCGGTAGTAGAGGTAGACGAACCGGCGGAACCTAACGAACCTGTCGTCCCACCCCACGGCGAAGGCATCAAGCCACAGGGGTTGATCTGTCACGTACTGCATGTTGAAGGAGTATATCTCGCTCGTCCCCACCCTTCCCATGAGCCTGTGGGGTACGGACAGGTTCCTGTCCGTAAAGGCGAAGTGCAGGCCGTGGCCCATCTCGTGAAAGAGCGTGGATACGTCGGAGAACGCACCGGAGGGTTTCACAACGACGACCACCTCGTCGGGGATCTTTATCGGTACGCAGAAGGCCCTCGGGGACTTCTTAGGCCTCACTTCGTCGTCTATCCTGAGGTTGGGCATGGAGTCCAGATCTATCCCTCCCCTCCTGAGGGTCTCCCTCAGGGCGTCCACGTCCGGAAGTTTCAGGGATACGTCAAACGCACTGCCGGAGACGAGGTAAGGGGAGTCGTAAGGCTCCACCTCCCCCCACCTGAGGCCGAGGATCTCCCCGAAGAACTCCTCCGCGAGGGGCCTGTACTCCTCCTCCGTCTCTTTAAGGAAGTCCTTCATCCTGCCGGCGTAGGCGGAGAAGTCGTCCATCTTCCGGGCGTTGTGGTACTCGTACAGGTTGGGGTATCCGAAGTCCTTGCGGACGACCATGAGGGCCTTCCTGTAGATCTCCAGTTTCATGGACGTCAACTTCTCAACGACGGGGAGGGTGGCGTCGTAGTAGAGGCGCCTCTTATCCCGTTTGCTTTCTTTCTGTATGAGGAGGGGGACCATACGGTAGGGTACCTTCTTGCCCTCAACCTCCACCTCCGCCGACATCTCGTACATCTCCATCTTCTGGCTCTCTGCGAGGGTCTTGCGGCTCAGGTACAGTTCAAGGATCGTGAAGATAACCCTATCGTAAGCCTCAACCACCTCGTCGGGAGCGTCCTCGTGGAGGTCCATCTTCTCCCGGATTATGGCGGTGGCCGTTTTCATATCGGCCAGTTCCGGGTATCTCTCAAAGATACGGTCGTATTCGGGTTTCTCTTTCAGACCCGCACCGAGGAGGTAGCTTTCCCTGTTCAACTCCTCCTGCATCCTCTCGTAGAGTTCCAACACCTTTTCGTAAGTCATAAGCGGGATATTCTAACACCGCTTAATCCTGACCTATTGGGTCAAGTTTCAACCCTATAATACCGTCTATGGTCGCAATTCCTAACATACGCGAGAGAGCAAAAAAGCTTTACGAGGAACTTCCCCTTCCCTCCAGCAAGTACACGACCCTTTCGTGGTGGGGGGATTACGTGTATCCGGAGGAGACAAAGGCGGACATTCAGGTGGATCTGCCGAAGGGGGTTGAACTCCTTGAGGAAGGCCAAATAGGTGACATAGTCCCCCCGGACGCGTGGAAGTTCGTAGCCTTCCATTACATGAACCTCGGTTCCCCTCTCATAATAAGGGTGCCTGAGGGTCTTAAGAGCGAAGAGCCTGCCCGCATAAGGGTGAACGTTGAGGGCAGGGAACATTTCCACCTGAGGGTTGAGATGGGACGGGGGAGTTCCCTTTCCGTGGTCCTTGAAGTCTCCGGGAGCGGCCTATACACCGAAGTGGTGGAGGCAAAGGTTGAGGAAGACGCCAGCCTCATCCTTAGTGCCGTTGAAACCATGGACGACGACAGCGTTATATTCGCCGACCGTGGTGCCGTCGTCAGCGGTAGAGGCACAGGCAAACTGGTGGGTTCGTGGTTCGGCGGGAAGTTCGTTATGGCCAAACACAAGGTTACACCCGTCGGTGCCGAGGCGATGGTTGAGGACGTTCAGGTCCTCTTCGGACACGACTCCCAGCACTACGACCTGACGACCTACCTCAACTTCACGGCCCCCATGACCAAGGGGGAGTCCACGGTAAGGGCGGTTCTGAAGGACACGGCGAGGGCCGTACTCTACGGCATGATAGATATACAGCACGAGGCCCAGCATGCGGACGCTTACCTCTCCGAGCATACCCTCCTGCTCAACAGCGGAGCAAGGGCGGACTCCATACCGGGGCTGGAGATAATGACGGACGAGGTCAGGGCGACCCACGGTGCGACGGTCGGCCCCATAGACGAGGAGCAGATCTTCTACCTTATGAGCCGTGGGCTGAGCCGTATAGACGCCCAGAAGCTCATAGTTATGGGCTTCTTTGAGCCTGCCCTTGGCAGGATAGGTTTAGAGGACGTCCGCAGGTACGTTGAAGAGGTGATTGAGAGACGTATGGAAGGGTAAACCCTACGCAAACAGCCGCAGGAGGGATATAAGGAAGGCCACAAGCAAGGTCGCCGTTGTTAGAAGGCTCTCCCTCCCTACTCCGAAGCTCCTGAACGCCCAAAAGAGGACGGAGGAGGTGGTGGCGAGAGATACGGCGTAGGCTATACCCGTGGCTCCCAACATCCGGGAGAGGGGGAAAACTATCAGAAGGTTGGTGACGGTTGATATAGCCAGACCGATATTGGCGTGCTTCCTGCGAAAAACGGCGAAGAGGTAGGAGAGGTAAACGGAGGAGAGGGCGTAGGCCGGTATAGTCGGGACGTAACCGAGGAGAACCCGAAAGGTGTTGTGGGCGTCCTCCGGTGTGAACCTTCCCCTAACGAAGGCGAGTTTTATAAAGATTTCCCCGAATAGGGCGTACAGGAGGGCTATCGTCAGGGTGATTGCGGATACGAAAATTATCCCCTTCCACGTGTGTTCACGGGCGTGGGCTTCGTCTTCTGATACGCTTTTGGTTAAAACCGTACCCGTTGCCACTCCGAAGAGGCCCTGAGGCAGGTGTACCAGCCGGAAGGCGTAGCTCAGGTATGCGAGCGATCCTGTAGGCAGGAAAGAGGCGACGATTGCGTTTATCAGGGTTGAGGTCTGGAGGAAGCCGGTGTTCAGGCTCATGGAAAACCAGTTTTTCAGGAAGTCCTTTATGGCCGGATGTTTGAAGTTGGGCCTCTCGTACTTCTCCCACGCGAAGGGAAGTAAAAAGAGGAACTGAAGGGCTGTCCCTACGGTAAAGGCGGCCGCGCCGAGTACGGGCCACCTATGGGCAAAGAGCAGGAGAACGATACTTCCGATATTGAAGAAAACGGGTGATACGCCCGTTATGAAGAACCTCCCCCTCGTGTTGAGTACACCCATGGCTATGGCTGCCCCGCTTATGAAGATGAGGGAGGGAAAGGTTATGCGTACTCCGAGAACGGTAAAGGCGAACTTGTCGGCATCCTGTACGAAACCCGGCACTATAACCTTCGTGATGAGGGGGGCGAATATTACACCAATCGGGACCAGAATCAGGGTCGTTCCGAGGATTATGAAGATAAGCGCCCACAGTAGACTTCTGTCCTTCCAGCGGGCGAGGACGGGGACGAAGGCGTTCTGCGAAACCCCCTCCGCCAACATTCCCCGGAGCATCGTGGGTATTCTCACGGCCACAACCACGGCGTCGGCGTAGGGTGAAGCTCCGAGGGCGTAGGCGAACACCAGTTCCCGTACGAAGCCGAGGATACGGCTCAGGAGGGTGCCGGCGGAGAAGGAGAGGATGGACCTTATCTTCAAAGTCCGGCCTATTCTACGGGCGGAGTGTACCTTTAAAGATCCCTGAGAGTGTTGGAAACCGTCATCCACACCGTAAGGAAACCGACGAGGGAGAGGATGAACAACCATCCCCAGAATATCCACGGGCTGATAAGGTACCCAAAGAGGCCGGAGAGGATATTCAGGGTAATGCCACGCCACACCCCTAAGAATGCGAGGACTGTGATAAACCCTACAAAGGCCGGGATCACGAAAATAAGAGGTAAAAAGAGCCATTCAAGACCGGCCATGCAGGGGAAATTGTAAGGGAGAGACCCATGTAAGAGTGAAAGGACGGTCGTATAAATTTAGATTTTACCCTTTCACAAGGTATTTGAGACAAGATGGAGCAGTACAGGGACATAGACGCTCTTATACAGTTCAAATTCCACAAGGTAGATTTGAGACACATACAGAAACTGGATCTGTGATGCATGATACGAGGGTTCAAATTCCACAAGGTAGATTTGAGACGGAGTTGTATAGATGGATGAAGGAAGTGGGGTTTAGAGTTCAAATTCCACAAGGTAGATTTGAGACAGTGGAACCGTACGAACGTCGTATTCCACATCATCAAGTTCAAATTCCACAAGGTAGATTTGAGACCCGATCCGTCAGATGAATAATTTTCAAACTTACACCCCCTCATTTTCCCCAATTTTTGCTGAACCTCCGATCTTGCATCTTTGAAAATTTATGAATTTACAGACCCGTCCCGCGAGTTAATACACCAAAACTTCGCCGCCTCGTGCCTCACAGCCCCCAGCCGAGACTGGGGCCAGTCCCCCCCATAGGCCGCCCTCAGGCGACCACCCGCTGTAGGCACGCACTTCCCGGCGGCTCCCTGCCCCTCCCCTGCCTCCTCTGTCTCTCTCCCGGGGACGGGCTTTAGTTCTCTCTGCCCTTCGCTACCGGCTCCTTATCTTATACCGTTCTCCGGTATTATACGGGCGTAACTGGACATGTGTAAACGCCCCTACAATCTCCACCCATGGATCCCGAAACTCGCCTACGTAAATTTGTCAGCGTAGTGAAAGAGATCTACGAAAACCTGTCCGAAGACGATGCACCGGTGAAGCTCATGAAGAAGGTAAAAACCCGTTCACCCTTCCACGCCCTCATAACCACCATGCTGAGCATAAGGGCGAGGGACGAGGTAACCCATAAAGTGGCCGCAGAGCTGTTAAAGAGGGCGCCCACCCCTGAAGCTCTGTGCGATATGTCCCTTGAGGAGATAGAGAGGATACTCAAACCCCTCGGATTTTACCGTCAGAAGGCCAGAAACGTTAAAGAGGCCGCCTGCAGGATAGTTAAGGAGTACGGTGGGAAGGTACCCGACACCCTTGAGGAACTCCTCACGTTCAAGGGGGTAGGCAGAAAGGTGGCGAACATAGTACTTTATAACGCTTTCGGTAAGCCCGCCGTGGGAGTGGATACGCACGTTTATCGGATAATAAAGGAGAGGTGGAAACTCCTCCCGAACGCTAAGAAGCCCGAAGACGTTGAGAGGTTCCTGATGGAGAATCTGCCTCAGGAGATGTGGGGAGAGGTGAACCGTTACCTTGTGGGCTTTGGACAGGCTATATGCAAACCCGTAAACCCGAAGTGCGATATCTGTCCCCTGAGGGAGGAATGCCCTTACGCGGCAGAAACCCGTCAACCTTAGAATTGGAAGGCGAATGAAGAAGATAACCGTAATAGGGGCCGGACTTGCCGGCAGCGAAGCCGCCCTCGTTGCCGCGAACGTGGGGGTACAGGTTGACCTCTACGAGATGAGACCTAAGAAGATGACCCCCGCCCACTCAACGGGTAGACCCGCCGAGCTCGTATGCTCCAACACGTTCAAATCCAAGGACCTCCACTCTGCCCCCGGCCTCTTAAAGGCCGAACTGGAGATGCTCGGCTCTCCGCTCCTCAAGTTCGCGAAGGAGTGCGAGCTACCGGGGGGTAAGGCCCTCGCGATTGATAGAGAATGCTTTTCCAAAAAGGTTGAAGAGGCCATAGAGAGCCACCCCAACATCCGTTTTATAAGGGAGGAAGTCAGGGAAATACCCGACGGTATAGTGGTTATAGCCTCCGGACCCCTTACGAGCGACCCCCTCTCCGAGGCCATCGGCCGACTCCTCGGTGAGGAGTACCTGCACTTCTACGATGCCCAATCGCCTATAGTGGACGGCGATACCCTTGACTACAGCAAACTTTACTTCAAAGACCGCTTCGGACAGCAGGACGAGGCCTACCTGAACGCCCCCATGACCAAGGAGGAGTACATGAGGTTCTGGGAAGCCCTCGTGAACGCCGAAATACATCCTCCCAAGGACTTTGAAAAAGATGCTAAGTACTTTGAGGCCTGCCTTCCCATAGAGGAGATGGCCCGACGGGGGCCAGAGACACTCCTGTACGGGCCGTTGCGCCCCGTGGGCCTTGAGGATCCGAGAACGGGTGAACTCCCCTACGCGGTCGTACAGCTCCGCAGGGAGGACATGGAGGGTAAGGCATGGAACCTGGTGGGTTTCCAGACCCAGCTCAAGTGGGGGGAGCAGAAGAGGGTATTCCGGATGATACCGGGCCTTGAGAACGCCGAATTCCTCCGGTACGGTGCCGTCCATCGGAACACCTTTATAAAGTCCCCCGTCCTCCTACTCCCTACCCTACAGCTCAGAAAGGAGCCGAGGATACTCTTCGCCGGGCAGATAACTGGTACGGAAGGGTACGTCCCTGCCATAGCAGGAGGTCACCTCGCCGGTCTCAACGCCGCCCGTATAGCCCTCGGCCTTGAACCTGTCATCCTGCCAACCCATACGATGATGGGATCGCTCTTTAACTACATTACTTCGGCGGATCCTAAGTACTTCCAGCCCATGAACGCCAACTTCGGCATAGTACCGGACGTCCCCAGAATGAAGAGGGACAAAAGGCGCAGGTACATCGTGGAGAGAGCGTTGAGGGAGATGCGGGAGTTCGTGGAGAGGCTGAAAGCCGGAGTATAGCAGCTTCACACACGTTTAATCAACAGTTTTGCCTCTACTTGCCGGATAAATTTTGGTGAAAAATGGGAAATTTTTCCCTCATTTCTAAAATGTTTTTCACATCGTAACGTACTTCCTGAAAAAAATTCGCGTTTCGGCTTTAAAATTGAAGATATGCTTTGGGTGGTGGCACTCAAAGGCATCGTAGGTTCCGAAGCAGGTGTAGGTCTCAGAGAGACCTACGAACAGGGTGTGAAAACGGTCTTCGCGGAAAACGTCGGTCAGCTTCCGGAGAGTATACTGTTCTACAGTCTGCATCCGACCGTAGCCTACGTCTTTGAGGACGGCAGGATACATATCGGAGACGTATCTTTAAGGGTAGGGTCCCCCCGTTTTATCGTTTCCGACATGCCTGCGCGAACTAGGATCTCCTACTTCGGTAAGGGAAAGGGGATCAAGGGGATTCCCACTTACAGGAGGATCGTTCTGAAGGAGGCCTACCCTGATATAGACGCCGTGCTTACCGCCGATGAGAACGGCAGATTTGAGATTCAGTTCGTCGTTTATCCGGGAGGGGATCCGACGAAGATAGCCCTGGAGACGGATGCGGATGTTGAGGTACGGGAAGATGGTCTGTACATCGTCAAAAACGGCAGGGAGATAGTAAAGTTGAGCGACCTCAAGGCGTATCAGGGGGCAGAGGAGATAAATGTAAGACCTGTGCTATCCAGAGGTACGATTCGCTTTGAGGTTAAAGGGTACGACACGAGGTACACCCTCGTAATTGACCCCGTAGTTACGGCCATAGTAGCCTCAAGCATGGGAGATGCCGCCAACGCCGTGGCCGTTGACAACGACGGAAACGTTTTCTTAGCCGGGTATACCCTCAACTACTCCGACTTCTCCGAAAGCAGGAACGTCTTCGGGAGCTTCAGCGGGTATCAGGACGCCTTCGTCGTAAAGCTCAGTCCGGATCTGACGACACACATATCAACGGCGATAATAATGTCGGATCAGTGGGACGAGGTCTTCGGACTTGCCGTTGATAACACCGGATACGTTTACGTGGTGGGATGGACGGGGGATGCCACGAACTTTTCCGTCAGCAGGATAATTCACGGAAGCCCGAACAACTACGACGCCTTCATCACGAAGTTGAGCGACGACCTCTCCACCCACGAGGCGACGGCAATAATAGCATCTACAGGAGCCGACGCCGCTCTGGATGTCGTGGTGAACGCGGGGTACGTTTACGTGGTGGGGAGTGCCGGATACTACCTTGACTTTCCCGGCTCAGGCCCCAGGTTTGGAAGCAGCGTTGGGTCAAAGGAGGTGTTCGTCGCAAAGCTGACTTCGGATCTCGCCACCCTTACGGCGAGGGTTCTACTCACGTCCGACAGCGCGGATTACGGGAGGGCCATAGCACTTGACCCTTCGGGGGATATAATCGTAGCCGGATACACGGGTAATGCTACGGACTTCTCGGCCACCTCAAGCATCTTCGGTACGCCCGGCGGGTACGATGCCTTCGTTACCAAGCTCTCCCTTGACCTGAGTACCCACCTCGGAACCGCCATAATCGCATCCCCCTCCAGAGACGAGGCCCACGGTGTCGCGTCCGCCCCTACCCCTTCCGGAGAAATATTCGTCGTGGGCTGGACCTACGATCCGGACAACTTTTCAACGGGCAGAACGGTTTTCGGCTCTTCCGGAGGTTTTACGGACGCCTTTATAACCAGACTGAGCAACGATCTAACGACCCATGAAGCGACGGCCATACTGACGTCCTCCGGTTCGGATGAGGCTCACGATGTTGCCGTATCCTCCTCCGGTGAGGTCTACGTTGTGGGGATGGCTTACAACTCCTCCGATTTCTCGCAGGATAGGACGGTATACGGTAGTTCGGGGTACAAGGACGCCTTCCTTACGAAACTTTCCGGAGATATATCTTCCCACATGGCAACTGCGATTCTGGCCTCAAGCATGGACGACTACGCTTACGCCCTGGCCATTTCCCCCTCCGGGGAGGTGTTGGTAGCGGGTAGGACGAACAACTACGCGGACTTCTCCCTGAACAGGACGGTCTTCGGTACGACCTCACTTGACGATGAGGCCTTCGTCGTTAAAGTCCCGGCCGCGGTATCCGTTGATGAGAAACCGGAGAGAGAGGCCATATCGGTTGACGTTTTCAGAAATGTTCTCAGAATTTCCTTTACATCTCCATCCTACGTCGGCTACGACGTGTACTCGGCAGATGGAAGGCTCGTAAAACGGGTAAGTCTCGGCTACCTCCCGGCAGGCAGGTACGAGTACAGATTTGACCTACCGAAGGGAGCTTACCTGCTCAAGGTGAGGGTCGGGGACGAGGTGATGAAAATAAAGGGGATAATGTAAAAGGAGGACGCGATGCACCTTCTTGTACTCCTCTCCCTCTCATGCCCAAGGGGTGAGTTCGAGTGCATACTCTCCTACCACCAGTACGTGAAGGTGAGAAAAGACGGCTCCCTGCGAGTCCGTGAGGACATAAGGGTAGTGGCATCCGGATTTGACATAAAACGGGGCATATACAGGGACTTTCCGACCAGGTACCTCGGAGGGAAGTACGAGGTCGGGTTCAGGGTATTAAGGGTTCTGAGAAACGGAAGGCCCGAAAACTACTTCACACGGAGCATAAGCGGGGGTGTGAGACTGTTCATAGGCAGAAAGGACGTCCGCCTCAGGCCGGGGGTCCACACCTACACGATAGAGTACGAGACGGACAAACAGCTCGGAATATTCAAGGATCACGACGAGCTCTACTGGAACGTGACGGGAAACGACTGGATTTTCCGCATGTACGAGGTGAGGGCCGTGGTTGAACTGCCGAAGGGAGTTCCGAAGGATAAAATACGGCTTAAGGCCTTTACGGGCAGGTACGGCAGCAAGGGGCAGGATTACAGGGCGTGGGTTGATAGGAGCGGCAGGGCGCACTTTAAGACCACGAGGCCGTTGGACCCGAAGGAGGGCCTGACCATAGTCGTGGGATGGCCTAAAGGGTACGTCTCCGTTCCGGCGAGGGTCAAAAAGCTCCTTGAGAGCAGCTGTCCCGGAGGAGAGAGGAGGTGCATAAGGTCCTACGTTCAGAAGGTCAAGGTCAGGAAAGACGGAAGCATACTCGTTAAAGAAGAGCTTGAAGTCGTCGGGAACATATACGGCGGAAAGAAGGGGGAGATAAGGAACTTCCCGCTTCACACGGAGGGTAGGTTCGGCGTAAAGCGAAAGGTCAGCCTTAATGTGAAGAGGATCCTCATAAACGGAAGACCCGTGAAGTGGTACGTTGACGAGCTGAGGGACTGGATGTACGTCCTGCGCGTGAAGAATCCTCCCCAGAATCCCGGTCTCCACAGGCTCTCCTTCACCTATGAGATAGACGGCCTCATAACCTCAGAGAACGGAAAGGACGTCCTGAACTGGGAGGTCGCTGACAACGTGAGCGTTCCCATATACGCCCTGAAGGTCTCCTTTGACCTTCCGGGAGGGGTTCCAGAGAAGAAGATAACGGTATCGGCCGAGAGCGACCAGAACAGGGCGGAGTTCAAAAAGGAGAGGGGGGACGGCGATGTGGTCCTGGCCACCACCTCCCCCATTCCCTCCCTCACCGACGTAAACGTATCCCTCTCCTGGCCCAGAGGGTACATCTCCCCTCCGTTTGCAAAGAGAGCCGGAGGATTCGTCAGGGATTTCGGTGGTATCCTGTCCTTCTGGCTCGTAGTCCTCGCCCTCGCTCTATTTTACGCCGTCGCCTGGTTCTTCGTAGGCAGAGACCCCAAAAAGGGCGTGATAATGCCCCTTTTCCATCCCCCAAAGGGACTCTCACCCGCAGCTATCAGGTACCTCTACAGGATGGATTACGACGCCGAGTGCCTGACGGCCAACATCATCTCAGCCGCCGTCAAGGGGATGGTGAAGATAAAGAAGGGGGACTATGGATATAAGCTCCAAAAGCTCTGGAAGGACTACCCGACGGGCCTGATTCAGGACGAGAGGATGGTCGTTCAGAGACTCGTTGATAAGGATCTGGGGGACTACGACAGCGTAAACCCGGTCTTCCGGATGCTCAGGAAGTATCTTGAAAACAACTTCGGAAGGCTTTTCAGGAGGAACGAGGGCGTTCTGTACATCGGCCTGGGAGTGGCGCTGATCGCTTTACTGGTTCTCTCCTTCTTTGCCGGGATGTGGGGGAACTTGCTCTCCATGGGCATGGCCCTCCTCTTTGCGGCGTTTTTCCTCGGAATATCCGTCGCCATAGCCTTCTTCGCAACCGGACTCATAACGTCCTTCTTAAAGGTGAACGAGGACTTCATATTCTTCTCCCTGACGGCGATACTTTTCGTTTTGTCCATGGCCGTATTCAGATACGTTCCTTTCGGCTTCGTCAAGGCTCTGAACTTCTCATCCTTGAACCTCATACTCTCGCTGTTCGCCATCCTGCTCCTCTTTCTCTGGGGTAGGAAGTACCTTCCCCGCTTCACGGAGAGGGGTATGGACCTCATAAGGCAGATAGAGGGTTTCAGGCAGTTTTTGTTAACGGCCGAAAAGGACAGGCTTGAGGCCCTCTTCCCGGAGGACAGCCTCCCGAAGATATACGAGAGGTTTCTGCCCTACGCCCTCGCCTTAGACGTGGCGGATACGTGGGCGGACCGGTTCGCCTCCTACCTTGAGGCCGCTAACTACAGGCCGGAGTGGTACGAGGGAGAGACCGTGACGTTCACGGATACAGTGAGGTTGTACTCGGATATATCGTCAAGCATATCCTCAGCCACGGAACCCCCCTCCTCTTCCTCGGGATCCGACTCCTACATCCCCACCGGTGGCACCATGACCTATCCGGAGAGCTCACCCCCCGGCTCCAGATCCGGGTTTGATGAGGACAGCGGGTACTCCGGCGGTGGCGGAGGAGGTGGTGGTGGAGGGGGATGGTGAGGTGATATATAAGCGAGTGGTTTCACCGTTTTTTTACAGTAAATACGGCCATGATGTTATGGGTAATCATAACGCAGAGTTGGATGACCCTATGGTCGGAGGATTTTGAGGGGACATCCCCTCCTTCACTTCCGGGTACCTGGTCCGCGTACGATCTGATAAATCCCGACAGCAACCTGTGGGTCACGGCTAACAACAGTAGCGATTGCATAAGTGGGTACAACAACGACGATCTTGAGGGATACTTTAACACGAAGGTACTCTGCTACGACGATGCCGCAAGCGGTTATTTGCAGAGCATAGAGGTAGTGGTATCGCCCTCCGTATGGATAGGAGGGAATACCGATCTGCGCCTTTCCTACGACTTTGCGTACGAGGACTGGTACGACAGCCTCTTCGTTGAGGTAAGGTTCTGGGAATTCCCCAACTGGACGCTCTGGACGAGGGTGGCATCGTATTACAACCTCCCGGATAAGGCGGGCCCTGACACGGCAGGACGCGAGGTCGTATATCTTACGAGTATGGCCGCAGGAAAGGATAGTTTCCAGTTGAGAATCCAGTGGGTGGATGAGCTGAACAACTACGGATGGGGTGCGGCCTTTGACAATTTCCTCCTTGAAGGTCAGGGGGTCGCTACCGGGGTTTCCGAAAGAACGGACGATAAACCTTTTCGCCTTGTGAACCGCACGTTATACGCCGATGAGGGTACCGTTTACGACGTAAGCGGACGCGCGGTCGCCCGGTTCAAAGGTTCATATACGCTCCCAGACGGGATCTTCTTCGTAAGGATGGACGGTGGGATCTATAAGGTCATCGTACGTTGAGGCTCCCGCATCCGGTATCCCGACGGGCGGTACGCGTGGAGGATGCGAATCCCCCCTGCTACTCCGTAAGATAGCCCAGATTACCTACCCGCAACGGGTTCGGGTCTTTCCGGATCTTCGCCCCCGGCTTGTAGGCCACACCGTCAAACACCACCTTTGATCCGGGTCCCTCCCTCCACTCCTTTCGCACGAGAGGTTCAATTTCACCCGAGATCGGGGTATTGTTTTCCTCTGCTATGAGATGGGCGGGGATGTTCTCACCTTCCGGAATTTCTATAACCGGCCGATCTCCCGCAAGGTCAACCGCGTACCTGCAGAACACCCTGTTATTCGTTTTACCGAAGTGTATCCTCTCAACGGCTCCCCAGCCGTACCCCCTCTCACCGCCTATCTGGAGGGTCTCTGTGAAGTCTTGCCAGTTTTGGCTGATGGTTTGAGTGATTTCGGAGATTTTCCCGGTGTCTTTCAGGCTCCGGAGGAAGTCTAACAGCTCTTTGACCTCTTCATCGGATAGGTTGGCTTTTATACGCTCCGTTTCAAGGTTCTCACGTATCTCATGAAAGATCTTATCCGTATCCTGCTCTTCCCTCACAAAAAAGTAGCCACTCAGATAGACCTGCTCTCCTCCGTACCTCGTCCTCGGGGATATGTACTCCACCTCGTGAAGGGACCCTTCCTGAGCGGCTTTTTCCCCGCTTTCAAGGGCCGTGCTGACGTAGCTGCCTATGAAGTCGTAATGTGGGAATCTTTCCTCCCACGGGAACTCGTTTACGCCTCCGTCTTCTCTGGTCGTGGGGTAGAAGTAGGAGGCGGTGAAGATACGGTTAAGGATCTCCCCCACAAGCCGATAACGTCTCCAGTCCTTTGTCCGGCCGAAGATCTTACGGGTTGTACGGGCCGTCAGGGCGCCAAGGAGGACGCGGGCGGGGACGTAGGGGCGGGTCTGCATGAGGTTGCCGTACTTACGGTAGCCGATATGGATGGGGGTTTTTATTCGGAATACGACCTTGCATATTTGCCATCGCATGCTATCCTCCCTTCGCTTTGGCGTGGTAGCGCGTGTAGATTAATATCTGTTCGTAAAGGTTGCGGATGAGAAGGAGGAGGTTGAGGTCCGATGTGATTTTTTCGGCGTAGAATTTAAGCACCTCCTCCCTATCACTGTTGTTCCGGGGAATGTTTTGAGTGCTGTTAAAATCGGGAAGAGACTGAAGGGTATTAATAAGAACGGGTAAAATTCCTCGTTCGGCAACCTTTTTCTCACTACTGGTTCGGGAGTACAGGAATAACATCATAGCATATACACCCTGCTCCTGAAGTACGCCTAAGGTTTTGGTTACCAGGCGTTCAAGGGCTTCTATGGGCTTATTAACATCTTTTATGTTTTCACTAAGACTTACTATTTCTTGAGATTTTTCTGCGGCGAGTTTGTCCAAATTGGTTATGCGATCGCTCATCTCTCACCTCCATCTTCAGGGTTGTTCTCCTCTGTTGGAGCGGTCTGTTCTTCTGATGTTGAATTAGGTAGATTCAAACACCTCACCCGTCCGAAACCCCTCGTTCCCATACCACCTATACCGAGATGTTCTGCCCATTGAAGGCCGGCGGTGATGATGTCAAGAGAATCTTCCCAGTCAAAGTTCTTCATAACAGCTTTTAGAGCCTCTGAGGACATTTTAACCTTTTCCCAGTATTCTCTTATCGCTTTTTCAAGCTCTTCCCTGTTTTCGTATTCCTCCTCGTTGGGTCGCTTATCCACGTATCCCAACTTCTGAAGCACCTTTTCAACGGGATGTTCCTCCCCCCGTAGTTCACGTATATCATCGGGAAGATTCTCCCACTCGTCCGGGTTGGTGGATAGGTCGCTTTCCTGTATGATTTCTGTCCATTTTTCCCTTGACGGGAAACGCTCTTTGAAGTCCCTTACTACCACGTCCATCCACAGGATGGTGGCCCGAGGGATGGCCTCGTACGTGAAGAGGGCGCCCTCCTCTGCTGCTCCGGTTTGGGGATTGATGCTCACGGATGTGCGCACCTCAAGGTTGGAGTTGACTACGTGGGTGAAAAGGCGCTCGGAGACTACGACTATGCGGTTTTTGATTTCGTCGGGTATATGAGCATTATTCCGAATGTGCGCGGGATCAAAGGACTTACCAGTGTCCCTCTCCACCATCAACCAGCCGAGGTTTATTCGGTCTTCTGAGGTTAAACCATTAATCCATATCGCCTTATCGTCCTCTGGATTCACCCGATCATCCTTCCCATCTATCAAGCCCGAATCCCTTAAACGCTCGG
>JALWYV010000009.1 GCA_027003075.1 Caldifarciminota bacterium | reverse complement strand
TCATAGTCTCCGGTGGATGTGGTGGTATGAGCGGCGCCCAGCCCCTCGCCGCCACCATGAACAACGCAACCTACCTCGCCGCCGAGGTGAACGAGGAGAGGGCGAAGAAGAGGATCCGGACCCGCTATCTTGACGAGATAGAGCACGACCTGGACACGGCCATAAACCGCGCCCTTGAGTATAAGGAAAAGGGCATAGCAAGGTCCATCGTCTGGATCGGGAACGTCGTCACCCTCCTTGAGAGGCTGGTCCAGAGGGGGATAGTGCCGGACCTCCTGACAGACCAGACCAGCGCCCACGACCCCCTCAACGGCTACGTACCGGAGGGTCTGACCTACGAGGAGGCCGTAGAACTCCGAAAGAAGGACCCCGACGAGTACCTTCGCCGGTCCTACCGCACGATGGCCAAGCATGTGCGCCTGATGATCAAACTTCAGGAGATGGGGGCAGAGACCTTTGATTACGGGAACAACCTCCGCGGCAACGCCCTTGAGGGGGGCCTGAAGGGGATAAGCGACCTCAAGGAGGAAGAGGTCAAGAACCCCGACGGCACGTGGAAGTACCCCGGCTTCGTACCGGCATACATCCGGGACCTCTTCAGCGTCGGGCAGGGCCCCTTCCGTTGGGTGGCCCTCTCCGGGGATCCCGAGGACATCTACCTCATAGACGAGGAGCTGAAGAAGCTCTTCCCCGACAAGGACTACCTCCACAGGTGGTTGGACAAGGCCAGAGAGAGGGTGCAGTTCCAGGGGCTACCCGCCCGCATATGCTGGCTTGGATACGGTGAGAGGGACAAGGCTGGCCTCCTCTTCAACCGCCTCGTAAGGGAGGGGAAGGTTAAGGCCCCCATCGTGATAGGGAGGGACCACCTTGACGCCGGCTCCGTCGCCTCGCCCAACAGGGAGACGGAGGCCATGAAGGACGGCTCGGACGCCATAGCCGACTGGCCCCTTTTGAACTTCGCCCTGAACGCCGTAAGCGGGGCCTCGTGGGTCTCCTTCCACCACGGCGGAGGGGTGGGGATAGGCTACGCCCTGCACGCCGGGCAGGTGATAGTGGCCGACGGCTCCGAAGACATGGATATCCGCCTCAAACTCGTACTGACCAACGACCCCGGCACAGGGGTAATGAGGCACGCCGACGCCGGATACGAAAAGGCCATAGAGTTCGCCAAAAAAATGGGGATAAAGATACCGATGCTCCGATAAGGTACAGGCTCCGTGTCCGGAAAGGGAAAAGGAAATAAATTTGCATTTTTGCTATGTACATTCCGCATAATGGAATCAGATTACAATGCCGATAAATTCTTAATAGTGGATAATAAACCAACTTAAAGCACAGATTTAACCTATTGCGGCGTGAGACTTGACATTGCACCGTTTCACCTGTAGAATATTCCCCTCATGCTTGAAGATGGGAGGGGCAGGGGCCCAAAAAGGTCATCAGAGGCGAAAAACAAACAGGAGGTAAAGTATGGCAAAGAAGAATTACATGACGAAGGAAGAGCTGGTAGCCTACGTTGCGCAGAAGGCCGGCCTTAAGAAGGCCGATGCGTATAAGGCTGTAAACGCCTTTATAGACGCTGTTAAAGACGCTCTTTCCAAGGGGAAGGGTGTACGTCTCGTCGGTTTTGGCTCCTTCCAGGTCCGCTACAGGGCGGCCCGTAAGAGCAGGAACCCCCGTACGGGTGAGCCCATCACCATACCCGCCACCTACGTTCCCGTCTTTAAGCCCAGTCAGGCTTTAAAGAAGCTCGTTGCTAAGAAGTAAATACCTTTTAACGCTTCTGCCCCTGCTCCTCCCGGCATGTAAATACTTTGAGTTACTAGAACCTGAGCCACCGGAAACGGGGCAACAGGAAGTATTTCCCGATACCCCCGACAGGGTCCTGGAGAATATGGAAAACGCTCTGGACACCTATTACAACTCCCTTATCTACTCCAACTGTCTCGCCCACGACTTCACCTTCTACCCCGATGAAGGATTACCCTACCCGTCCAACCAGCCGTGGGGCAAGTCAACCGAGGAGAACGTCGTTTCCAACCTGCTCATGGATCTGGATTACGGGACTTCACGCCCGGCTGAGGTATCCTTTGAGATCCTGAACAGGTACGAGACGTCGGACAGCTCCTACCTTCGCGTGGGATATACGATGTCTTACGTACTCCGGAATCTCGGAAACGTATCCGCCCAGGGGGAAGCCGAGATATACCTGAGGAAACAGGTGGACGGCAGGTGGGTTATCGTTACGTGGAAGGATAGGGCGGATACGTCAACCACGTGGGGAGAGATCAAGTTAACCTTCAAATGAGGATACCACCGGAGATCGTGAACGAGTTTGAGTTAAAGGTTAGGGGGGTAGTTGATGGTGTTCTGGTGGGTAAGTTCAGGAGCAGGTCCTTTGGTGGGTCTCCGGAGTTCGCCGAACATCGGCTCTACAATCCCGGGGACGACGTACGGAGGATAGACTGGAAGGTATACGCCCGTAAGAGGCGTCTGTTCGTGAAAGTTTTCTTCCACGAGTCGGAGATACCCCTGATCCTACTCTATGACGACAGCCTGTCTATGGCATATCAGGGTAAGGATAGGATGGCCTCGCTCTTCACCGGAGCCTTTGCCTACATGGCCTACAGGGGAAACAACGCCATGACCTTCCTTTCCCTTTCGGGCAGGTACGTACCCACAGGTAGAGGGTACTCACACGTCCTCAGGATCTATGCGGAGACCCTTAAGGACAAAGAGCCTCTCTCTCCCTTCAGGGAGAGCGTTCTAAAGGTGCTTGCCCTGTCCCGTAAAAGGGTCCTCGTGGCGATGGTTTCAGACTTCGCCTTCCCTCTGGAGGATCTGACCGTCGGTATAAACCTCCTCTCCAGACATCACGAGGTCGTGGCTGTACACACCGTAGCCCCCGGCGAATGGAACTTCCGGGACGATGGGAAAATCCTCCTTGATATGGAGACTGGCAGAAGGTTGAGCGTACCGCCCAACTCCGCCGATCTTCAGAGGCGCAGGATAAGGGCGTGGGTAACGGGTGTCAGGAAGGCGGTCGTACAGGCGGGTGGAAGGTACGCCCTGGTGTTCTCGGACGAGGACTTCGCCACGGCTCTACGCAGAGCAGTAGGCGAGCTGTTTGAGAACGTGTAAATCAGGAACCGTTCAACTTCTCAACGACCTCTAAGATCTCAAGGGGATCGTCTACCTCGTAGTCTGCCCCCGAATTCACCGTACCGAAAGAATCCCCGTACCTCGCAAATACCGTAATCATACCGATAGTCTTGGCACCAACCACATCCCTCTCCGCCCAGTCTCCTACCATTACTGCCCTCTCCGGTTCAACCCCGAGGAGGGAAAGGGCCTTTTTGAAGGGAGCGGCCGCAGGTTTCCTCTCGTAGGTGTCCTCGTAGGTGACCACGACGTCAAAGAAGGGATCAAGGGAGGACTCAACGAGCCTGGTCCAGGCCTGAAGGCGAGGGGCGTCCGAGACGACGGCGAGTTTGTACCCCCTCTTGAGCAGCTCCACCAAGAGTTTGCGAACGTTAGGGTAGGGGCGGAGGTTGGCCTCTTTCGCCTTACGGTAGGCCACTATACCGGCGGCGAGGATGTGCCAGTCTATACGTCCGAGGATCTTCTCAAGGAGTTTGTTGAACACCTTCTGGTCCTCTATTCCCTCCTTGTCGTATATACGGAAGATCTCCTCGTACACCTCTTCCGGCTTCATCTTCAGGCCCGCCCCCACCATCGCCTCGGAGGCCGCACGTACGGCCTCTCTCTTCATCCTCATGAAGTCAACCAACGTGTTGTCCAGATCAAAGACCAGAGCCTCAACTCTTCTCATCCGTATATGCTCTCCTTTGTGGGTGGCTCAAGGGGTTCGTACGTCAGAGACTGGAGGAACTCGGCGTTGGTTGGATACTTCTCCATTCTGCGTTTTATAAGCTCCATGGCCTCTACGGGCGAAAGGCTGGATATGACTTTACGGATGAGCCAGACCTTCTCCAGCTCCTCCGGCGTAAGTATGAGCTCCTCCTTACGGGTGCCGGACCTGTGCAGGTCTATGGCGGGGAATATACGCCTCTCGGCCAGCTGACGGCTCAAAACCAGCTCCATGTTCCCCGTACCCTTGAACTCCTCAAATATCACCTCGTCCATCCGGGAACCGGTCTCTATAAGGGCGGTGGCCAGTATGGTCAGGCTCCCTCCCTCTTCTATGTTCCGGGCGGCACCGAAGAACTTCTTGGGCTTTACAAAAGCGGAGGACTCTATACCGCCGGACAGGGTCTTACCCGTGGAGGGCGTCAGGAGGTTGTAGGCGCGGGTCAAACGGGTGAGGGAGTCAAGGAGTATAACGACGTCCTTTTTGGCCTCAACCAGCCGCTTTGCCCTCTCAAGGACGAGTTCGGCCATATGGGTGTGCCTCTCAGGGGTCTGATCAAAGGTGGAATAGAATATCTCGGCCTCCGGCACTACCCTCTGAAAGTCCGTTACCTCCTCCGGACGCTCGTCTATGAGAAGGATGATCAGGTGAATTTCCGGGTGATTTCTGACGATAGATTTGGCTATCTTCTGCAAAAGGACCGTCTTACCGGACCGCGGAGGTGCCACTATGAGACCCCTCTGTCCTTTCCCAACGGGTACGAAGAGGTCCACCACCCGCATGGAAACGTCGTCGTCTTCAGGATTTTCAAGACGGATACGCTCCGTGGGATAGTAGGGGGTAAGCTTTTCAAAGATGGGTCTGGCACGGCTCTCCTCTACCGGATAACCGGAGACCTTCACTATCTTGACCATCGGGTCGTTCTTTACGCGATCGTCGGTTCTCCTCCTGGCGAATCCTTCAACGTAATCTCCCGGTCTCAGGCCCAGTTTCTTTATAACGGAGGAAGCGACGTAGGCGTCCTCCGGACTGGGCATGAGGTTGTAACGGGGATTACGCAGGAAGCCGAAACCCTCCGAATGTATTTCAAGTACACCCTCCTTCCAGATCAGGCCCTCCTTCCTGCTTTCCGCATCCAGAATCCGCTTTATGAGCTCCTCCTTCTCCAGTTCGGCATAGTTCTCTATGCCGAGCTCCCTCGCCATCTCATAAAGCTCTGACATCTTCTTGGACTGAAGTTCCTCCAAGGACACAGCCATACACTCCTCCTTATTTTTCAAATCCCCGCAGATCCTGCTCTACAGGGGTTTAACCTTTACTGAGTTTCCTTCAACGTTTATTATGGCTCCCCACCTCTTACCCTTCTTCGGGGGGAGAGCAAAAATTATAGAGTTGTCAAAGGATCCGATATAAATTAGTACCGTGTCTCCCGGCTTTATATCGTAGAACGGGAGCCTGCCCTCGTAGTACCCTTTACCGTCTGTCATCTCCGCCTCCACCTGACCGTTCTTTTTGTCAACGAAGAATATGCGACCGTACTTAAACGGTACACCCTCAACCTTAACCGTCCCCTTGACGTAAAAGTAGTTGGGTTTCTTCCCCTTCTTCTCCCCCTCCGTGGGATATCCCCTGTCCCTCCAGACGAAGAACCCCTCGTCAAGGACGTAAACGTCCTTAAAGCCCATGCCTTCGGCAGTACGGGCCCCGAGCGTGGAGAGGTGGTGAGGACATCCGCAGTAGAAGAGGACGGGTTTATCCCTCGGTATTATTCCCCTCTTTATATGCTCCGGCAGGAAGCGGAGGGGTGCAGATATGGCACCCCTTATATGCTCTATACGGTACTCGTATGAGCTTCGCACGTCCACGATAGTGAACTCGTCCATCCGCCTGTAAACTTCATCCACGCTTATGAAAGTGAAAGAGACGATTAAAAACATCCTTCCTTTAGCGACTATTATAAGGTAGAAAGGTGGCCCCGTTTGCGGGAAGCGACCCCTAAGAGTAGGGACAGGGATGCCACGTGTACGTACGTCGTAAAGACGGACGTTGATATTGATATCACGAGCAGATTTACGAAGATGAAAGCTGTCAGGAGGGTAAAGGGCGTCTTCTCTACCTTCAGGAGGTTCCATATCAGGTACGCCGAATAGCCGAGAAAGGTCAAAAAGAGCAGGAGTCCCACGGCCCCGTACTTCCAGAGGAGGGTCACGAAGGCGTTGTCCACGAAAAGTATGGTGCTTCCCTCTATCCCGCGGAGCATGTAATCTGACGGCGACCTTCCGAAGAAGGGCTGCCAAACCCACCTATCAAGGGCGTGGGCTATGTCGTACTTCCTTATCATGACCGAAGGGTCCCGCCCTTTACCCAGTTTCGTGAATATGGAAAAGAAACGTTGCACGACGTAAATTACAAAAATCGGCCCCATGTACATTATACCGAGCAGGGCAACGCTCATGGTCCCGACAGCCGCCACGCTACCCATGGTCACCAACATGGACCTCAGGTTCCGAACCATTCTGCTGATGATGAGGGTAAGTCCGAGGAGGACGAACAGGCTCAGGTAGGCCGTCCTGTTTCCGAAGAGGGTCATAACCACGACCGACAGGACCATGGTTAAAAGGTACATCGCCTTTTCTCTCAGGCTGTCCGTCCTGTTGAACATGTATATGCTGAAGGCTACACCCACGGGGGCAAAGAAGGCCGTACGGGTCCCGAACCGTAGCTTGTAAGAGGACAGGAGAACCACCTGATAGAAGGTAATCAGAAATACGAAGAACATTCCGAGTACGAAGACGTAGGGCAGGTACCTCTCAAACTCCTCCGGGTCCACGAGGCGACCGAGAAAATAAACTGTGTAAAGGAAGGGGATAGGATGCATGAACAGTATCTTTCCCCCAAGGGATAGAGAGTACAGAACCTCAAATACCCCGAGGAGCAGGAGGGAGAGGACGATGGTGTCCATCAGGTCGTCCCCCTTCTCCCACCCTCTGGACATCAGACCTACGAGGATTCCGAACCATGCAACGGCCACGATAAACAGGTAGTTCTCGGAGCCATATAGTCCGGGAGATAGAGGATCGTCCGGATTCCCTATGGGCCAGAAGAAGACGAAGAGTGCCAGAAACGTCAGGAGGCGTCGTAGGTTCCCCATACTTCCCTCAGGGCGTCGGATATCTCGCCGAGTGTGGCCCTGGCCTTGACGCATTCAAATATGTAGGGGACGAGGTTCTCGTCCATGTTCCTCGCGGCCTGCTGGAGTTCCTTCAGGGCCTTAACGTGATCCTTTCCCCTGTTCCTCTTGTACGCCTTCACCCTCTCAATCTGCCGTCTTATCTCCTCCTCCGGCAGTCGGAATATCTCTATCTCGGAGCTTCCGCCCTTTTCGCTCTTGAAGGCGTTTACGCCCACGATTATCCTCTCCCCGGCCTCCACCTCTTTCTGGTATCGGTAAGCGGATTCTTCTATCTCCTGCTGGAAGTACCTCCTCTTCACGGCCTCTACGGCCCCTCCGAGGGCGTCTATCCTCTCAAGGTACTCCCACACCCTCTCCTCTATTTCGTTGGTTAGGGTCTCTATAAAGTAGGAGCCGGCGAGGGGGTCCACGGTGTCGGGTACGTCCGTCTCGTAAGCTATTATCTGCTGGGTGCGGAGGGCCAACAGGACGGACTCCTCCGTGGGGAGGGAGAGGGCCTCGTCGTAGGAGTTGGTGTGAAGGCTCTGGGTGCCGCCAAGGACGGCCGCGAGGGCCTCAAGGGCCGTGCGTACGACGTTGTTGAGTGGCTCCTGAGCCGTCAGGGAGCTTCCGGCGGTCTGGGTGTGGAAGCGGAGTCTCATGCTCTTGGGGTTCTTGGCCCCGAACCTCTCCTTCATTATGCGGTACCAGATGCGGCGGGCCGCCCTGAACTTGGCTATCTCCTCAAAGAAGGTTATCTGGGCGGAGAAGAAGAAGGAGAGGCGGGCCGCGAAGGTGTCCACGTCAAGGCCGCGGCGCCTCACCTCCTCAACGTAGGCTATGGCGTCGGCGAAGGTGAAGGCCAGCTCCTGAACGGCCGTGGCCCCCGCCTCCCTGTAGTGGTACCCGGAGATGGATATGGGGTTCCACTTGGGCATGTACTTCGCCGTGAACTCAATGATGTCTCCGGCGAGCTTGACGGACTCGTCTACGGGGTAGATGTAGTTCCCGCGGGCGGCGAACTCCTTGAGCATGTCGTTCTGGAGCGTCCCCCTCAGTATCCTACGGTCCGCCCCCTTCTCCTCGGCCACGAGGGTGTAGAAGGCCAGGAGTATGGCCGCCGTGGCGTTTATGGTCATGGAAGTGGAGACCTTCCCCTGATCTATCCCCTCAAAGACCT
>JALWYV010000008.1 GCA_027003075.1 Caldifarciminota bacterium | reverse complement strand
CTCGCCGAACTCCCCCCCGCCCCTTATGTGGGCTATGGCGTAGGCGAAGCCCCTGTCAAGGAGGGAGATGACGTAGCGGTTGAATCGGGGGTCAAAGGGTGAGCCGTAGGCCCCGTAGCCCGTCAGATAGACCGGGTGCTTTCTGTCCCTCCTGAACTTATCTTTGCGATATACGAGGGTTATGGGGAACTTTACGCCGTCGTAGCTGCGCGCCCAGAGTCTGACCACCCGGTACTTTTTGGGGTCGTAGTTGGGTACAGGCTCCTGCCAGCGTTTGCGGAGTTTCCCCGTCTTTACGTTGTAGAAGTATATGCTGCTGGGGGTCGTGGGGGAGGTGTAGTGTATGCGGATGCTGTCTGTGTAGTACTCGTAGTTTCCGGAGAGGCTCACCGTATAGGCGGCCTCTTTGAACTTCACCCGGTGGGTCTTGCCGGTCTTCCTGTCGTATATCCTTATGGCCGTAAGGCCGTTGTACCTCTCCTCAAGGGCTATGAAGTCCTTGAAGACGGTTATGTCCTCAATCGGGACGTCCTCCTCCTCTGGGATGATGACCCTCTCCTCTCCCGTCTTTTCGTCCATCTCAAGGACCCTGTAGTTGGGGGCGTCCTCGTTCGTGAGGACGTAGAACTTCCCGTCCCCGTGATAGACCCAGTACTTCACCCCCTTCTTCCTCGGATAGAAGTCCTTCCTGTAGGGGTATATTAGGGCGGTTATGTTGCTCTCGGTGTTTCCGGACGTGGCGAAGACGTACCCGTCAAGGGAGGAGTATATGCCAACGAAGTAGGATTCGTCGTCGTCCCGGAAAAGCTCTCTGTCGTTTTTGAGGTCGTCTCCTATCTCGTGTAGAAGTACCCTGTAGGGCCGTTTCGTCTTCTCCGTCTCAACGATGTATATGAGCCTGTTGTCCCTCGTCCAGAGGAAACCCTCCCACGAGACCCTCGGTATGCTGTCTATTACCTCACCCGTGCGGAGGTCCTTGATGTATAGGGCGAACTTCTCCCCTCCGGAGATATCGTATGAGAAGGCGAGGTACCTGCCGTCCCTGCTCACCTCCCACCCTCCGGGGTAGAAGAACTCATGGCCCCTGGCCAGGGCGTTCCAGTCAAGGATGACCTCCGGCCTGGCCCTCAGGGACCTCTTCCTGAGGACTACGGGGAAGTCCTTGCCGTCCTCGTACCTGCGGTAGTAGAGGTAGTCTCCTATGCGGACGGGGTAGGTCTCGTAGGTCCCCTGTATCCGGCTCTTGAACTCCTTTAAGAGTTTCTCCTGAAGTTTCTTCGTATCGGCGAGGAACCTCTCCGTCCTCTCGTTCTCCTCCTTAAGGAAGGCTATGACCTTCGGGTCTTTCCTCGTCGTGTCCTTGAGCCAGGCGAAGGGGTCGGCCGGCTTAGATACACCGATAGCTGCCATGATCATCCGGAGATTCTACACGGGAGGGACGTCCCCCTACCGCACCACTACCTTCCCCGTTCTACCCCTGCTCCTTACGAAGTACAGGCCGGGCTTTAAGGAGACGGTACTGCCCTTTCGTACCTCCCCCACGAGCCTCCCGTCGTACGAGTAGAGGGTCAGGTCCTCCAGCGCCGTCATCCTCCGCCCGTTGAGACGGTAGGGCGTAAAGATTATGCGGGGTCTTATCTCCGAAACGGAGGTGGTGGTGTAGGTCCATACGTTGAAGTTAGTAAAGAACCAGTACCGTAGCGGAGGTAGGGGAATGGTGTCCCAGGGCGTCGTCGTTGTGTCCACGAGGGAATAAACCAGATAACCCACAAGGCTGTCCGTACTGAAGAGGACCATACCCGTACCGTTAACGTACCTGAGGCGGATGTAATGGTGCGCGATATGTTCTTCACAACAACCCATATACCCTCCCGTATCCGGCCACATCCCCGTGTAGTAGAAGATCACCTTGAAGGGGTATATATGCACTTCGGCCGTATCCCCGGAGTAATGGACCAACACGGCGTAGGAGGTGTCGTAGTAGAGGCTGTCCTCTAACCCGTCCCAGTTCTCGTCGTACCCGATGGACCTTTTAACCCCAAGGGCGTACTTGCACGTATCCACGGTTTGCCACGTATCCCCCACAATAAGGGGAAACTTCAGTACCCTCATCCCGGATTCGGAGAAGTAGAAGCTGTGGTAGGCGTTTACGAAGTCCACCAGATACGTACCGTCGTAGTACGCATAGCCGGTGTCGGTGTAGGGGTCGTAGGAGAAGGAGTAAATGTAGAAGTCGGCCCTGTCTACGGGTGTTGAGAAGGAGCAACGACTTCCCGTACCGTCCCAGGGGCCTACGGTAAGGACGGTCTCCTGGGCGTAGAAGGAAGAGCCGTCCCGATCTGCGAAGTACCACCGGGTTGCACCGGCCGTAAAACCGCCCCAGCCAAGATCTGCAAGTAAGAGTACCATCATCTTTTGCCCTCCATACACTTAAAGCACAGTTCAAGGCCGCGGTACCCGGTGAAGGCAAGGGGATCGTCCTCGGACAGGGCTCTCCTCGCTATGGTCCTTACATCTACCGTCCCTGAATCACCTTTGATAAGGACAACCCAGAAGATGTCATCTCCGTCGTATCCAGAGACACCGTCGTGGTCGTAGTCCTGCCATACGATTAGAGTGTCGTTAGAGCCGGCAACGATGAGAGTATCGTACCCTTCAGGAGGTAGAGGGGCGTACAGACCACCGGTGTACTTCTGTACTTTCACGTACTCGCCCGTCCTTACGGTATAGCCAGAAGTGTCGTCATTAAGAAATAGGGTATCTCTCTGACCGAGTACCACACGTAATGGGGATGATAGGATATCCGATTCAATCCCATAAAAGGATAGGGAAATGAGTTTATTAGATCCGTCCAGAAGGAAAATTTTGTCGTGTTCGGCGCACTTAAGCAGAAAGGTGCTATCAAGGGCGTACCTGATCGTATCAACTGACTCATCCACAATCACGGTATCAAAATAGACGTTATCCTTACACAGAATGCCAAGGGTGTCGGAGTAAGAGGGCGCAGAGATCAGGAGATTGATCGCCGTACCGTCGTTGGAGACGTATATGCTGTAGACCTCCATAATGGGAGGTGTGGTACCGTGGCTACATCCCAGACTCATACCAGCCGATATAACACTCAGAATAAGAGCCGAACGTCTTATCATATTACAACCTCCATACACTTAAAGCACAGCTCAAGGCCGCGGTATCCGGTGAGGTCGTCCTTTCGGTTGAGGGTTATTGCCCTCGCCTCGCCGCTTCCCATCAGGACAACCCAGAAGATGTCCTCCCCATCGTAGCCAGAGACACCGTCGCGGTCGTAATCCTGCCATACGATTAGAGTACTGTTAGAGTCGGAGATAAGGAGAGTATCGTACCCTTCGGGAGGTAGAGGGGCGTACACGCCACCGGCGTACCTCTGTACCTTTATGTACTCGCTCGTCCTTACGGTGTCCCCGCTGAAAAAGAGGGTGTCTTTACCGTAGAGGACAAGGTGAGGGGAGTTGCTCGCAACGCTGTAGCCCAGGCGGAGTGCTGCTTCCACACCCTCCTCCGTCCCGATAAATATTTTGCCGTGGTACTTGCAGGCGAGAAGAAAAGTGCTATCCACGTCGTAGATTATCCTGCCGTCTTCGGGTACGTTCCCTTCTACCGGGAGGGTATCAAAGGGTGTTTGTACAGAACAGTAAAAGATCACATACCTGGTGTCTGCCGATACGCTGAGGGTCAGTTCTATAACCTCACCGTTGTTCTTTACGCGATAGTCGTCCAAAGATATAGAGATAGGCGGTTCCACGATTACGCATCCCGTTAGGAGGGATGCTGTGACGAGGGAAAAGAGAGATAACCTTTTCATTACGAGACTATCATAAAGCAGAAAATTGCTCACCTGACGCTCAAAAGCACCCTGTCAACTATCCTCTCCGCCGCCCCCGGTACAAAGTAATGCCCCAGACGGTTCCTGTATATATTCTGCCGGGTTATGAGGACCCTCAACTTCTCCTCCACCCTGTCCAGAGAGGCCTCCTCCTGAAGGAGCATCTCACCCGCCCCGAAGTTCACCACGTCAAGGGCGTTATGGATCTGGTGGCCCCCGGCGTACGGGTAGGGTATGAAGAGGGAAGGAACGCGGAAGTAGGCTATCTCCCCTATGCTGCTCATCCCCGCCCTGCTGATTATCGCATCAAGGGAGGAGTAGAAACTGCTCATATCGCTCAAAAAGGGTATGAAACGGTAGTTCGGACCCTCCTCTGCCTCTCCCCTCCTGCCAACGAGGGCGACCACGTAGTAGCGACGGGTGTCGGCCAAACTACGGGCGAGGGTGTTCAGGAACTGCGACCCCTGACTTCCCCCCATTATGCCCACGACCGGCAGGTCGGTACTTATACCCATCCTCTCACGGGCCACCTCCCGCGGTATGGGGGTCAGATCCTTCCTTATAGGGATACCGACGAAGACCCCTCTCCTGTAGAACCTCACGGAGTTTCTAAATGCGCATAGTACCTCAACGGCGAAGGGTTCAAAGAAGCGGTTCGCCCTTCCGGGCATGGCGTCCCCCTCAAACAGGTAGAACTTCTTACGAAGGAGGACGGCGTTAAAAAGGGGAGGGAGAACGGGGTACCCGCCGAAGGCCAGTATGACCTTGCTCCTCCACACGTCCCCGAACGTTTGAAATATGCCTCCGACTATCTTCCCGAAATTTTTGAGGTTTATTTCCCCCGCACTGTACACGTACTTCGCCCTGTTTACTCCCATCCTGACCTTCAACCCTCCCAGTATCAGGTCAACGTCCACACCCATCTCTATGGCTCTGTCAAGGACGGATAAAGCCGGGGCGATATGCCCCCCCGTGCCTCCCGATACGAGGAGAAGGTCCATCTTTACGCTATTCTACGGTGGCCGATTTATTGCCCTCTACTTCCGCCATGCGGGTTCCCTCTTGCTCAGGAAGGCGTCCATCCCCTCCTGCGCCTCCTCGCTCGCCCTCGTCATGGCCAGTATATGGGCGGTTATATGGCGAAAATGTTCACCGTAGAAGGGGCGGTATAGCCTCAGGAGTTCCTTCGTCCGCCTCACGGCTCTGGGTCCGTTTTTGAGTATCTCGGATACGAACCGTTCCCCCTCCTCCTCTAACCTCTCCTTAGGTACCACCACGTCCACTAACCCTATCTCTCTGGCCAGCTCGGGGCCGAAGACCTCACCGGTCAGGAATAGCCTGCGGGCCGCCGCGAAGCCTATCCTCCTGATGGCGAAGGAGGAGACCACCGACGGGACTATTCCGAGTTTAACCTCCGAAAAGGAGAAGGTGGCGCTGTCCGTGGATATTACGACGTCGCTTACTGCCACTATGCCCATACCTCCACCCCTCACGGCCCCCTTCACCAGGGATATTACCGGAACGGGTACGTCCTCCAGCGCCCTGTAGGTGTCGTAGAGGGCGAGGGCGTCACTGTAGTTCTCCTCGTAGGGAGCGTTTCCCATCTCCTTCATCCAGTTGAGGTCCCCACCTGCACAGAAGTGCTTCCCTTCGCCCGTTATCACCAGAACGCGGAGGCCCTCGTCTCTTGATATTTCGCTCAGGAGGGAGCGGAGTTCGCCGAGCATCGTGCGGTTAAAGGCGTTCCCCCTGTGGGGTCTGTTCAGGACGAGCCTTCCCACTCCTCCATCTACGGAGTACTTGAGCGTTTCCATATCCCGGAATGTTACGGAGGAAAGTTAAACCACTGCCCGAAGTCTGCGGTAAACCTCCTCGTAGGCCTCAACTATGTCTCCCAGGTCTTTGCGGAAGACGTCTTTGTCGTAGGACCTGCCCTCATCGTCCCATATACGGGAGGTGTCCGGGCTGATCTCGTCGGCCAGAACAAGGTTACCGTCGGGGTCGTACCCGAACTCGTACTTTATATCTATGAGCCTTAACCCCGCCCTTTTGAAGAGTTCCGTAAGCAGAGCCGTAGCCTTCAGGGATAGGTCCTTCATCTTCCTCAACTCCTCCTCCGTGGCCCAGCCGAAGTAGGTTATGTGGCCCTCGCACACCATGGGGTCGCCGAGGTCGTCGTTCTTGTAGAAGTACTCAACGAGGGGAGGGGACAGTTCCTTTCCCTTCTCCAGACCGAGCCGTTTGACTATGCTCCCTGTGGCCACGTTCCGTACGACCACCTCAACGGGCAGGATCCTCACCTTGAGGGCGTAAAAGCCCTTTTCTCCGGGACGGACGTAATGGGTGAGTATCCCGTTTTTCTTGAGGTACTCAAAGAGGAGGGTTGATATGCGAGCGGTTACGTCCCCCTTGCCCGGCGGCGAAGCCTTCTTCTGGCCGTTGAAGGCGGTGACGTCGTCCTTGAACTCAACGAAAACCGTCCTATCATCAACCTCGTATATGCGCTTGGACTTCCCTTCGTAGAGCAGGTGCATACGGTATTATAGACGGGAAGGAGATGCGAGTCGTCAAAGGATGAACCGGTAGCGAGATATGGAGCCGCGTGTAAAACACCTTTATAATTTACCCGTCATGTTAATAGTTCTGTTTACGCAGTTATCTGACACCTTATGGTTCAGGGTGTATCCCCGTACTGGGGAGCAGAAAGTATTCAGGGGAGTAGAATCCAGTGCAGGCCTGATAACCGTGGGCTACACTACGGAGAACGGAGACAAAGACTTCTTCATAGCCGAAGTTGACACTATCGGTAATCTGCTATGGGCTACGGTACACGGTCAGAGTGGTGTTGATGAAGTAGCGAGGGACGTTGCGAAGGTTTCGGATGGCTACATCGTGGTGGGGTGGAGGGGACCCGTGGGCGACAGGGACATCTATGTGGTAAAGGTGGATACGTTCGGTAACGTAGTATGGGATACGACTTACGGTGTAGCGGGTGAGGAGGAGGGGTTGTACGGTGCCGTGTACGACACTTTGAGGGGTATCGTGTGGGGGGTGGGATTCAAGAGGTTCAGCTGGGACACGTCTTACGTAGGGTACGTTATCGGGATAGATCCAATTGGTGGGGACAGCGTGAAGGCTGTGATAGTGAACATACCAGATGCCACGTACGAGTTGTTGTACGGTGTGGCTGTCAGGGAAGACAGGAAGGTTGTGGTCGTGGGTAAGGGAGTGCCTTATGAGTACAGTTTTGAAGGCGTCCTGCCCTACTTCTATGCTCTCGGTTTTCTGTTAGACACCTCGGTTTCCTATGTTGATAGTGCTTACCTCTACGCATCGCCCTATATCCCCGGCACCTTCTACGGTGTGGCGATGTCCGTGTACGTTGAACCCGGATGGAACCTTGAACACGCCTATGGCAGTGTGCATTACATAGACGCCCCTGAACCTCTTGGGTTGATGAGCGGTGGTCCACGCTTTGGTAGTTCTGTATGGTACTTAGACCGTTCTTACGATCACGGGGTACTGTCCTCCATCTTCGGTGATACGGGATTTGTTCATGTTGGGTTTATGGGGAAACTTGCCTATAGATCGGATTCGGACTATTATTATTCAACGGGCCTTCTTAACCTCAACGACACGACAGAACCCTATGCGGAATTTGCAGACACGACGAACAACAGCGGGATCCTCCTGTACGCTTCCAGATCAGGCTGGGGCTTCTACGACTTCTCCCGCACAGACGTAGGGGCAGGGGTCAGGTTCGTAGATGGAGACTCGTTGGATCTGCTGATAACTGGCTACAGCAACTCTTTCAGTACGGACACTTCAGATTACGACCTCATAGCACTGAGGGTGAGACCTGAGAGGGTGGGTATCGCTGAGATGCCAAAGTACGAGGATATAGTTGAAGGTGTGGTCAGGGTATACGACGCCTCCGGGAGGCTGGTGTACGTGGGTGAGTACGACAGGGTCCGCCTTGGCCGTGGGGTCTTCTTCGTGGTGGGTAAGAGGGGAGTGCGAAAGATCGTAAGGAGGTAAAGGGTGATCTGGATATTGGTGTACTCTCCCTTTCGGTTGGAGGGTGCTTTCAGCGTTATGGGTGGAAATTCGGACCTCATCCGCTGTCAGGGAGCGAACGACACCATCCATGCGATGTACGTACTCGGCAGTATCAGGGAGGTATGGGGGAGCCGACCCACGCATATCCCCACGTGGTCCCGCCGCATTCTCGTACCGTGGCCGTTTAATAGGGCGGATCTGGATCTACCCCAGTACTACAGGAGCTATTCCGCATACGTCTATTACGACTCCTACGGCCAGTACGTAGTAGCAGGTGAAGTGAATCCGGGGTTTGACGGGATCATACTGGTGGATAGTGAGGATGTATTCAGGAACGACACTTTTCAGGTGGATTACTACGAGTATGAGGTCTTACGCAAACTGGATAGCGTCGTTGATTTCAATGACTACGACCTTGACGGGGACTGCGTTGTAGATAACGCTTCAATCCTGATGACAGTGCCGATTTACAGGTTCGGGGAACCTGCCCTCAATCTACCCGTGGCCGCCTACTATACGAACGATGTCTGTGGCTCTTCCTTTGTGAGGATAGTAAGAAGCTCCGGGATAACTCTGGGATATGGGGCGCCGGATAATATCACGAATGTAATACCGTACTATAGGGCGGTCTCTATGCCCCTGTACGAGTGGTTCCAGATCCTGTGTGTGGGGAACAAGTACGACCGTAATTCCAACGATAGCCTTAATTGGGAGAGTTGTCGTCTTTCCAACCCGGCCATACGGTCCCTATCCGTGGGACACTACTCTCAGGTGGTCCCGACTGCTACGGTCTTACCCCGGCCATCAAGTCCATACGACAAGATCGTGATGCAACGGGAGGGGTACTATCGCAGGGTCAAAATCGTGAGCATAACCTCCTCCGGTACCTACGTCTTTGAGGATCACGCTACTACGGGCAAAATATACCACATTCCCATTTCATCGCGGGAGTACTTTCTTATAACCAACCACCAGAAACTTTCAAGGGTTGAGGATGTCTTCAGGGGGGAAGGCCTTCTGATATGGCACATACGGGAGAATTACCCGATGAGTTACGTCTCGGAGAAGAAGAAAAAGGAAGACCTTGAAAGTGCCTTTGGTATGTGGAACTACAGGGGGAAGGATTACGGGGAGGATCCGGAAAGGGGGTACGACAACCTTGACTTTGGACTGGACACGGTGTACGTCCCGGCCTGTTATTCCTACTACGTCCGTAAGAGCATAGGAAACGCCTCCTACGGATATGCCTCTCCCTACGACTTCTTCAACAAGGAGAACAAGACCGTATTTGACCACCTCTCCAACCCCTCATCCGACGCCTACAACGACCTTCAGGCCTACGACGTCACTTTTCCCGGAGATTCGTGCTTTGAGGACAGCGGTGTATGGCTACCGTGGACATGCATAACGGATACGATAATACGCCCAGACCCGGAGGATCCTCGCAGGCAGGACACGGTACTTGCTGGCCACCTGTGGTGGGATGAGGCGCAGGAGTTAAACGTTCCCCAGAACATAGCCACGCACATAGCCATCAGGAACATCCGTAAGGAAGGAGGGGTGGGGCCGAACATGGTGGCGGAGGTGTACGTCAACTACGTCCAGAGCGACGACAGTATAGCGACGGGGCCGTCCACATCTCCGAAGCTGGCGTACGGGGGAGGGAGGCTCCACATGGTGTACACGTCCAGGGGGTACGTCTACCATACGAGTACCGTTGCACCTCCGTGGAGGTGGGATCCGGCCTATCCCGTGGACAGGGGAGGAGACCCGGCCGTGGCCTTCAGTCCCTCCGGAGAGGTATGCGCCGTGTGGACGAGTGGGAGGGAGGTGAGGTTCAACTGCGGAGGTGCGGATTACTACTCGTGGACGGATAATACGACTCTCTTCAGAAGTTCCGTTCTTGAAAGGCCACGAGCTCCCTCCCTGACGATAGACCCCCACGACACCGTACACGTTGTGTTTGAGGTTAAGGGGTTGACTAGAGGCCACAGACTCCTCTACGGCAAGTTCTACAAGGGAGACGCCGGGAGCGTAAGGTGGCAGGTCCTGGACAGGTGCGGAGGGGTTCCGCCGATAAGGACCTTACCCGCCTACTCCCCCCACGGAGGCCCTTCCATAACCCTGACCAACACGGACCGCCCCTTCGTAGTGTGGACGTGCAGGGACACCGTCCGGTACACCTACAGGGGCCTATCGGGATGGACGCCGGTTATGGGCCTGAGCGAGGGGGAAGCCCCCTCCGTATCCTCCAACGGTACGGACACGGTTATACTCTCCTACCTCAGGGACAGGGAGGTCAAAGCCCGGTACTACGCCACCGTCTCCAGTACATGGTCCCCCGAGACTACCCTTGACGACTCCGCCTTCGCTCCCACGGCCAGTTATCCCTTCGTCGGATGGGTGAGGGTGAAGGGGGACGACTGGTGCGATATATGTCGGGTACTGAGAGTCTCCTATCTGGACGGATCCTCATGGAGTTCACCGGTTGATATGGGGGAGAGTAACGGGTACATGGATTACGTCTCCCTCCAGCCCATGGCCACTTACTCCGGGACCCGCCTCCACGCCGTAGTGTCAAGGTACGACGGTCGGGCGTACGAGGTCGCCCGTACCGATACCCTCTTTGCCGGGATGTATCTGAGCCACCTACTATCTGCCGGGGAGAGTGGTGAGGTACCCGTACGGATAGCCGTATCCGGAGACGAGGTAATAGTATACGGTGCGGATAGGGTGAAGGTGGAGGCCTACAACGTTGCCGGCAGGCGGGTGAATCCTACCCTGAGCCGTGGTAAAGGCTTCGTTAAGGCTACCCTCAAGGGTCTGCCGAGAGGGGTGTACATGTACGTCCTTAGAATCAGGGGCGAGAGGCGTATCCTCAAGGTAGTAAAGAGGTAATCACCACGGCACGTCCTCCTCAACCTCCTCTATGCTCCCGTCCTCCTCGTGCCAGTCTGCGAACCTCATAAACTCCCTGTAGAAGTGGAGTTTAACCGTTCCCTGACTCCCCTGCCTGTTCTTGGCCACGTCAACCTCAACCAGGCTCTCGTCGGCGTCCTTATCGTACTGCCCCGGCCGGTACAGGAGGAGTATTATATCCGCATCCTGCTCCAAAGCCCCGGACTCCCTCAGATCCGCCATGGTGGGCTTCTTGTCAGCCCTCTTTTCCACCTCGCGGCTCACCTGCGATATACCCACTATGGACACCCCCAACTCCCCGGCCAGAATCTTCAAACTACGGGAGATCTTCGCCAGCTCCTCCGCCCTCGTCATGTTTTTACTACGGCCGCCGCGCAGGTCCATGAGCTGGAGGTAATCTATGGAGATCATGCGTACCCCGTACTCCTGAACGACCATCCGGGCCTTGCTCCTTATCTCAAATATGTCTATGCCGTGGGTGACGTCTATGTAAAAGGGCATCTCCATCATACGCTCAACGGCGTCTGCGAGACGGGGCAGATCCTTGACCGTTATCTTCCCCTCCCTCAACATGAACATGGGTATTCCGCTCTCAAGGGCCAGAAGTCTCATCGCCAGAGCCTCCGCCGTCATCTCAAGGGAGAACATGGCGGTTGGTATACCATCAAGGGCCATGTTACGGTGGATGTTCAGGACGAAGGCCGTCTTACCCACGGAGGGACGGGCGGCCACGATGATCCACTCCCCGGGCCTGAAACCCCCGGTTATCTCGTCCAGTTTCTTAAAGCCCGTCAGGACGGCCTCCGGTGGAAGGTCCCCGCTCACTCTGGCCTCAAGGGTGTCTAAGAGACGTCTGGCCACATCACCCACGGGGACCCACTGGGCGGACTTTATCGTCCTCATCCTTATGTCAAATATCTCCTTCTCGGCCCTGTCCAGAATGTTGTCCGCGTCCATCTCGTCCTCGTAGGCCAGACGTATGGTCTCGGAGAAGGTGTTTATTATCCCCCGCTTTATCGCCTTGTCCTTAACGATACGCAGGTGCTGTTCAAAGAGGGATAGGGATACCGAACCCCTTATACGGTCAAACACCTCCGCAAGGTAGTTGAGGCCACCCACCTTATCAAGGAGGTTATGCTTTTTGAGGTACTCAAGGAGTATCGCACCGTCAACCGCCGATGTCTCGTTGTACAGAGACTTGAGGGCCGAAAACAGCACCCTGTGCCTCGGATCGTAGAAGTCGTCCTCCTGCAGCTCCACTATGGCCCTGGCCAGAAGGTCCGGCTTGTAAAGACAGGCGGATAGTACGGACATCTCGGCGTCCGGGTTATGGGGTACCTTTATCTCCTGCATGCAGGGACAATTCTAAAGTGGCCACCCCCGGTTGACCCGATCCGCATGCGCCTTTAGAATCCGGGAGCATGCCCCTGTTCACGTGGGTTACGCTCCTTGGTGAGGGATTTGAGGCCGGGCTTTCCGGATGGTACGTGGGAAACGGTGGGGGAACGGGTACGTGGATCACCTACCCGTATGGCACCATCGCCTACGAACCCGACGGCTCTGGCACCTCTTACGCCGTATGCGATGGCCGTTCTAACGAGATCTACGCCGACACCCTCGTATCTCCGGCCGTGTACGTGGCCGGATACGACAGCCTCCGCCTCGTCTACTCCTACGCTTTCAGCCGGGAAAATTACTCCTCTTCCGACTCCGGAACGGTGATGGTCAGGTACCACGACGGCTCCGCCTGGGGGCCGTGGATCAGGGTGAGGAGGTACGAAGGTACTTTAAAAGGAAGGGATACGATATATCTAACGACGGGGTACGACAGCCTGCAGGTGGCCTTCGCCTACTACTCGCAGGATGCGGCCTACTGGTTCGCAATTGACGACGTAAAGGTTGAGGGAAGGACGCTTTACACCTACGACGTTGAGGCTACGGCCATCCTCGTGCCTCTGGACCTGCACTACAGAGGGGAGTACATTTCTACGACCGTCAGGATAACGAACAGGGGAACGACGGACGTACATACGGACGTAAGGTTCTATGTACTCTACGGTACGGATACGGTCTTCAGGGGATCGGCCGACTTCATAGCAAACACCGGAGAGTACTACGACGTACCCATGGGATTTTTCGTACCGGAGAGCCTCGGAACCCACGTCGCCGTAGCCATAGTAAATGCGGATACGGATTACTATGCCGGGAACGACACTGTAAGTAAAACCTTTAAGGTATGGCCCTACCCGGACGTGGTCTTCGGTATACCCTTCGCCCCATCCGTTACCGTTGACGGGGTGGCCTCACCGGGGGAGTGGGGTTCGGCCCACAGGGTGGACGTGTCCAACTACTTCGGAAAACACTCCCCACCCACCGATACGGGCGTGGTACGGGCTTACTTCCAGCACGACGGTTCGTACCTGAACGTACTCGTAGAGACCGGTGATAACACGTACGACAGTACGGACGCCCTCTTTATATTCGTGGACGACGACGGGGACCGCATCTGGGAGAGGGGCGAGGGCCTCAACCTCATAGGGGGAAGACCCTATTCCGGATGGGCGACGAGGGACAGCGGGCAGGCCTACGTCTTCCCCAGAAAGGACCTGATGCTCCGCGCCGCCCGCCTTGGGGGGACGTTTGAGATCTCCGTACCCATGGCCAGAGGTACGGAGCCGGATGTCGGAGTACTCCACCGGGGTGTGGGGGAGCATATTTCCCTGTTTGTTGCCTACCGTGATGGGAGGACGGGGAAGTTCCTCGCATGGTGGCCCCAGACGGAGGACCTCCCCTCCGACACCTTCGGCCCGGCGAACACCTACCTGACCCTTCAACGGCCAAACGACTGGCACGACGTCGGCCTCTCCCTCCTGCCTTCGGAGTGTGATGCCCATAGGGTCTGCTCAACCGCCGTCGTAATCTACGACAACTACTCCCTGTTTATGGACGTTGAGACTCTCAGGGTGAGGGTTGAGAGGGACGGCACACCTATCCTATCTCTGGAACGTCCCCTGAACGTCCCCTACGCCTCCGTGGACACCTTTTACGTGAGGTGGACCCCCTCCGACAGCGGCCACTACAGGGTAAAGGCCACCCTGACGTCCGACGACTCACCGGGAAACGATACGGCCGTCCTTTTCGTCCCCGTGGGCAGGCCCATCTCGCCGCCCTACGTTCAGGACTTTGAGGGAAGGTGGCCCCCCGCCGGGTGGAAGGTTGAGGGAAGGGGGTGGGTCCCCGGCCACTACCTCGGGGACGCCCGCGTGTCCCCCACGTACGGATCATCCGGAGAAGGTTTCGCCGAATTCCTCTCCTTCGTCCTCCCTTCCGGAGACTCCTCCATCCTGTACCTACCGCCGATCCTCTCCACCGGTGGATCCCACATCTCCTTAAAGGTATGGAACGGCCCAACGTGGACGGGAAGGGGGAACTACGACCGTATTGACCTTTACTACAGGACACCCGGATCAGGGGTATGGCACCCCATGGGTAGCGTGTACGGGGACCTGCCATCGTGGCAGGAGAGGACGTTCAACCTTCCGGAGGCCGATACCGTGTACGTTAAGCTGGTCGCCCGGAGCGACTTCGGGGATACCGATATCTCCATAGACGATCTCTCCGTTCTCCCCGGTCTGTCCCTGAGCGAAGGGAGGAAGGAAGAGGGGACGTGTTCGGTGAGCAATGGGATCGTCCGGGCGCGTCCGGGAACGGAGGTGAAGGTGTACACCGCCGACGGACGCCTTCACTTTAAGGGCAGGGTAGGGGCAAAAGGCACCCTCTCTATGCCCCTGAAGCCCGGTGTTTACTTCGTTTTCTGCAACCGGGTTGTCATCAGGGCGATTTCACCTTTAAAATAAAACCTTATGAAGCGTAGAGATTTTCTTAAAGCCGCAATTGGAACCTTTGCCGTAATGGCACTGGCCGGTAGTCTGAAAGCTGCATCTTCATCAAATTACGTGCTTAACGAGACTGCCACCAGGATCCTTGAACTAAAGAGGAAGGGTCTCGGAGCCGACGAGATCGCTCGTAGGTTGACCGAGGAATACGAGGTTGACTATCAGGAGGCCTACAGGGACGTTCTCAGCTTTCTTACGGAGGCCCGCAGGCTCGGAATAGTTTAGAGTGGAAGCCGTTCTAACCTTCAAAGGGGTCGTAAAGCGATTTAGAGAGAGGGAAGTTTTAAGGTCCGTTGACCTCATACTGCAGAAAGGGGGGTTTACAGTTGTATACGGTGAGGTGGGGGTCGGGAAGAGTACGCTCATAAATCTGGCCCATTTTCAGGAGTTCCCGGATAAGGGGGAAGTGGTCGTCCTCGGTGTCCATCACGAAGAGGCAAGGAAAAACGCTGCGACCCTCCAGAACGTCAGGCGAAAGGTCGGCGTTATAAAGCAGGTCCCCGTACATCTGGAGGATATGACCTGTTACGACAACATATACTACGTCCTTGAGCATCTCGGATATAACCGCAACGTGGCGAAGGAGCGTGCGGAGAGGGCGCTTGAAAGGGTCGGGCTTATAGACAGGAGGGACGCCTATCCCCCCGAGCTCTCCGCCGGCCAGAGGCAGAAGTTGGCAATAGCAAGGGCGATAGCGAAGGAGCCGGTAATACTCCTTGCGGATGACCCCACCCTCGGTCTTGACGACAGGTCCTCCTACGAGATAGAACACCTTTTCATGGAGATAAACGACTCCGGAACCTCCATCCTCTGGACATCCAACAGGATACCTACGGTAATAAAGGACAGGGAGGACGTTGAGATCTACCAGCTCAGGGAAGGAAAGTTGCACCGTATAAAGTGAAAAATTAAACCGGCTTTCCCCCATAAAATAGCGGTGGTATGAAAAGGTTTTTAAAGTTTCTGGTAGCATCCGCGATAGTGGGAAGTGTGGGCGTCCTTCACGCCCAGTTCTACGCTTATCCACAGACTATCTTCGGGTTCAACGGCGTGTACTCCTTCCGTTTTATGCATACGGCCTACCTGTTTGAGGACGATCTGGACAGGCTGTTCTACCCTGTCAAACTATCCGAAATAGAGGGGGGCAGGCTCTTTACCACGCTGAGCAACCCCTTCGGGAACGAGTACCTCTTTGACCCTTCCCAGCCCACCAACAACCAGCTCGTCCTCGGTGCCAAGACGAACTTCTTCATGAACCTCTCTCCCCTCTTCCTCACGTCCGAATTCGGAGTTACGCAGGTGAGCAAGCTTGATACGACGTATAAGTACAACTGGAGTTCCGGGGACAACAACTATCAGAACAGGGACGAGGTCTTTGACTCCTCCTACGCTAAGACGGCCTTCGGTTCTAAGAGCTTCCTGCTCTCCATGGGAAACCGGTCCTTCGGTTTCCTGTTTATGTACGTAAACGCCAACAGCAAGAACATGCCGGGAAGGGCAGGGACGTTCCCCTTTAACTACGGTAACTTCGTCTACGATTACGCCCGATATGATAACCTGACCGGTGACCTCCTTGAGGAGTATAAGTCCGAAGGTTACGCCGTGTTGGACACGTCCTACACACCTATACTCGGTGCGGTCTCCTTCGCCTTCGGCCAGTTCTCCGGTATGGTGTTCGGTGGGTTCAACTCCGTCAGGACCTCCGATACCGGTAGCGTAAAGGCTGAACACAACACGGACCCAGCTAACCCCTTCACCGGTGATAAGTGGGACAACAACAGGGCGTCCAATACGGGGGCTGGGGGGCCCATCTTCGGCTTTCAGGGGGATTACGGTTTCGGATCGGAGAACTGGAAGTCAAACCTGACCTTCGTCTACTCCCTCCGTGTTATGTCCAACGGAAACGGAAGGGTGAACGAGGTCCTGAAGAACACCACGTGGGACGGTACGGTCTCTATCAACAACCCGATATATACGTCCATAAACACCATATCCCGGGAGTTCACTTACAGCTCTCTGGCCAACGACTTCAACCTCTACCTTCGGAACAGGTACGCCCTCAACGAGAGGGTCCTCCTCGGTGTCGGCCTCGGCCTGTACTTCGGTCTAATGTCCGGCAAGTACGACTACAAGAAGGTGCTTTCGGAGAGTTATACCTTCAGCGACGCCAACGGTAACGGGAGCGTGGACGGGGCAGATTTCAAGAGTACCACGACCACGATCCGCTCTTATAAGGAGGATATGGGACGCACCACCTTCTTCTACTACCTTCCCGTTGGCCTTGAGATCGTACCGATAGAGGCGTGGGGCAACTTCAAACTGAGGTTCGGTGGCTTTTACGGTCGCCTCTCCCAGACCACGAAGACGAGATCCTACGACCACTCGGCCGAGAGCAAGAGCGTGACGGAGACCTCCCTCGGTACAACGGAGACCTACAACGACATAGCCGTTCCCGACGAGAACGTGACCACAACGAAGGTCGGTGCATCCTTCACACAGTTCATGTACGGAGCGTCCTGGACGGTAGCGGACCGCGTCGTCATTGACTTTACAGGGTTCGGATACGGCTTCTTTACACCCGCCATGTGGAACGTTTCCGTAGTCGTACGCTACTGAAGCAACTTAGAAAGCGAAAGATGAAAGGGGGGATTTCCCCCCTTTTTTTATACGTCCCTCACGCTCAGCCGGACCCTCTGCTCGTTCTTCGTTGGATCAAACTCCATGTCAAAGTTCAGGGTTTCGTACGCCCTATCAAAGTCTTCAAATATGGCGTTTATGGCTCCGAGGGTAGCCGTACTCCTGTCGTAGTAACGGTACCGGTACGTCGCCATTATCTGGGCGAGGGCCGCTCCGGGCAGGAAGTAGGAGAGGGGTTCCTTTCCGAGGGCGAGGAGATAACTGTTCTCGTAGAAGTTGTAAAGCCTCATGTCGCACAAACACTCACCACCCCTCTTGATGTCTCCAACCTTGAACACTCCGAAACCGAAGTAGTTTCCCATCTCCGCCAGCTTTCTGAAGTAGTCGTCCTCCGTTACGGCGTCCTGAAGGAGTATCTCCCCTATGGGACTCCTTGCTATGGAAACGTACGTGAAGAAGACGCAGTTGAAACCTGCCAGTACCAGGGAGTACCGGGCCACCTCCTCGTCGGCCATCTCGGCCACCTTCATGTTGGCGTAGGCGTAGTACTCGCCGGGCAGCTGGGAGATCCACACCTTCTTTATGTCGGCGAAGGCGGAGTCCAGCGCTATTATGCCGGAGTCGTCCGGTTCGGGTATCAGGGGCATCAACTTTTCCATCGTTTTTCTCCTCTCGTCCGCCCCCTCAACCTCGTAGAAGACGACCCTGCCGTAGTCCGGTTCCGGGTAATCAACCCTCTCCCTCCTTATCTTCACCTCTAATTTACACACCGGATCCCCCGCACCTATGCACGAGGACTCTTCAACGTATATATTTCCGGGTTCTGCGTCCAGAGCCGCCTCCAGAAGACCCGCCACGAATCCCCTCTCAACGTCGCAGACGGGCAGGTTGGAAAAAGAACGCAGCACCTTTATGTACGTGTGGGCGTGGGTGGAGGCGAGAAGGTAAATCTTATCCGGTCCCTTAATATCTAAGACACCCAGTCCCCTGCTCCTGAAGAAGTCCATCCCCAGCTCGTAGGTTTCGCGGTCGTTCAGACCGTACTTCTCCTTGAGCCGTCTGAAGAGCCTGTAGTGGGCGAATTCGGACGCCCTGTATATCACATCCCTGCCCTGCTCCTCGCCGAGGGCGAGTTTAACACCCTTGGCGAAGAAGTGGTTGAAGACGTTGCAGTGGTAAGTTACCGGTATCCCCTCAACCAACATCCTCCCTGTGGGAGCATCGTACTCAAGGAGGTCAAGGCTGGTCCTTATATTTAACTTACTCATGATCAAACCTTATCCCAAAGCGGGAAGACACCTCGTTTACGAAGTCCTCAATATGGGGGTTCCTCTCGGCTATCTGGTGGATCAGCATCTTTCTCATCCTCGGAGGGGTGTGGGAGGGAATTTCGGTGTAGGCCTTCGTCAGTACCCTGTTGTAGGACTGGAGGTAGTCTTCCACGGCTACGATTACCTCGTCGGCAGTCATCAGGTTTATCCTTCCCTTATCGTACAGGGCTATCTTCCCGTCCCCGACGTTCCATACGACGTACCGGCAGCATCGTGCCTTTTCCACCTCTTTTAGCAGATCTCCCGGTGTCCCCTTGAGAGGTGAGGTGTATTTGAGGGCAAGGACCCCCTTCCTTATGTCCTTAGTTACGATCCATGCCCGTCCCTTATTCAGGTTCAGATGTCCCAGTATGAACAGGGGAAGGACGAACATAACGGAACCCTCAAGATCCTCCGCCCGCTCCATGACCCACCTCACGGGACGTTTCATACTCTCCACGGTGCTGAAGAATATAAGGGCGTTCTCGTCCTCTTCGTATCCACGGACATAGAAGATCGGAAATCCGAGAGCGTTCAGGTTGATCCTTATATCCTCCGGACTCTCCTCTTCCCTGTAAACACCAAGGTGGAACATACTCCCCACCTCTTCGGATGAAGAGGGATAAGGCTCCGGTTCCACCTCCCACCCAAAATCCTCTATGATTTGGACAGTGCGGTTCATGAGATCCTCGGATTTACGTAAAAGGTGATCCACGTACCTCTTCCCGTACTTCTTCGCCGCATAACCGAACACGTCTCCGAAAAGGTTGTTGTCAACCTCCTCCTTACTCAGAAGCCCCTCCCACCACATCTCCTTTATGAGGAAGCTGTCCACGTATACTGGTTTCCCCCTCACGTAATAGACCGATAGTACGGGATCCTCAAGGACCTTTCTCCTGTACACCACGAGTCCGCTAAAATTCCTATCCACAGAAAAAACAGCCCCATAATTTTTGCCTTTATCTTTATAAACCATGATTTAACGTGCGATATTATACGGCAGAATCCCCCGCCTTTGCAAGTTGTACGTCTACCTTAAAATGTTTAGACATGGCCGAAAGAAAAAAACCCATAAAGGTCCTTATAGCCAAGGTAGGCCTTGATGGACACGATAGGGGAGCCAAGATCATAGTGAGGGCTTTACGGGATGCGGGAATGGAGGTGGTCTATACGGGTCTCCATCAGACGGCCGAGAACGTGGTCAACATGGCCCTTCAGGAGGACGTGGACGCCATAGGCATATCCATACTCTCCGGCGCCCACATGACCTACTTCCCGAAGATACTCCGGCTTATGAAGGAGAAGGGGATGGACGACGTCCTCCTCTTCGGCGGGGGCATAATCCCGGACGAGGATGCCCGCAAGCTGGAGGAGATGGGGGTGGGGAAGATCTTCGGCCCGGGAGCGCCCCTGCAGGAGATAATAGACTACCTGAACAGGTGGTACGAGGAGAACCGTCTTAAGAAGAAGGCCTCGTAATGGGTAAACTCTTCGCGGCAGTAAGGTTCCTTGTATACGTGGGTATATGGGTCGTAGTCTGGTACTTCGTCCTTGACCTCCTTCTCGGGGTCCTCATGCCCGTAATCCAGAGGAGGTGGGACACCACGACGGTTCCGCAGTTGGTCAGGATGGACGTTGAGAAGGCGAGGGCCGTCGCCCGTGAGAAGGGCCTCAAGGCTATCGTGGATACGACGGTACCCAGCCTGAACGCTCCCGCCGGTACGGTTATAGGTCAGGAGCCTCCCCCCGGAACCACCGTAAAGAGGGGACGTACGGTTTACCTTACGGTTTCGGCCGGGGCAAAGAATAAAACGGTTCCGGACCTGGTGGGCATGGCCCTTGAGGAGGCCGTTAGATCTCTGGAAGACGTCGGTTTTAACGTCAAGGTTGAGCCTCTCTATACCATGGACGAGGAACCCGGATACGTTATGAGGATGTACCCCCCGCCCGGATCGTCCGTCCCGATAGGTAGCACCGTAACCCTCTACTACAGCGAGGAGCCTCCGGATTCCGTACTGTTCGGCCCGGATACGACGGAGTCCGATACCACCCCCCCTTAGAATTTCCCCCAATGGACAGATTCTGGAAGTGGTTTACCCTCGTGTTCGCCCTTTCCCTGGTGTACTTCTATCCGGGATGGGTTCCGGGTCACACCTTCGTCATGACGGACTTTCTGACCTCCTCCTATCCCTTCTGGAAACTCGCCTCAATGAAGTTTCCTCCACCGGAGTGGGAGCCTTTCGTATTCGGGGGTCTCCCCTTCTGGGGGGCGCCTCACGCCGACAGCTTCTATCCCATAAACCAGATCCTCCGCATGCTCACGACCCCCGGCCATGCTGCGGCCTTTACCCTTTTCCTCCACTCTCTGATAGGTTTTACCTTCTCTTACCTCTACCTGCGGCGTATAGGCCTCAAAACGGAGTGGTCCGGGGCGCTGGCTACCCTCTACGCCTTCGGATTGTTCTGGACGAGCATGGTGTACAGCGGCCACATCGCCAAGATGGTGATAGCCGCGTACATACCGGCCATATTCTGGGCTTTAGAGGGAACCCTGCGGGGGAGTCTCGTCTACGCCGCCCTTCTCGGTCTCTTTGGCGGTCTGATAATAGCCGCTCACCATGCCCAGATAGTTTACTACGTAGGTGTAATTGCGATAATTTACGGTATGACCTACCTTATCGTTGAGGTCAGGAAGGGGAACTACAGGCATGCGGCGAAGGTTCTGCTCCTCGGGATCTTCGCCGTCGTGATCGCCCTGATGATAGGGGCGCCCTTTCTCTTTCCCCAGTACGAGTACATAACCGGTTTCTCCGTTAGAGGGGAGACGAAGAGCCTCTCCTTCTCAAAGACCTGGTCCCTTGACTGGGCGGACTTCGTCTCGGTCTTCTTCGGCCTTTACTCTGGCGCCTTTGAGACCTACTGGGGTTCCAATCCCTTCAAGATAAACACGGAGTACCTTGGTGCCGCCCTCGGCTTTCTGGCCATAGTCGGGGGACTGGTTGCATACCGCCGCTGGAGGGTGATAGCCCTGCTTATATCGGCCTTTCTCCTTATGACCTTCATGACGGCCAAGGTGAACATCCTCTTCCACCTCTTCCACTCCATCCTGCCCGGTTTAAAGCTCTTCAGGGCGCAGTCCATGGCCGCCATACCCCTCGGATTCGTCGCCCTCGCCCTCTCCGGCTTCGCCTTACTCCACCTTGAGGAGGCCAAAAGGATCATGCCGAAGGTCCTCATAGGGGGACTGATAGTTGCGGGGCTGGTGCTTCTCGCCGGCTCCTCCCTCGCCCTCAAATCCGGTTCCTTCTCCTACAATCCGCGGATAGACGAGATATTCGCCGCAACGTCCGGGGACAGGATGTTCGCCCTCATAAGGACTCTCGGTATATGGCTCCTCATCTGGGCGGTCCTGAAAAACCCCAACCTGAAGCTCACCACGGCCGCCCTCGTGGTCGCCCTCCTTGGGTACGGTGAGAGTTTCCTTTTAAAGGGCAGGTTCATCCAGCCTATAAACGAGACGGAGCGCTTTGCGCCGGACGATATAGCCCGATATTTTCAGGAGCATCCGGGTATATACCGGGTTCTGGACTTCGGTTACAGGCCTGAGGACAACTACCTCGCCCTGTTCGGCGTCCATTTCGTGGGTGGACACCACGGCCAGCAGATGCAGTCCTATCAGGAGTACCTCGGGTGTAAGGCCCTCATGTTCAACCCCTTCAACTGCGAGAGGCTCGTAAGACACTTCCAGATCCTTGACACCATAAACACGAAGTACATCCTCGCACCGCTGGGGATAAAGGAGGCAGCCCGTGCGGAGGCTGAGAAGAGGAACGACCCCGTACTCCTGGGCTTCGCCTCCTACCTGTCAAAGTACGAGGAGGTTTACAACGACGGCAGGATATCGGTGCTGTTCAACCCCGACCACTTCCCCCGTTTCTACGCCCAGTGCGAGGATTCTATCGTTTCGGCCAGAGTCAAAGACTACGACTACGTGAACGGCTATTACAGGGCGGAGATAGACGTTCCCGCAAAGTGTACCTTCGTCCTGACGGAGAACTGGTACCCCCACTGGCACGCCTACGTGGACGGGAGGGAGGTGAAGGTTGAGAGGTACAGGGGTACGTTCATGGCGTTTAGTGTGGAGCCGGGTAAACACGAGGTCGTATTCCGGTACATCAGCCCGATTGAGAGGATCTCCCTCATCCTGTACGCCCTCGGCTTCACCGTCGTGGTCGCGGTCGTGGGTGTAGGTTCGCTCTACAGGAGGCGGTTAAGGGAATGAACCAGCTCAGCTTCTTCTTCTTCGGCCTCTTTTTCCTGAGTATCTTCTTTTACCTGCTCTATCCGGAGAGGATCAGACTCTGGACGCTTATCGCCCTCGCATCCTTTACGGCCGGACTCATGGGAGCCTTCAAGTACCCGGATAACTACGTCCTCGCATCCTTCGGTGTGGCCCTCCTTGGGGGGATTCTCGGATGGTTGATATTCCTGCGGAAGGATCATGATAAGGGGAGTGGAAGTAAAGAGGCTTAAGGTCATACCCGACGACAGGGGAAGGCTGGCGGAGATCCTGAGGGTGGACGACCCCATTTACGAGGGCTTCGGGCAGGTCTACTTTACCACGGCCTACCCCGGTGTTGTGAAGGCCTGGCACGCCCACAGACTTCAGACCGACTTCATAACCTGCGTCCACGGGATGATAAAGCTCGTCCTTTACGACGACAGGGAGGACAGTCCCACTCGCGGGGAGATAAACGAGTTCTATATCGGAATCCACAACCCCATACTGGTGAAGATCCCCCCCCTCGTGTGGCACGGTTTCAAGAACGTCGGAGAGTACGAGGCCATAGTTATAAACGTCATAACCCGGCCCTACAACCACGAGAATCCGGACGAGTTGAGGAGGCCGGCCCACGGGGATATCCCCTACGACTGGAGCCGGAAGGACAGATAAAAGATGGGGGGCGTACGCCCCCCATTCGTCAGTCGGACGAGTTTTACCTGACCACCTTTAACGTCCTTACCTCCCTTCCCATCCGGACCTTCAGGACGTACCTGCCCTTTGGGAAGTCGGGTAGGGTGATGGAATGTTTTCCTTTCGGAAGGAAACCGGCCGAGACCGATCCCACGCGCCGCCCGTTATAGGTGTAGACGTCCACACCCACGTACGAAGCTTCCCTTAAGGAAACCACGAGTCTATCCCTGTACGCTTCAAACGAACTGCGAACGTTTTCCCTCTCCTCTACCGCCGTGGCCACGGCCTGATCAAATAGGGACACGAAGGCGTCCGAAGCCCCTCCGAGGGTAGTATCGTAGGCGTTGGCGGGGAAGGAGGGAGAACCGGTCACACCGACCACGTAGGTGGAATCTCCGTAAAGGCCCACGGCAAAGGCCTCGTCGTCGTTGGCTCCACCGAGGTAGGTGGACTCCTCAAGGGAATCCGTCGTGAGGTTGAAGCGGGTTACGAAGGCGTCAACCATGCCACCGAAGGTGTTGTCGTAGGCGCCCGGACGGGTGGGGAAGTTGGAAGAAGAGGTATGCCCGACCACTAACGCCACCGGGTTCCTTACAAGGACGTCGCCGGCGACGTCGTTATCTGCTCCTCCGAGGTACCGGGAGAACGCGAGGTTGCTTCCGCTGAGTCTGAAAACGAAGGCGTCCCCCACGCCGCTGAGAGCGGTGGAGCTGCCCACTGTGGGGAAGTCCGGTGAACTCGTCCATCCCACCACCATCACCTCGCTGCTGCTTACGAAGTCCACACCGTACGCCCTGTCGTCCCTCGTACCACCGACGTAGGTTGAGGAGTTGAGGGTAAGCAGATCGCCGGTCAGTACGGATACGACGGCGTCCCTCGTTCCTGAGAGCGTGGTACTGTAGGCGTTAACCGTGGGGTAGTTCGCAGAGGCCGTCCATCCCACTACCACCACGTCCATGGATACGGGGTTCAGGGCCAGATCCAGACCCCAGTCGCTGTCCGAACCTCCGATGAAGGTGGCGCTCAGGAGGGAGGAGGGGTTAATGAGACGGGCGACGAAGATGTCCTCGCCACCGTTGTGGGTCAGGTCGTACCCGTTCTGGACCGGGAAGTTGGAAGATGCGGTCCTACCCACCACGTAAACGTAGGCCCCGTTGAAGGCCAGCGCTCTGGCGACGTCGTACTGGCTTCCGCCGAGGTAGGTGGCGGATACGAGGGCGAGGCTGTTGTCAAACTGTGCCACGAAACCGTCAATGTTCCCGGAGTAGGTCGTAAAGGCGCCTCCGGGTGTGGGAAGGTTGGAGGATTGGGAGGATCCACAGATGAACACGTCACTTCCGAGTACGGCTATCCCGAAGCCGTCGTCGTAGTCGCTTCCTCCGTAGTACGTGGCCGACAGCAGGGTGTTCAGATCCCTTGAGAACTTCGCCACGAAGACGTCCGAACCTCCGCTCAGGCTACCGTTACCCGGAAAGTCCGTTGAGTAGGTCGTACCAACGACGTAAACGGCACTGGGAGTAGCTACCACGTCCATACCTCTCTCGGAGGAGGAGCCACCGAGAAAGGTTGAGGCCGCGAGGTTGTTGATCATGGGGTCTATGACCAGCGGGCGGGAGGGGTCGTACTCTCCGACCACGAAGGAGAGGGTATCCCCCGATAGGGCGTAGGACACCTGGACCTCGTCCGTTCCCTGATAGGCCTGGGGTTCAGAGATAACCATAACCACCTTTCCGGACCTTCTGACCACCACCTTCCCGTCCTCAAGGGAGGCTTTACCCCCCGACAGGTGAATACGGATGTCTCCGGGGTCTGCACCCGGCTTTACCGTCCAGTGAAACTCCATTCCTCCCTCCGTACCCACGAACGTCAGGTCCACGCCTTCGTAAATCTCATCGTACTTAAGGGACGCGAACGAAGGGACACCGGTTCTCCACAGGGAAGGGTTTTTACCCCTGTAGTAGTTGAACCTCGCCTCTCTCCTGTGGAGGGGTTTCGGTGATACGTCGCGGTTGCCGATAAGGGATACGCGTATACCCCTTATATCCATGCCGTTAGTCCTGAAAGATACACCTTCCGGAAAAGAAACGAACTGAACGTTGGAACGGTACTGTCCAGCGTTCGGAATAAATACCGTCTCCATTCCGGCGAGGGGCATCCCCGCGGACGTGAGGGCTATTAGCCCCGAGAGCGAAAAAATTGTAAAATTTTTCATGGTGCGCCTCTATTGTACAGTCTGGCGGGTCAAAAATCAAATGGGTGTAAAATGAAGGCAAAAAACGAACGATCCAGTGGAGCGATGTCGGGATGGAAGCGATAGACGGCTTCCGGGTGATCCTGCTGTTTCTCTGTAAGGTGTCAGTAGATGCATTTCACGTCCGTACCTTTGGGACCTACGAATACGAGATAGAGCTAAGCCCGATATATCTCGTGAGGTAGGAGGTGAAACGTGCTGCCGTTAACAGTCTCCTTCTTCGCTACACGTACGGTTAATTTTAAGCACTTGCACGCATATCGGTTCACCCTTAAAATATGACCTTATGTTGTTTTTTGTTTATCTTCTTGCCGATCTTGACGAGGGCAGGCAGATGGACAGCATACTCAAGGCTGTCGGTGCGGTGAAGTACGAGTACGGAGGCTGGGAGATAGCCAACTTTGATACTTTACCCTTGAGTGATAGCATACCCGCACCCGATGGAGAGTACAGAATCGTAGATGGATACAAGGCCCTGCATCTAAGGGGGGTGTGGGAGTACAGGGATAGAAAATTCAGGACCAGGCTTCTTAAACCTGGAATGGCGTCTTATCTCAGAGGCTATCCTCTTGACCTTCTTGACTGGGGTAGGTATCTCGTCTTCTACATCAGGGGGAAGGGAAGGTACCACATATCAGCAGAAATAGTATATAAAGGTTTCTGTAGGTGGTTCGTTATAAGAAATCTAAATCTTGATACATTCAGTGCGTCATGGACAGAAGTACGAATAGACCTTGATACTTTAGGGAAAATATATAATATTATACATCCCCCTGAGTGGATATGGGCTGATGGAAATTCCCCGGCCTGCTGGGCATGGGGGAAAGATGATAAGGGAAGTGGATTCGTACCTCTGAGATGGGGTATTGCCCCCCTTGCCGACACCTTTGGGACCTACGAATACGAGATGGAACTAAGCCCGATATATCTTGTGAGGTAGGAGGTGAAACGTGCTGCCGTTAGCAGTCTCCTTCTTCGCTACACGTATAAACAGCGCTATACCCAACTACTGCTACCAGAGCTACCTTGAAGGGGACCTCGCACTTAACGACGGCTATTTAGTGGCAGCAGTACTAAACAGAAACTGGCCTAATAAGTTCTGGACGATAAGCATTTCGTTGATACCACCAGAGGCACAAATTGGCTTCACGTAAAGGACCTGATAGGCACATTTGATGACGGGTGGGTAATGGACACAAACCGGTATGCGATAGTTGGCCCCTCTGTCAGCATAATGGGAGATAATCCGAACGGATTCTATCTGATAGGGATGGTAAGCCTCAAGGACACGTCACGAAGGGATTCAAACATGATAGTATTCTGCATGGCGTTCTCCGATCCTCACCTTTCAGGCAGCTGGTACTGTTACAACATGCACGAGTACAGCCCGAGGAGGAGGGACAAACCGTGGGTGATAGGGGCGTAGATGAAGGAGGATACCGTTTTCATCCTTACCAATGACAACCACGGTGCGCCGGGTGATTGGGTGATTAGGGAGTATTTTCCTAATTCGGATACGAGTATGAATTCAAGGTATAACGTTCCATATCTCACGTATCACGATGGCGTGTACTACCTTGCAGTTGAGGAAAGAAAACGATCACCAGCTGACTCCGTTTACATCCACGTCTTCTACTCCACGGACAGTGGCACGACGTGGAACGAGGTACCGGGTGTGGCAGCACGGTTCTACAGGAGGCCTCTGTATTTCAGGTGCAACGTTCCTTTCAATGGATTTACAAAAGCGTTAGG
>JALWYV010000007.1 GCA_027003075.1 Caldifarciminota bacterium | reverse complement strand
CCCACCGTTCCTCGTACCTGTTCGCCCAGAAGGGGAGGTTGAGGTACTCCCTAAGGGGCCTCCAGAACTCCCTGTCGCCGAACTCCTCGTCCCAGATGGGTGCCTCCTTGGACGTATGGAAGACGCACTTTCCCCTCTCCGAGGGTGGTATGGCCTCCAGCTCCTCCCTCCCCGCCCACGCGAAGCCTACGGCGTCCCTCAGGCACCCCATGACGGAGCAGATGGACGAGTCAAGGCCGTAGCCCCTGGCGACCTCCCACGCTTCCGGGTTCTCCCGTACGTTCCTGACGTGGTGGTCGTACCGGTACTTCCTCCATGTCCTCTCATTGAAGATCAGTCGCATGATGGGATTGTAAGGGAGTTTTTGAGATTCAACAATTTTAGAAATACTTAACGTTGTATGCACCAAAAATACCAAAAATAGTGAACCGATCAACGGGAAGCATTCCGTATCTGTAGTGATCCACCTCAAAAGATTAAGGGGACGGCACCGATTGAAAATTTCCGCAGATCCGCAGTTATACTCGCATAGACCCTTATCTTTTGATGTTCGGAACGTGTAACGGCCATGGATAAACCGTTAAACTGTGAATTGCAATCTGAACGGGCAAGTATTGATGGTTGTGCAGAGTAATTGCAATAATTTAAAATCTTCTATAGAAGGCAACAGAAATTTTCACAAAACCTGAATCTGCTGTATAATATTCCACGATGATTTTGTACACTATAATATCTCAATGTGCGCCAGTGCCGGCAGGTACGATAGTAATGTTTGATAGTACTCCACCCCCGGGGTGGCAGATCATTACGGATTTTGCGGGTCGTTTTCCGCTCGGTACGAATACGTACGGGGGAACACTCGGTGGTACGTCTACCCACAACCACACCATCTCCGGCACGACCACGTCCGGATCCACGATTCCCAACTGCGGGGGGGTAAGCTGGACGATTTACCCCATGGATCCCCATTCCCATACCTTCTCCGTGTCTGCGAGCACGGAGTCCCACATACCCCCCTACAGAACGTTCATATTCGCCAAAGCCCTGTCCGATTACAACGCCCTTCCGAGGAACGCCGTCGTGATGTCCTACTACGCGCCAACGCGTCCGGAGTGGACGGATATAACCACATCTATGAGCGACAGGTTCCCCAGAGGAGACGCCACGCCGGGTCTGACGGGCGGTTCGGCCACCCACACGCACACCTACGCCGGGCGAGTGGATTCCAACTGGTCCTACAGTTCGGATATAGCAGATCACGGATCAACCTATCACACACCGTACCGGGCCATGCACGACCACGCCTTCTCCGGAACTACGGGCAGCACGAACAACATTCCACCCTACCGTACAGTGAGGTTCTGGAAGGCCAACACGTGGCCGGCCCTCATAGACTCCTGTCGCATAATATTCATGTTTGACACTCTCCCCTCCTGTCCTTACTTCAACCTTCTGAGCGAGTTCAACGGTCGCATACCGAGGGCCAACACAACGACCGGCACCAACGGAGGGAGCGCCTCCCACACCCACTCCTTCTCCTTCACAACCGATACTTACTACGGCCCTTCTGTCTGGACGGGTGGGGCCGTATCCTATCATCTCCCCCACGGCCACAGTCACAGTGCGAGTGGTACGACCTCTTCGGCGAACCACATGCCTCCCTACAGGACGGTGGTTTTCGCTACCTACTGCGGACCCTTCGGTGGGGGTGAAGATCTCGCCGTAGACGAGAACGTTATATTCTGGAAAGGGGAGTTTGAGTACACGGTGTACACCCTGAACGGAAAGGTGGTTGATAGGGGGAAGGGAAAGGACAGGGTGAGGCTGGATAACCTCCCCGCGGGCGTGTACTTCGTGATCGTGAGCAGGAACGGTGTTAGAAAGACAGAAAAGATAATAAAAAGGAGGTAGAAAATGCTTTTGATAATGGGCGCAGTGGAAGTATGTGGAGATATAGGAACACTGACTCCCCTCTCCGCACGGAGGGGATGTTGTGACGTCTACAACCCCCTTCTGGACTCCTCAAACGTAATATCCCTGAGTAAGTACCCCTTCGGTGCCAACCTTACGGCCGACCTTGACCCCGCGAGTAATACCGTATTTATGGGGGTCGGTGGAGGTATCAGAATATACTCCTTACCGTCGGCATCCCTCATCTCAGAGATCAAGACCGACGGGGTCGTAATGGACGTCCTGTACCACTCTGGCCATCTCTACGTTGCGAATGGACTTGAGGGCCTTCTCGTTTACGACGTTTCAGACCCCTCATCCCCATCTCTGGTATACTCTTACAACTCTCCCGGCTTCGCAAAGAGGCTCAACCTCTACGGCACGACCCTGTTCCTCTCCGACGGCGAGTTCGGTGTAAAGGTGTTTGACGTGTCCTCCCCCGGAGCGCCCACCCTCGTGGGTGCCATAAGCGTCATGGGAGACGCGTCCGGTGTGGCTCTGAACGGAAACATCCTGTACATAGCAGAGGTCTCTTCCGGGTTCTCAGTTTACGATATAAGCGACCTATCTTCCCCGGCCCTCATAACTCGCGTAACCTCCGCCGGCTCGGTACTGAACCTGAGCCTCTCAGGAAACAGGCTGTTCGCCTCCACAGGGACGGATGGTACGAAGGTCTACGACGTGAGTACGCCGACCTCTCCCGCTCTCCTTACGGCCGTAAGTACCTCCGCCCGGACGACCGACGTAGATCCTGCCTACTCCTACGTTTACGTAGCGGACATGCCCGCAGGTATAAACATCTACGACGCCTCAACCCTCTCCCACGTGGGGAACGTACCCACGTACGGTGTGGCCTATTCCACGAAGATAGTGGGGAACTACATGTTAGTATCGGAGGACATAGCAGGACTTGAGATCTACGATATATCAACACCCACGTCCCCGTCTCTCGTTACTTACATAGAGGCGGAAGGGTGCTTCTACGACGTCAAGAGCGACGGCACCAACGTGTACGCTGCCGCAGGCTCCAAGGGGATAAAGTTCTTTGACTACAGCTCCTCCGACCCGGTGAAGGTGGACGAGGTGAGGGGCGGGTACGCCTTTGAGGTCTTTCCCCACGACGGCAAGGTGTACGTCGCAGCCGGTCGCCTCGGCGGACTTCGGATATACGACGCCACCACCCATAACCTGCTCGGCTCGTACGACACCCCCGGCAGCGCCGAGGGCGTTTTCGTATTCGGAAACTACGCCTACGTGGCCGACGGCCTTTACGGTGTACGGATAATAGACGTTTCCGACCCCACATCCCCTACGGAGGTGGCCTACTACGACTCGCCCGGCCAGGCCCACAGGGTCTTCGTGGAAAGTAATCTGCTCTACGTCGCCGACGGGAGCGAGGGACTCAGGATAGTGGACGTTTCGGATCCCACCTCCCCGGTGGAGATAGGAGCGTACAACACGCCCGGAACGGCCATGGGGGTGTTCGCCCTCTTCCCCTACGTATTTTTAGCGGACGGTGGGGCGAGTGGCCTCAGGGTTATAGACGTATCCGATCCCACGTCTCCCTACGAGTACGCCCACTACATGACCCCCGGTGAGGCGAAGGACGTTAAGGTGTTCGCCAACAGGGCTTACGTGGCCGACGGTGTAGGGGGCATGAGGATATACGACCTCTCCTCCCTGCCGACCATAACCGAGTTCGGGTACTACGATACGCCCTGGTCCTCCCAGTCCGTCTTCGTGGATTACTCCGGCAGGATATTCGTGGCCGACCTCTCCGCCGGCTTCCTGGTCCTGACCGTTCCTCAGGCCGTATCCGTCTCCGAGTCCTACGTTGAGGGAGCCTCAATACGATTCTACAGGAACTCCGCCGAGATCCTGTTCTCCACGTCCGTACCCGGAAGGGCGACCGTATCCGTTTACTCTAAGGATGGGCGCAGGGTACTGCACACCTCGTTCAAACTCAGGAAAGGGACGGGAAGCAAGACCCTTGACCTGTCTTCCCTCGCGAAGGGAATATACTACGTGAAGGTCAGGATGCCGTCCGGAAACGTGAAGACCGGCGTCCTGATAGCACGGTAGAGGATCCACGAGCGTAAGGGGGTCGGGCTATAGCCCGGCCCTTTTTCTTAACCTAACCTACGAGGGTAGAATACCCCCTATGGAGTTCAGGGATCTGAACGAGTTCAGGGAGTACGTCCGGGACGTGGCCGAAAAACACGTCCGACCCCATGCCATGAAGGTAGATCTGGAGGACAGGTTCGTTAGAGAGAGCGTAGACGCCGTATTCGGGGCCGGACTCGGCGGTATTACCATACCGAAGGAGTACGGGGGTCTCGGTCTTCCCACCCGCTATTACGCCGTCTTCATAGAGGAGCTCACGAGGGTATGCCCATCAACGGCGGTAACCTTCGCCGTCACCTCCGGTCTCGTGGCCAACTTCCTGACGAATTTCGCAGGGGAACACCTGAAGGGGAAGTACCTGCCCGGACTGGCCACTGGCGAGTACATAGGGGCCTTCGGTCTCACGGAACCCTGTTGCGGTTCGGACGCCGGCGCCCTCAGGACGAAGGCAGAGGAGGTGGAAGGGGGGTTCAGGATAAGCGGACAGAAGCAGTTCATCACCAACGGATCGGTGGCGGACTTCGTCATAGTCATGGCAAAGACAGATCCTGAGAAGGGAAAAAAGGGTATAAGTGCGTTCCTAGTTCCAACCGATGCGGATGGCTTTCACGTCCTCAAGGACGAGGATAAGATGGGATGGAGGGGTTCCGTTACCAGCGCCCTGTCGTTTGATGAGGTCGTCGTGCTGGCTGAGAACTTGATCGGAGAGAGGGGAGCAGGTCTGAAGTACGCCCTCGCATCCCTTGATGCGGGCAGAGTAGGTATAGCCGCCATGGGCGTGGGTACGATAGCCAGAGCCTTGGAGCTGGCCACGGAGTACGTAAAGGCCAACGGCCTTCAGCACAACGAGTACTACTCCTTCCGCGTTGCTGACATGGTGAGCATGCTTGAGACGAGCCGCTTCTACACCTACATGGCCGCCGATATGAAGGACAGCGGAGAGCGCTACACGAAGTACGCCGCAACGGCCAAACTAATAGCCTCCGAGTACGCCATGAGGGCGGTGGACCTCCTCCTTGACATAATGGGACCCGACGGCGTGGTATGGGGAGAGGCGGAGAGGCTCTGGAGGGACACCAAGATATTAGAGATAGGGGAGGGAACGAGCGAAATTCAGAGACTGGTACTGGCGAGGATACAGCTCGGAAGGTAGGCTAAACCGCCCTTCGCCAGCGGATAACGTAAACCTTCCTGTTCGCATCTCCCCCCATTTCGGATTTCAACTTGAGGCTTGAAGGGGAGGGGCTTATCCCCAGATCAACGGTGTCGTACCCGAGAGCGAACCCCCTCTCTATGCCCAGATGGAGGAGGTACGTGGGTACAAAGTTCGGGCCCTCCCATCCCATCTGCCAGAGGAGGTACCTGTCCGGAAGGGCCAGGCTCATCAGCACCCCCACGACTCTATCCTCCACCTTAACACCCACCGTTTCAACTCCCTCAAGGGAATACACGTCCCTCATCCTCCTCTCCGGTATGGGCTTCCTGCCGTATCCCTTTACAGTCTCCGAATAGAGGGCGTAAAAGGTATCAAAGGGAACTTCCTCCATTACCTCGCACCTCTCCTCGGCCCGCCTTATCAGGCGTCTGCGCTCCCTGTGGTACTTCGCCCCCCTTCTCACGACAGGGGAAGGGAAGGTCAGAGTAGCCGCGCTGTGATGGTACGTGAGGGCTATTTCACCTCCCGTGTACCGTGCCTTTATCAACCTGAGGGTCCTTTCCGGAAGTGGGGTGTCCGTGGGGAGGGTGTAGGGGAAGGAGAGGAAAGACCTGAAAAGCAGAAACTTCCTCACCTCTATACCCGGAAATCCCTCTATCTCAACGGCCTTCCCACCTGTTATAAGTTCACCGAACCGACTCAGGGCGAGCAAGCCTCCATTTTAAGACGGTTCCAGAACTCCGTCCACTCCCGTTTCGCCCCCTCCACGAACAGGGAGTTTGCCAGTTCCCTCGCCTCTCTTGAGAGGCGGGAAGCGTAATCCCTATCCTTCCACAGGCGATCCAGTACCTTTATCGCCTCATCAACGCTCCCCACAACGACCCCTCCCCCACGCCGGAGAAAGCCGAAGTCGTCCCCAACAGATACCACCGGAACACCGAGGAGCATCGCCTCTATAACCACGTTCGGAATCCCCTCACTCTCCGGGGAACTAGTGACGACTATAGCCAGAGCCTCCCTGAAGACGGCGTGCAGTTTCCCTCTCGGCAATCGGGGAAACGATATCAGACTATCCGGTCCTCTAACTTCCATCCCTACCATAACGAACCGGGCGTACGGCATAGATCTCGCTATCCTTATGAAATCCTCAGGTCTCTTCGTATTCCCCTTTCGGGCGGACGCCCATACGAAGTAGGGACCCTTCACCTGAGATGGTGCCTCCACCCGAGGCACATCCTGAAGGTTGGGTAGGAGAAATACCCTCTTGCCGGGGAACTTCCCCTTCACGGCTTCCATCTGGGGGGCGTTCTGGACGGTTACAACGTCGGACGCCCTCATACCCATGGCCACACCGAGATCCAGAAGGAAGAACATGGGAAGCAGGAGAACCTTGCGGAACGGAGAGCGGCGGGAACGCATCAGATCCCTGACGTACTTAAAGTCCCTGTACCCCTCCTGTGCGTTTACACCCCATACGAGGAGGCTACCCTTCAGGATCTTCGCTGCAAAACCGGCTATCAGGTGGTAGTTCCTTCCTCTCGTGTACACCACGCGGGGATCCTCTTCAAGGATAGCCCGGAGTACCCTGAAGAGACGTACCACCTCCCAGCGGGATGGACGCAGGAGACGTACTTTCAGGTTACCTTCACGGTATTCCTGCCCCCTGCCGGCGTAATCAAAGGCTATCAGCGTACTATCGCAAACTTCCGATAAAAGCCGTGCTATAAAGTGAACCTGGAGGTGGGACCCCGTGAAAGGGGCCCCATCCTCCGCAGGGTACTCGGACAGGAAGACGGCCTTCACTTAGTGAGGGCGGCCCGTATCTTCCTCAGCACCTCCACCGGGTTCCTGGCCTCCGTTACCTCTCTGCCGACGACCACTATGTCGTCCTCCTTGAGCCACTTTAGCCTGTCAGGGAAGACGACGCGGGCGTGGTCGTCCCTCTTACGCCTCAGCCTTACCCCGGGAACCACGAGGTTGAGCATTTTGAAGTACTTCCTGACGGCACGGGCTTCCAGACCGCTCACCACGACGCCCCATGCCCTCGTGTCCGCAACCATACGGCTCAACTGGATAACGAGATTACGGGGCTTCTTTTTGAATATCTCGCGGGTCTCCTCGTCGGACAGGCTCGTAAGAAGCGTTACAGCCACGATGTGGATATCGGGTCTGGTTTTTACGGCCGCCTCCACCATCTTCCTGCCACCGACGGCGTGGACGGTGAGGTACTCCACTGCAGGCAGGCCTTTCACTGTTTCCTCAACCACGGACGGGATGTCGTGCAGTTTGAGATCCAGAAAGATCCTCACGCCGTCCTTGAGGAGGCGCTCCACATGCTCATGCCCCCCGTTCAGGTAGAGGGGTAGACCTACCTTAAAGAGGTCCGCCTCGCCCCGGAGTTTCTCTACAAGGGCGATAGCCTTTTTCCACGAATCGGTATTAAGTGCTACGCATATCTGTGCCATGTTCGTACAACCTCCCTTTCAGATTTATGGTTTTCACTATGGTCTTAAGAGCCTTCTCGTCCCTGGCCTTCAGATCCTCTCCGTGCAGGATGAAAACCCCCATAACGGTACCCCGGTACCCGACGACGGACACGTATATGTCCCCTATTCCGGAGAGGATAATGTGCCATATTTTATCGGTTTCCTTTTTCAACCTCTCCACCTCCCTTAAAGCCTCCTCCCCGGAGATCTCCCTGCCGGGAACGAAAAAGGGGACCGCAACAGTTAACACGACCAGGTGATCGGAGTTCACCATAAATGCCCCTTCCTCCGGAAAGTCCGATATACTGATCCTGTTAACGGAATCCCCGTCAATCCGGAAGGTGTATACCTCCTTACCGGTGATAAAGATGGAAGCGTGGTCCGGGTCCCGCTGAAGGAAGAAGCTCTTTCCCTCCGTCTTGCCCTGTTTTATCTGGCGTACCTCGTCCGGTGACAGGGGCTTACGTTTGCCTATACGCAGCTTAAGAAGATCCCTCGCTTCCTCGTAGGAGATATCCCTCACATCCGGAAGATGCTTAAGTTCAAGGTTCACGATGTGGGAGAGGGCCTCCTGTCTCGGTATGTAAACCCTGACGAGCGTATCCGACGAGCCTATCTCATTGTGACGCACTATAGCCTTCTTCCAGGTTAGCATGTGCTTGAGGCTTTCCAGATAGGCTCCCCACGTGCTATCAAACCCCACTATGTTGCCCTCCACGAGGGCCACCTTCACCACTCCGAAGTCATCCCTCCCGACGGGTATAAACTGAAATCTGCCACTTTTTTTACGTTTAATGGCGAGATAAAGCGCAATTACAGGATGCATTAACCCATCTATTATAACCCTGTTTAATGAGTTTTGTGGGGGTTTCAACCAGATGTGGACGATTTATTACCGCACGACGATCTTTCCGATAGTCCTGCCGCGGAGAACCACCCCGTATACACCCCTTTTGAGCCTGACTCTCAGGTGATCTTTAGCCCGTGCCACGATCCGCCCGTCCACACTCACCACGGCTATGGCACCCTTTCCCGTTACGGTCAGAACGTTACCCTTCAGGAGGATACCGTCTCTAAACTGTTCGTCCTCCTCAACGCCTAATTCCCCGTCGTCTCCGAGGGGGTCGTAGGTAAAGGCTATCTCGTCAAGGATGGGGCTGAGTGTGGAGTCCGTACTGGAGTAGAGTTCAAGCCTGTACTGGATGTACCTGAAGCTCTGCTCCGTGAAGGTGTCAGACCCGGATATGGAAGGCTGATAGAGGTTCTGCGCCCCGGATCCGGTGAAGACGTAGGGGCCTATCCACGGTGTCCACGCTATGCCATAGCGGGAGGCCCTGACGTAAACGTGTACCTCCTTTCCGGGGGCGGGTGGGTTGCAGTTGGAGAACGTTACCTGAACCTGAAGCCACCTCCTGTAAACACCGGCGTCAAAGACGGAGGACGTGAGGGTGGCCGAGGGGTAGTAGTTCAGTACCGTCTTGTACCACCAAAGCCCCTCTTTCGGTGAAGGATAGAGCCCCGCCCTTACGAGAATATCGGGAGAGGCGTCGCTGTTCAGATCCCCTATACCCACTCCGAAGTAGTGTCTGGACGTTATGGCGGGTGAAGTGCGGGAGAAAGCGAGGGAACCGTCGTTCAGATACACGTATATCCTCTGGGCGTTCTGATCGGCCACGGCTATGTCCAGATCCCCATCAGGTTCAAAGTCGGCCACCTGAATACCCATGGGGCGGTTTGCCGAGTTGTCAACGGTTATACGGGTAAAGCTCATACCCCCATCGTTGCGGTAAACGTATACCCTTCCCGTGCGGTCCGTTAGAGCGAGGTCGGGATCTCCGTCCGAGTCCATATCACCCTTTGCCAGACCGTACCCATCACTCAGGGTGTTGTCTATGACGAGATGGGTAAAGGTACCTCCTCCATCGTTCCGGAAGATGCGGAGGGCGTTCCGTGTGGCTATGGCTATATCGTTGTCACCGTCGCCGTCGTAATCGCCTATGACAACGTCGTACGTGGTTCCCAGACCGGTTCCGAGTCCGTGCTTTACCCATCCGCTTCCCGTATTCTCGTACCACCAGAGGCCTCCGGCAAGCCAGGATACGGCTATGTCGTAGTCCCCGTCCCCGTCAAGGTCCCCGGCGTCTATCCCTTCCCCTTCGGAGCCGGAGTTTATAACCGGATCTATGACGTGAGTACTGAAGGCCATGCCACCGTCGTTCCTGTAAAGGGCCACGTCCTTTCCGGAGGCCGGGTGGGAGGCGACGAACACGTCCATGTCCCCGTCCCCCTGATAGTCAACGGCCACAAGCTCATCAACGCTTTCAATATCCGGATCTATAGTGTGCCTTGTGAAGTTCCCGCATCCGCTGTTCTCGTACCAGTAAACGACGTTGGGCCCCGACTCGTCTGAGACGAGCAGATCGTTGTCCCCGTCCACGTCCAGATCCACGATATCGGGGTCGTTATCCCATCCCCCTATAGTACCGTCAACCGAAAATTCGTCAAGTGTTTTAAATACACCCTTAAGTCTCAGTTTTCCCGGGAACATGTAAAACATCTGAGTTGTAGAGGAACAGAAGGTGTTTCCCCACGAGGTTACGGTCCCGCATACTCCGGGACCACCCGACCAGTCAGTCTGAGAAACACTCTGTGCAAATAAAAGTACCAACATAGCGCTAATATTATACGGCTAAACGATGCAACGGTTCAAGCAGAGATCCCTACCAGCAGAGGCCGAAATCGGCCTTCCCCATATCCTCCCTGAGATTGTTTACTGGGATAACCACCACCCCCTTCTCCCCCGTCATCCTCTCAACCCTGCTGGGGATGCCGAGACGGTTATAAACGTGGCCCGAACCGACCAGAACGATAACCCTGCGTCCGGGTTCCCTCTTCATGTACTTCGCTATGGCGTAGGCCATCCCCTCGTCCCAGACTATCATGGCTTTGAGGAACCTGTTCAGGGTCTTTTCGTCAAAGTGGGCGTGTTTACCCATCATCTTTTTAAACTGGGCTACGTAGGTGCTGTCCGGCTCCTGAAGGTCCCGGGGCAGGAAGGGAGTCTTCCTCAGTCTATCGTAGGACATCTTCTTCGCCTTTTTGCGGAAGTTATCCGGCACGTTTATGGCCAGCATAGGTACTTTCTTCTCCCGTGCGAAGAGCCACGTATCCCGGTATAGTCCTATGTCGTACTTCCAGGTCTCGTGCCACCGGGCTTTATAGAGCATTACCACCTCGTGGATCTTCCTCTGTACGTACGCGTCAAGGTACTCCTGTGCGGGCTGCTGGAACATCTCGTACGCTATGGTTACGTTGCTATCCCTCTCGTAAAGCGCCCTTATCACCTTCATCTGGAAGTCGTGGATCTCCTTGCTGGTGTGGACCTCACCGAGGTAGATCACGCGGGCCTTTGTGTTAACTATGCGGTTTATCAGGGTGTCAAAGGGTACCCTGTCCCCCGTTTTGAGGTCGTACAGACACTGCGAAAGTAGAACCAGCACCATAACCGGGATTATAAGACGGGAGGACGCACCTCCTACGGCAGGTACCCGAGCGGGTCAACGGCCTTCCTTCCGGATCCCAGCCTCACCTCAAAGTGGACGGGCCTCCTTCCAGCCGTACCTATCTTCTGCCCCCTTTTGACCTTCTGGTTCAACCTCACCGTTACCCTGTTCAGGTTGGCGTAAACGGTGAAAAAGCCGTCATGCTCAAGGATAACCACGTTTCCGTAACCTTCAAGGCGCCCGGCGTATACCACCTTCCCCCCTTCGGCGGCCACCACCTCCCTGCCGTAGGACGTTGCTATGTCTATACCGGAGCTCTTTATCTTTACACCGTACCTCGGATCCCTGTAGTATCCGAACCCTCTCACCACCCTGCCGTTTACCGGCCACATGAGCTTACCCTTAAGTCTGGCCTTCTTGCCGGGTTTGATCTTCCTGCTCCTTCTGGCCAGCCGTTTAAGTATGGCCTCCAGCCGCTTTGCCCTCGCCCTGAGGCGGGAGACGTACCTCTCCTTTTCCTTTCTGCTCCTGCGTATCTTCTGGACGGTCTCCCTCAGTTCCCTTTCGGTCTCCTTTATCTCCGCAAGGGTGCTATCCTGCTTTGCTATGTTCTCCCTTATCTGCGAGAGGAGTTCCTGCCTTCTGCGTTTCCACCAGTTGTAATCCCTCCTGAAACCCTCTATCTGCAGAAGTGCGTTCCGATAGGCGTGTAGCGTGGCCTCCGTGATCGTGGCGCGCTCGTACATGGTGTACGCCCTCCGGGGATTGAATACGGCCGACCATACGGAAGGGACCCTGAGGATGTACAACAGGTTTATACCCGCACGGATCTTCTTCAGCAGGGCGTTCTCCTCCCGTCCCAGTTCCTTTATCTGCCTCTCGGTAAAGTTCAGCCTTACCCTCAGGACGTTCTCCTGCTCCTTGAGTACCCTCAGGTAGTTCTCCAGAAGGTCCCTCTTCTTCTCGTAAAGCTCAACCCTGTTTACGAGATCCTTTTCCTTCCTCTTGAGGCGTTTTATTTCACGGGAAACCTCCCGGATCTCCCGTTTTATCCTCCTCAGTTCGGCGGCGTAGTCGGAGGAGGCGGCCCCTAAGAGGAGCATCCACATCCTACTTCCTCCCGAAACCCTCCGGAACCCTGAACTTATCCTCCGGAACTTTCACCCTCTTTACGGATACCCTCGTCACCTTCACGAGGTTGCCCATGCCCGGAGAGACGGTAACTATAGGCGCCCCGTACTTCTTGAGGATCCCCATAAGGAAGGTGTCAAGGTCCTTCAGGATGACCCTCGCTTCGGGGGAACTGAAGGTACGCCTGCTAAAATCGCTGAGGAACTTCGTACGCAGCATCTCAGCCCTGTAAAGGTCCTTCCAGTCCTTTACGAACCAGTTCTCAACGCTGTCGGGTATGGACTGACCCATGGAGGTAAACAGCTCCTTAAGGTTCTTCATGTGGTATATTACCTTTCTCGCCCTGTGGCCGTTTATAGTTTTGTACTCGTCCGTGGGTTTGATCACCGACCTGTCAACCCTGCACTTCTTTCCACTCTCGTCGCACTTTACGAACATCGCCATGTACACCGTACTGAAGGATGAGGCCATGGAAGATATATCCGTGTAGGTCTTCCCCTTCAGATCTAACATGTAGGCCTTTACTCCCTCTTTATCTATGCGGAGGATAACGGCCGTTTCGGTAGACGGGAACTCCATACGTACGGCCTTCGCCGTTATGTAGGTTATCTGGGTGTCGCGCGCATCACCCCTGTCCACGATTTCAACCATCCTGTACCCCGTAAGGGTAAGAATTAACGAAAACATAGGCGGTATTTTACCGGTGTTTTACTTTACCATGACCTTGAACGTAGATGAGGAAGCCCCACAGAAAGGTGGGCGTGAGTTCAAGCGTATCCATCGCCGAGGGGGACGGGGAAGGTTCCACTTCCGATAATGTGACCGGGAGAAAGTCCGTTGGGTAGTTGTGCGGTAAGACAAAATTTATACTGTTTGCATTTGGTTGTCAAATCATCCTTATAATTTCATCATGAAGTATAATCTTATATACTTCTTATTGCTACTTTTTACAGCGAATTTGATGGCCCAGCCCTACGCTCAGGGCAACTGGAACGGCGGGGACGGAGTATGCGGAGTGGTGACTTCGTGGGGTACGCAGTTCTGTTCACAGGACTCGGTATCCTGGGGAATGCCCGGTCAGATAAACCCTATAGCCACGTCCTACGACTGGTCAAGATGGGTACTGGACACGGTGGAGATTACCACGCCGGGCAACTACGGCAACGTCTACCCCACGGACATGGACGGAGATGGTGATATAGACCTCGTGGGGTACAGGTCCGGTACCATCCTTGCCGTGTACGTTAACGATGGATTGGGAAACTTCACCCCAACTACGGTTGAGGACGTCTCCTCCTTCCACGGTGGCAGGGCGTGGCCCGTATGGGTAAAGGACGTAGACCTTGACGGTAGACCGGACATACTGGCCCCCATGCGGAGCGGTCTATACGTGTACTACCAGACGGGTCCCCTCACCTTCACCCGGAGCCAGATCGTGTCCTCCTCGTCCTCCTACTGGTGCGGTACGTACATCTCCTACGCCGACGCCGGGGACGTTGATAACGACGGGGACATGGACATAGTGGCCACCAACGGGTGCGGTCCCGGGAGCGGTGGAGGCGGTGGGGACGTGATACTCCTGCGGAACGACGGTGTTTCGTGGACACCATCCGTGATATACGATTCTGATCCCACGGATAACAACTACAAAGCCATGCGTATATACCTGACGGATTTTGATAACGATGGATGGCTGGATATACTTACCAGTTACTGGCCGATCATGGTATTCCAGAATACTGGAGGAACCTTCACTTTAGCAGCCTACTTCGGCGGCCCTACCGAAAACTCCGATGGCTCCTGGCCCGTGGACGTTGACGGGGATGGGGACGTGGACATAGCGTACGCCCCCTATCAGGCCGGATATTACATATCGTATTTGCGGAACGATGGGGGCTTTTCCTTCACAAGGGTGAACGTGGCCTCAGGAACCATGTACGATGGTCTCTACGCCGGCGATTTCAACGGCGATGGCCACGCCGACTTCCTCGGTGCGTTGGGCAACATAGACGTGTACGTGGGACCTTCGTTCAGCCGCTTCTCGTTATCAACGGGCTGGAACATACACAACCTGTACTTCGCCAACGTGGACAATTCCGGATGTTTTGATATCCAGCAGGATATAGTTTTTACGAACCTCAGTGGGGCGTCCAGGTCTACGGGACACTACATGTACCGTAACCGTACGATAACCTCCTACGCCTCTTACGCTGAACTCGTCTCCTCCATACTTGAAGCCCCGATAGGTTCATGTTCGTTTGACACCCTGAAGTACATCGGGTGCGTACCTTCAAACTGGGAGTTGGAGGTGTACGTCAGGTGGGGTGGTGATTCAACGGATATCCCCTCCGCACCGTGGGTCGGCCCAGTAGCCAGTGGGACCAGTCTTATAGATCTCGGTCTCCATCCTTCGGGGGACAACTACATACAGTACAGGGTAGTGTTCCGGCGTACGGGTCCTCCCACCGACAACGCCCCCATGCTTGACAGCATCTGGATAGTCCCCAACTGCGATGTGATCGGTGAGGAAGGGGATCTGAGTGTACAGGAAAGCAGGAAGGTTACCGGAGAAAGGACGGTACAGATATACGGTGTAGACGGCCGAACGGTGCAGGAGACGGACAGACCCGGCGTCTACTTCATATACGACGGCAGGAAGGTTAAGAAGGTCATACGGAGGTAAAAAACGTGCGACGATGAAACTTCGGGCTTAAAATATGATATCCATGGTCTGGATAATGGCACTTCCACCTCTGTGGATAAACGGGCATCCTGTGGAATCCTCCTCTATGATAGGGGGAGACAGGTACCACGTCCTCCAGTTCGGGGGACCGGTTGAAGTGTGGCAGAAGAACGAACTGAAGAGTCTCGGCATCCGTTTTTACGATTACTACCCTAAGTACGCCTTCGTGGTCTCCGGCGACTCCTCTTCGCTGGCGAAGGCCCTCAAGAAACCCTACGTCGTCCGCATAGTGCCTGTTAGCCCCGAATACAAGTTCTCCCCTCACCTGAAGGATAAGCTCCTTTCCGGATGCTACCTGCGGGAGGGGGACAGGTACGTCGCCCGTCTGATCCTCTTCAACCCGGAGGACTTTCAGAGCCTCGTATCTACCCTCAAGGAGAGGAACGTGGAGATAACGGGAAGGGACGCCCTCTTCAACCGGTACGTTGAGGTCAAGGCCACGTACTCCACCCTCAGGGAGCTGGCCAACCTTCCGATAGTCCAGTTCGTTGAGATGCGCCACCCCATAATCAACTGGAACGACAGGAAGGCCGTGAACCACCAGTCGGGTCTATGGTTTAACGTACAGGCCTCGTCCGATCCCAACGACACTATAGTCTGGAAGAAGGGCATCCATGGAGAGGGTCAGGTGTTGGGCCACAACGACGACGGTCTTGATCGGAACCACTGCTTCTTCTCTGGAAACGTAAACGGTCAGCCCAAGATAGTTGACCTGTGCGATTACAACGCGTCAGGCTGTGGTGCTGCGAGTCTTCCCGCTGGAACGAACTGCGACAACAACCCCGGTACGGGATGCCACGGGACCCATACTGCAGGTACGGCCGTCGGATGGAGCGACGATGCTACGGCTCCAACGGTACCGTATAGAGGCCTGGCCTACATGGCCCGCATAGTCTCTCAGGCCCCGCTTGGTGGTAACGGTGGAGGTTTCGGTCAGGTCCTTCAGGACGCTTACGATCGTGGCGCGCGGGTACATACCAACAGCTGGGGGTATATATGTGGATTCTTTACGACAAGATGTGCCCCCTCTGACTACAACTCAACGGCCCAGACGATAGACAACTTCGTGTGGAACAACCCGGATATGGCCGTGGTATTCGCCGCTGGCAACCACGGTGACGACAACTGCCTGTCCGGATGTTACCGTACACCCTCCGACCCCGCCACGGCCAAGAACGATATAACCGTGGGGGCCATGAGTAGATCCATAGACTCTAAAAAATCCTGGAGTGCCTACGGATCCTATCCAAGCGGCAGGTTCGGAAACGACATAATGGCCATAGGGGATACCACCTATTCGGCCGAAGGTGGAACCGCGTGCGATATAACGACGGCAGGGTGGTGGATGGGTACGTCCATGGCCACACCCGCCACGGCCGGAGGCGCCATTCTGATACGTCAGTACTACCTTGAGGGATGGTACGGAGACGGTACGAGGAACTCGGCCTCACCTCATAGTCCCACGGCGGCCCTGGTCAAAGCCTCCCTTCTGGCCTCGGCAATCCCCATATCGGGGGACAGGGATAACGGTGGTGATTCCCCCGTACCCAACGGAAACGAGGGAGCCGGAAGGTTCGTCCTTGACAACTTCATGTACTTCTCTCCCGAAGACGACTGGGCGGATCTGGCTGATTCATCGGACGAAAGGAAGTCAAGGCTCTGGTTCGTTGATAATACCACCGGCTTGAACACCGGCGATTCTGCAATATACACCGTGAACGTGTGTAACCCTCACATGGTAACCCGGTTCGTTCTGGCGTGGAGCGATTATCCCGGATCCACGAACTGCGCTTCAGGTGGTGGATGTCTTGTAAATGATCTGGATCTCACGGTGTACGGCCCTGCGGGAGAAACCTTCATCGGTAACGCTACCACGTCCGGAGCCGACAACCTCACCCCCGACGACGGCACCGTAGCCCACGACCGCGCCAACACGTGGGAGATAGTACGGGTTAAGGGAATTACGGGCGACTTCATAGTAAAGGTCAAGGGATACAACGTACCCAACGGTCCTCAGCCGTTCGCCTTAGTGGTCTCTGGAGGCCTCGGGCCGTGCGTATTAGGGGACGATAACGAACTATCAACGTCCGAAAGGACGGTGTACACCCTCAGTATTTCCCCTGAGAGGGACGGTATAGCCTTCGCCGTACCCGAGGACGAGGACGTGAGCGTATCCGTTTACACCGTATCGGGAAGGAGGGTCCTCCACAGTAAGCTGAGGGGACAGGGCAAGATCTTCCTGAATGAAGCCGGAGTCTACATGGTGATAGTGCGCAGGAACGGGACGGTTTACCGCTCCTTCAAGGTGGTCGTTCGGTAGTCCCCCTCACTCCTCACCGTACCACGAGGGGGAGAGTATGGAGTAAGCGACCGGCACCACCACGAGGGTGGTGAAGAGGGAGAAGAGGAGACCCCCGGACAGGGCTACGCCCAGACCCTCCCAGAACTCCGACCCCTCAAGCCTGAGTACGGCCAGAGGCAGGACACCGAAAGCCGTCGTAAGGGCGGACATGAGTACGGGCCTTAACCTGCGCCTTGCCGCTTCAACTATGGCAGCGTTCTTATCCCGTCCTCTCCTCCTCAGGATGTTGGCGTAGTCCACCAGAACTATGGCGTTGTTAACGACCACGCCCACGAGAGCGATGAGGCCGACGAAGGCCGTCATGGTGAAGGGCCTACCGAGTATCAGGAAGCCGAGGGACGCCCCAGCGAGGCCGAAGGGGACGCTCGTCAGGAAGATTATGAAGGCCTGACGGAAGCTCTCAAACTGGGCAGAGACCGTCAGGAAGATTATTATGAGGGCGAGGAGCAGCAATATGCCGAGCTGCTTAAAGCTCTCTGCCATACGCCTGAAGGTCCCGCCGAACTCGTAGTGGTAACCTGCGGGCATACTTATACCGGAAAGCCTGGAGGCGAGTTCCCTCCTTATCTCACCGAGGGGTCTTCCCGCCGGCTCCGCCGATATCTCCACGTATCTTATCCTGTTCCTCCTGTCTATACGGACGGAGGCCTTGCTCTCTTTGAAGTTCACGAAGTTGGCCAGAGGGACGTTCCCTGCCGGCGTCTTTACGTTCAAGGAAAGGACGTCCTCAACGCTCGTCCTGTACTCCGGGGCGAGCCTGAGCATTACGTCAAGGTTCTTACCCCCGGTCTTCAGGGTGAACACGGTGCGTCCCTGAACGGCGTACCTAAGATGGTCGGCCACCTGAAACGGAGTTATACCGTAAGTGTAGGCCTTCTCCCTGTAAATTTCGGCGACGTACTCTGGCGTGGGCTTTCCCCTTGATACCGTTACGCTCCTCACTCCCCTCACCTCCTTTACCGCTCCGGCTATAACGTGGGCAAGACTGTCTAGAGTGTGGAGATCCTCGCCGTACACCTCTATGGAAACTCCCTTCCCGCCTCCGAAGAGGAGCTGAGAGCCATGACCTGTCGTGGATACGCTGTACTCCTCCAGAGCCGGGACCTTCCTTACCATGGCCTCTACGGTGTCCGCAGCCTCCTCAAGGGAAAGTTTGCGTTCACCTTTCGGTTTCAGCTTTATGGTTATCTGGCCGGTATAGGAGGCCTCCGTCGTTCCGAAAAGGGACGAGAAACCTGACTCCGAAGGCCCCACCCTGAGGACAGCCCTCTCAACGAAAGGAAGGGCCCTTATGCTGTCGTAAACCGGCTTCAGGGTTTTGAAAGTCTTTTCAAGGGAGGTTCCCCTCTCAAGCTGCACGTCCACGACCAGCCTTCCCTCGTCCAGTTTCGGCATGAAGTCTACCTTTACGAACCTCCAGAGGTAGCCTGCGAGAAGGAGAACGAGGAGGGATATGCCCGTGTACACCCACCGGTACCTCACGATGTGGGACACGAACCTCTCGTACAGGATCTCAAGGGGAACGAACCAGGAGGGTTCGCCCTTCGGGGACAGGCGCAGGTGATTGGCCGCAAGGGATGGTGATACGGTGAGGGCGAGAAAGAGGCTCGTGGCGTACACGATTATGGTGATCATGGCAAGCTCCCGGAATAGTACGCCTATAAATCCAGGTACAAACAGGAGGGGAAAGAGTACGACGAAGTTGGTAACGGTTGCGGCGGTTATTGCTCCGCCCACCTCCCGCGTGGCGAATATGGAAGCCTCTCTCGGTGGCTCTCCCCTGAGCCGGTGGAAGAAGACGTTCTCTATAACGACTATGGCGGCATCCACGACGCTCCCCACGGCTATGGCCATGGCCGAGAGGGATATCATGTTTATGGAACTGCCAGTCAGGTACAGGTAGAGGAAGGATAAGGTCAGGGATGCGGGTATGGTAAGAGCTATGATGAGGGCTGACCTCCATTCCAGAAGGAACAGGAAGGTTATTATGACCACGATAATGGAGGCCAGCATGAGGGTACGGGCGAGGTTCCTTACGGAGTTCTTTATGAAGGTGGAACCGTCTGTGTATATCGTGAAATTCACAGGGTAGTACCTCTCCAGCTCCCTGAACTTCTTCTTGACGTTTTCGGCCACTTTAACGGCGTTGGCGTCGGCCTGCTTCTGAACGGCGAAGAATACGGTTTCCCTGTTCCCGCTGACCACGTAGGACGTTCTCTCGGCGTATCCGTCCTCCACTCTCGCCACCTCCTCCAGATAAACCGGCCTGCCCCCAACGTACCCCACGACCGACCTTTTGAGATCCTCCACGCTCTTTATCGTGGAGGGTACCCTCACGACCATCTGGCGGTCTTCAAGTTTCAACTCTCCCGCCGGTACGTCTATACTCTGTGCCTGTAGCAGTCTGGCTATATCGTCAAAGGTCAGGCCGTAGGCCTCCAGTCGCCTGCGATCAACGTAAACGTTGACCTGCCGCTTCCTTCCACCGCCGAAGAGAAGTACGGACCCCACACCGTCCACCTTCTGCAACTCGTCCATCATGACCTCTTCGGCCCAGTATCGGGCGTCAAAGTTCGGATCTCTGGAATTTACTCCTGCCACTATCACCGGAAACTGGCTGACGTCAAACTTGAACACCAGCGGCTCAAGGATATCACGGGGCAGTCTCGGACGGGCGAAGTTCAACTTGTCCCGAACGTCCACGGCCGCCTGATCCATATCCGTCCCGTACTTGAAGGTTATGGTTATTGCCCCGACACCGAACTGGCTGGTACTCTTTATCTCGTCAACGTTTTCAAGGACGGAAAAGTCCCTCTCAAGGACGTCTATGACGTTCTTCTCAATATCTTCGGGCGAGGCCCCCGGATACTGGATTATTACGGAGACGGAGGGGAGGGAGAAGTTAGGGAACAGGTCTATGGATAGGTTCATCAGGCCGAAGGCTCCGGCGATAACCATCAGGATAAGTACGACCAGAGAGAACACCGGTCGGCGCACAAAGAAAGAGGTCATCGGGCAGGTATTATACGGATGGTTTGAACGATCGTTCAAAAAACTGTTTCAGGCAAATTGCTCCCCTAAATCGCCTCTGCAGGAGTAGAATACCCTCTCCATGAGCAAGATAAGCGAAGTTATAGCCCGTGTAAAGGAAACTTACGGTAAAACGGAACCGGAGTTTGTGCAGGCCGTTACGGAGGTTCTGGAGAGCATCAAACCCGTGGAGGAAAAGCACCCCGAATTCCTCAGGGCAGGCGTGTACGACCGCATAGTTGAGCCGGATCGCGTCATCATGTTCAAGATAACGTGGGAGGACGACGAGGGTAACATCCGGGTGAACAGGGGATACCGTGTGGAGTTCAACGGAGCCATAGGACCCTACAAGGGTGGGCTCAGATTCCGCAAATCCGTCAACCTCGGCATCATAAAGTTTCTGGGGTTTGAGCAGATATTCAAGAACGCCCTGACGGGACTCCCCATGGGAGGAGGTAAGGGAGGATCCGACTTTGATCCCAAGGGCAAAAGTGATAACGAGGTGATGCGTTTCTGCTACTCCTTCATGTCAGAGCTCTTCCGCCATATAGGGCCCTATACCGATGTGCCCGCAGGTGATATCGGAGTGGGAGCGAGGGAGATAGGATATCTCTACGGTGCATACAAGAAGTTCAAGAACGAGCACACCGGATCCATAACGGGTAAAGCCTACGAGTACGGTGGTAGCCTGATGAGGCCCGAGGCTACCGGCTACGGTCTCCTGTACTTCACGGAGGAGATGCTATCCCACAGAGGCAAATCAGTTAAAGGCAAGATCGTTGCCGTGAGCGGATCCGGAAACGTTGCCCTCTACGCTATAGAGAAGGCCAACGAGATGGGGGCAAAGGTCGTATTCGCTTCCGACTCCAAGGGTACCATATACGACCCCGCCGGCATCTCCGGAGAGAAGTTCGCCTTTCTCAAAGACCTGAAGGAGAGGAGGAGAGGACGGATAAAAGAGTACGCCGAGAAGTACAACGTGGCCTACTTTGAGGGCAAGTCCGTATGGGACGTGATAAAGAAGGAGGGTATAAAGGTGGATATAGCCCTCCCGTCCGCAACCCAGAACGAGATCCACAGGGAGCATGCTGAAGCCCTTGTGAATCTGGGCGTTATAGCCGTGGCAGAGGGGGCGAACATGCCCTCCACCCCCGAGGCCATAGAGGTCTACAGGGACGCCGGAATACTCTACGGCCCCGCCAAGGCTGCCAACGCCGGGGGTGTGGCCGTATCCGGTCTGGAGATGTCCCAGAACGCCATGCTCCTCCAGTGGACGAAGGAGGAGGTTGACGAGAGGCTCCGCAAGATCATGAAGCATATCTACAGGGAAGCCATGGACGCCTCGGTCGCCTATGGACACCCCGGAGACCTCATGGTAGGTGCCAACATAGCCGGCTTTCTCAAAGTGGCCCGCGCCATGGTAGCGCTCGGGATCTTTTAAACGACGTCCGTGGTAGAAAACCACATGCCCCCATTCGGGGGCATTTTTTTGTAAACCAAAAACCCCCGCCAATGGCGGGGGTCTGCAGCCCGGCGCCGGGCCGGTTACTTTTTGGCTTCCTTCTTTCCGCCCTTCTTATCCTTGATAGAGTACTTCTGGATCCACTCCTCCAGCCTGCGGCGGGCCTCCCAGTCGGGTATCTGGATGGGAGGGGTCTTCATGAAGTAAACCGAAGGTTCCACTATGGGGCCGGCCAGACCGTTGTCCTTGGCCAGTTTGGCCGCCCTTATGGCGTCTATCATGACGCCGGCGGAGTTGGGGCTGTCCCACACTTCCAGCTTCAGCTCAACGTTGAGGGGGACGTTACCGAAGGTGGTACCCTCCATACGGATGTAGGCCCACTTCCTGTCCTTGAGCCACGGGATGTAGTCCGAAGGCCCAACGTGGATGTTGTCGTCCCCTATATCGTAGGGCAGGAGAGACCTCACGGCGTTCGTCTTGGATATCTTCTTGGAGTGCAGCCTCTCCCTCTCCAACATGTTGAGGAAGTCGGTGTTACCGCCGAAGTTTATCTGGTAGGTCCTCTCAAGTTTCACGCCGCGGTCTATGAAGAGCTGTACGAGCGTCCTGTGAAGTATCGTTGCCCCCACCTGGGATTTGATGTCGTCCCCTATAACCGGAAGGCCGGCGTCCTTGAACCTCTTCCCCCAGTACTCGGACGTGGCTATGAACACGGGTATACCGTTGACGAAGGCCGCCCCAGCCTGAAGGACCTGTTCAACGTACCACTTCGTGGCCTCCTCGCTCCCTACAGGCAGGAAGTTTACCACCACGTCCACGCCGAGGTCCCTCAAGATCCTGGCTATATCGTCCGTGGGGCCCGGGGCCTTAACGATGACGTCCTTCAGGTACTTTCCTATGCCGTCGTGGGTCATGCCACGGTACACCTTAGCGTTCAGCTTCGGCACGTCGGTAAACTTGTAGGTGTTGTTCGGAGGGGCAAATATGGCCTCAGAGAGATCCTTCCCCACCTTCCGCGCGTCTATATCCACACCCGCAACGAACTCTATATCGCTTATATGATAACCTCCGAAATCAACGTGCATTATTCCGGGTATAAAGTCCCCCGGCTTCGCGTTCCTGTAGAAGTAAACACCCTGTACGAGGGAGGAGGCGCAGTTCCCTACACCTATTATAGCAACCCTTATCTTATCCTTTGCCATGAGTGGGTATTATACTGTTGACAAAACGGAAGTTAGTGCAGGTTTAACAGCGACCAGAGATACATGCCGAAACGATCTTCCTGCAAGTACCCATCAACACCGAACTGCCTGCCGCCAAGCCCGAACGATAAACGAAAACCCTCACTGGATGTGATAAGTCGGGACGATCCCCCTTCGTAGATGTGGATACCGGAGATCGTGAAAGAGTAAAGACGGAACCATCCCCACCTCCACCTGTACCCTCCCCACATACATCCTGAGCATATACCGGCCTCCACGCCCTTGACGTAGAGCCTCAACCTCGGAACCTCGTAGTACTCCAGCCTTAAGCCGTAATCCCGTCTGTAAAGGGATACGGACACCCTCCTCTTATCCTGAGAGACGTAAGCCCTGAAGGAGTATCCCCATAGAGGCACGGAAAACCACAGGGCGTAAGTCCGGGAAAATCCCCCCTCTTCCCAGAACCTTTCACCGACAGTGTAAGTAAACCGGAAACCCACACCTCTACCAACCGCCGCCACACCGAGGCCATAAGATCCCTCGGATAGAGCGCTTTCCAGAACGACCGGACCGTACCTGAAGTACCCCACACCCCCGGAAGTTCCGGACCACGTCCTCAAAAGCAGAAGCCCCCCGTACCTGCCCGTTATACCACCTATCAACCCTACGGTATCCACCTTGACGTTCCAAAGGCCAACGCCTAAGACGATGGACGGGGGGGAGTATGGAGAGTACCTCGGCCCCCATCCTCCGGTGTAGAACCCTCCGTACCCGGCAAATCCCAGGGGAGAAGCCATAACGTAGTTCCCGGCCAGAAGTCTGACCTTACCATAGTATCCTACAGCCACGGCTCTACGGTATCGGGAGAGGTAAAGGCGAGAGACGTAGTTTCCCGTCCTACCCTTAAAGCTGAAAAGTAGACTACCTTCACCATTCCTCAATCCGGTTCTCACAAAGAGGCCGTAGTACCTCCTACCGTTTCCAAACGTAATTAGGCCCCTGAGAGCGTAAGCGATGGGTAGGGGTAATCCGGACCTCCTCAGGAAGTCCTTCCAGCCGTGATAGGGTCTGTTCTTAAGGACGTTCTCTATCTGCTCCGGTGTCAGGAAAGGGAGAGCTTCCAGTTCGTCTCTGCCACAGGAGTTTATGTCTACCGTCTGATAGACGTAACCGTGGAATACGGTAATCTCGGTCGTATCCGGCACGAAGGGGAGGAGACTCCACACGTCCCATTCTACGGACGTAAAAAAGAGGGGGCTAAAACGCCCCCTCCATACCCATTTAAGGCGATCTTACCGTACGATAACGCTGACGGTGTTGGGTCCGGCCTTGATGAGGTAGACTCCGGCTTTGAGGTCAATCTTCGCCCTGTTCTCAACGTTGACCCTCTTCACGAGGGATCCGGATGCGGTGTATACGGAGACCTCACCCCTGTACCCTTCCACTACGATACCGCCGTCAACCGTCCTAACGCTGAACTGAACCGCCTCGGCCGGTTTCTCCTCGGTACCGAGCTCCTGATCGCCGGTGCCGAAGACGGCCACGTCGCATACCCACTGCGAGGCGTAGCAGGAAGCATCGCCAAATACTATCTGAAGGCTGTTGTCCGTCAAACGTGAAACCACCACGTCGCTGGTTATACCGTAGGGAGAGTTACCGGAACCCGTCCAGACCCGGCTGGTCCATCCGTTGGCCCTTGACCATGCCACGGGCTGGGTCCCCGCAAGGACGACGTCCCATATACCGTCCCCGTCCACGTCCGCGACGGTGGGGGCGCTGTAACCCTGCGTACTCTCCGTGAAGGTCGCTATGATAGAGCCGGTCTGTCCGTCTATAACCGTGACGTTTCCACCCGTAGAAACGTTGTTTACCACCACATCGTAGAGGCCATCGCCGTCAAGGTCTCCCAACGCACCGGCCCTGTTGCTGGAGACGTTTGCCCTCCACAGCTGTGTCCAGGTGGGTACGTCGTAGGCCGATACGCAGGAGCTTCCCACTATGACCAGTTCGTCTGCACCGTCGCTGTCAAGGTCCCAGGCCATCAGGGCGGTCTTCAGATAAGAGGGACAGCAGGCCTCACCACCGGTCACCCCACCCATGAAGCCGCAGGGTGCGGATCCGGACCACAGGAAAGCCCCTGTAGCAGCGTTGTAACATCTAACCGTACCGTTCTCAAGAGGGAGACATACGTCCCATGAGCCGTTCCCATCAAAGTCTCCGATTACCGGATCTCCACCGTCGTCAGGAAGGCTCGCACTCCATGAGGGACTCCAGGAGGTTATGTTCTCCCTGAACATGTAGAGGGTGGAACCTATGGAGAGGTATATCTCGGCTATGCCGTCGTTCTCAAGGTCTATGATGGTAAGGTTGGAGTGCTTCTCGGGGCTGAAATCCCATCCGTCCCCGTTCATCTCACCGCAGCTGAAGTTTATCTTGACGAGGTAGAAGTCTACACCTCCCCATGCGTCTGTCTCCGTCGCCGGATACCAGCCCACCCTGTTTGTGGTAAGGACGGCCTCACCCGTTCCGTCGTCGGGCCATACCTCACCGCTACATATAGGGCTGGTTATATCCGCCCCCTCAAGCCAGGTATTGGGGCCTCCGGCCAGCACACCCCTGTCAAGTCCGGAGTAGAAGATATCGGTAGTGTCGTCTCCGTCGTTCCGGGTAGTTGTGACATAGAGGTCAGCGTTATTGGGATCTTCGTAAGAATGCGTTTTAGATAGTGTCGCCGGCGTGTTGCACCTCCACGGTGCCTTGGCCGTTTTCTTGTAGTCGTGGCGTCCCTGACGCCACTCCGGATCAAGAGGTCCATACGGTTCGTAAGACTGGGCGAACACCATGCCCAGCCATCCCATAAGCACACCCACGCTTAAGGTCAATCTTAGCATATTCCTCATGGTAGAATATTATAACCCCGAACCCACCCTTTTGTCAAGCCCACGACAAAGGGTACCTCCTTAGAATCGTCAGCCCCATGGTCCTTCTGGACTGGGTGGTTGTTCTGGGCTACGTGGCCGTTGTCCTCGGCATAGGCTTTTATCTCACCCGCAGGCAGAGGAGCCGGAAGGACTACTACGTGGCCGGCAGGCGGATGGCCCCGTGGCAGGTAGCCCTGTCCCTCGTCGCCACCCAGGTCAGTGCCATAAGTATAATTGGAGCCCCGGCCTTCATAGCCCTGAAGGAGGGAGGAGGACTCAAGTGGTGGCAGTACGAGCTGGCCGTTCCTCTCGCCATGATATTCCTCATGCTCACCCTCGTCCCCCTCTACCACCGCATGGGGGCAATAACCATATACCACTACCTTGAGGGTAGGTACGGCAGGGGCGTGAGGGCCACGATCAGCGCCATATTCCTCGTGAGCAGGAGCCTCGCCGCAGGTGTGATACTGTTCGCAACCGGTGTCGTACTTTCTTCCCTGATAAGGTGGCCTCTGCCCGAGACCCTCCTCGTCGTTGCGACCGTGACCATAATATACACCGCCCTCGGAGGAATAGAGGCCGACATTTACTCAGATATCCTTCAGCTCGTTATCCTCTGGTTCTCCGCCCTGTTTATGGTGGGGTTGCTTCTCAACATGCTCGGTCTGGACTTCGTACGTTATCTTGAACCTTCATCGGAACGGCTCAGGGTATTTGTCCCGGAGAGGAGCGGTATGGGGGACGGCGAGAGCTTCTCCCTGTGGGCCATGCTCTTCGGAGGGTTCTTTCTCTACCTATCCTACTACGGGACGGACCAGAGCGAGGCTCAGAGGTTGCTTACCACCAAGGATGCCAGAGATGCCCAGAAGGCCCTGCTCATAAACGGTCTCCTGCGCTTTCCCCTCGTTTTAACCTACAGCGCCGTCGGTATCCTCCTCATAGCCTTCCTGAACCATCACCCCGACTTTCTCAAAGTCTTAGAAGGTAAGAGGCCGGACTTTCTCGTCCCGGAGTTCGTCCTCCGCTACTTTCCCACGGGTCTCGTGGGCCTTTTCATGGCGGGCATATTCGCCGCCACGATGTCCTCAATTGATAGTGCAATGAACGCCCTCTCCGCCGCGACGTACGAGGACTTCCTGAGCCGAATTTTCCCCCGCTTGAACGATCTACCTCAGGGGAAACAGGTCCTCATATCCAAAGCCCTTACGGTGTTCTGGGGGCTGTTCTCAACGGCCTTCGCCCTGACCCTCATAAGGTCTCCGGAGACGGTCATTGAGCTGGTGAACCGTATAGGCTCGGCCTTTTACGGCCCTATCCTTGCCGTCTTCTTTATGGGTATGTTCTCCCGGCGGGTAAGCGGGATGGGGGCCATATTGGGCCTAATCTCCGGAGTGGCCTTCAACCTCTACCTCTGGAAGTTTATGCCCGGCGTATCGTGGATGTGGTGGAACCTTTTCGGCTTTTCAGTATCCTGCATCGTAGGGTACGCCTTTTCCCTAATTACCCCGGAAAGGAGGGTGGTGGAGGGGTACGTTATGGGGTGGAGGGACGTGGTACGGGAGGCAGAAAAGAGGAAAGGGTACGTTTTAGCCCTGTTGGGAGCGTTCGTCTTCATAGTTGTAGTAAGCGCTACGGCCGAGATCTACCTCGGAAGGTAGGGAGTAGTTTCACGCCCTCAACCGCCTTCCCTATTCTCAGCCTCAGGAGGTGAACCTCTGAGCGCCTCAGTTTCAGGGGTATAAGGTGGGAACCGGAGGGGAGGTATCCGGCGCTGTGGCGTCCTACAAGCCTTCCGGTGGCATCGTAGGCGTCGTATCCTACGTACGCCCCCTCGTTCAGATGTACGAGGATGCCATCATCCGTTATCTCGTACCTGCGGGGGCCTCCCACTTTCTCACGGACGGAGGTGGGGAAGTCCGAAACCCTCGCCACGAAGACGTTCCATCCACCCACGCTCCCCAGAGTGTCTGAGCCTCCGGCGAAGTCCGCTCCAGCGTACGTGTACCCACCTATTACGACGGACGACGTGTCCGGGGAGATGGCATGGGCCTCGTCCACGTAGGAGGCGGCCAGTATGACGGCCGTCGTGAGGGACGACAGGGAGGTGTCCACGGCCAGGGTGAAGGCGTCGTAATTGCCCGGCGTACCGTGTACAACGCGGGAGGTTGAAAAGAGCGAGGATCCGCGGGTCGCGCCTGTGACGAATATCCTATCCGAGACTACGGCTATATCGTTTATCATATCGTAATCGGGGCTGGAGATGAATATCAGATCAAGGACGGAGGAGATGGCCGTGTCCATCCTGGCTATGAAGGCCTCGTTCATGCCCGTCGCACCGAAGACCGTGCCGCCACCGGCGAAG
>JALWYV010000006.1 GCA_027003075.1 Caldifarciminota bacterium | reverse complement strand
GGCTTAGACTCTTTAAGGGTATTTCCCCTTTCTCCCTTCAGCAACGATTACGATGGTATGGCAGGGCCGCTCTTCAGCCTCAACGTAATCCCCTCTTCTCTGTCTAAGCGCGAAACTACTGAATAATTGGGGAATTGCCTTTGGGATTTTTATGTCCCATGCGATCACTTCGCGAATACCGTTTTCCTGCTGTCCATCGGGATATACCGGATACGCGCTATCACCCCATGGACGCAATACCGTTTATTCTAATCCTGTCCCTCTATACCATTCCATATACGGAATACCGAAAGGGTAACTACTCCCCTTCCCCCGACCCCATAAGGACGAGGAAGGCCTCCTGAGGAACCTCTATCTTCCCGATCTGCTTTAACCTCTTTTTACCCTTCTTCTGCTTCTCAAGGAGTTTCCTCTTCCGGGTGATGTCTCCTCCGTAGCACTTGGCGGTCACGTCCTTTCGTATGGGGGCTATACGCTCCTTCGCTATCACCTTGCGGCCTATGGCCGCCTGTATGTTCACTTCAAAGAGCTGGCGGGGTATAACCTTCCTCAACCTCTGAACCAGTTCCCTCCCCACTCTATAGGCCTTCTCCCTCGGCACAACCACGGCGAAGGCGTCCACCTTCTCACCGTTTATCAGAATGTCCAGACGGACAAGATCCGACTCCCTCCACCCGGCCATCTCGTAGTCCATGGACGCGTACCCTCTGCTCACGGACTTCAGGTGATCAAAGAAGTCGTAGAGGATCTCCGATAGGGGAATCTCGTACTCAAGGACGGCCACTTTGTGGCCTATGTAGTGGAACCCGACCTGTTTCCCACGGCGACTTATGGCCAGCTGCATAACGGGACCGACGTACTCGTCGGGCGTGAGTATCTGGAGTTTAACGTAAGGCTCGTAGGCCTTCTCGTAGACGTCCGGAAAGTCCGTGGGTGAGGTTATTATCTCCTCCGTACCGTCCTTCAAGAGTACCTTGTACTCCACGGTTGGCTGGGTCACTATGACCTCAATCCCGTACTCCCTGCGAAGCCTCTCTTTAAATATATCAAGGTGCAGAAGCCCCAGAAAACCACACTTGAACCCCGATCCGAGGGCAGGAGAGTACTGGGGCTGAACCTGTATTGCCGCATCGTTAAGACGTAGTTTCTCTATGGCCTTTGACAGGTCCGGATAGTCCCCCGGATCCACCGGGAAGATACTCGCCCAGACCATGGGCTTCGGCTCCCTGTACCCCGGCACCGGTACAACCTTGCTTCCTTTTAACCTGATGGTGTCCCCTACCCTCGCACTCCTTATGTCACGTATGTTGGCCATGATGTACCCAACCTCACCGGATGATAGCCTTTCAGCGGGAACGAAACGTTTGGGTGGGTAGATGTATCCCACCTCAACCACCTCGTACTCCTCACCGGAGGATGCGAACTCTATCCTATCGCCCTTCTTCACCTCACCTCCGAAAACGCGAACGAAAGGCACTGCTCCCCTGTGATCGTTCCATACGGCATCAAATACGAGGGCTACGAGATCATCCCCCCTGCTTTTCGGGGGCGGAATGTCCCGCACTATTCTCCTTAACAGCTCGTCTATACCCGTACCGAGTTTGGCGGATATAAGGACAGGTTCAACGTCGCCCAACAGGTCCATTATCTCCTCGTAGGTGGCGTCAATATCGGCGTTCGGGAGGTCTATCTTGTTTATTACCGGTATTATCTCAAGGTCCTGCTCAAGAGCAAGGTATAGGTTAGACACGGTCTGGGCCTCAACTCCCTGAGTGGCGTCAACTAACAGCAACGCCCCCTCAACCGCGGCCAGACTACGGGAGACCTCATAGGTGAAGTCAACATGGCCGGGCGTATCTATGATGTGAAATACGTAACTTTCCCCATCCACATCCATCGGCAACCTTACGGGATGCATCTTTATGGTTATTCCTTTCTCCCTCTCCAGATCCATACTGTCTAAAAGCTGCTCCTCCATCCTGGAGGCACGCAGGATACCGGAACGTTCTATCAGGCGATCGGCGAGGGTTGATTTGCCGTGGTCTATGTGGGCTATTATCGTAAAGTTCCGTATACGTGAAAGCACGAAGCAATTCTAATCCCGTAGAGTTGCTGTGTGTTCTCTCTTTACCTACAGGGTACTTAGTGAATGTACAGGCGCAGGATGGAAGTGTTCCTTGCTGATAAATGCCTGAGTGGTTCCTCCGACGGAGGAATTCCACGACGGGCAAGACTCTTTCCGGTTATTGATGGTCAAACCCAATTACACCGGGCATCCTTCCTAAAAACACGTTAAATCGGAAGAGGTACGTTTATCTCTCCACCAACTTCGGCAGCAATTACGTATCGCGAAACTACTGGTATAAGACACTCCCGTTTTCATCTGAGGTATTTAACGGACTTATTGAGCCTGCGTGGTCGGAGACGTATCGGGAAGATTAAAAACAAAAAAAGCAGGTAGCGTGAGGAAGTGAGGCGACGAAATCCTCGGGCTATTGGAACCGCTCGGCTCAACCCCTTGCGGGGCTTACACCTGCGGCCCATCTACCGGGTAGTCTCCCCGGGCCCTTACTCCAGAGTCCGAAGACTCTGG
>JALWYV010000005.1 GCA_027003075.1 Caldifarciminota bacterium | reverse complement strand
GAGTACCTCATCATGCGCGAGGACGACATCCTCGCCGTCATAGAGGAGTCATAAAAAAGGAGGTGAAACATGGCTGCGAAAGACATCAGGTACAACGACGACGCCCGCAAGTCCGTCCTTAAGGGTGTTGAGAAGCTGGCCAAGGCCGTAAAGGTAACCCTCGGCCCTGCCGGGAGGAACGTCATCCTTGAGAAGAAGTTCGGCATCCCCGTCATAACCAAGGACGGGGTGACGGTCGCCCGTGAGATAGAGCTTAAGGACTCCTACGAGAACGTCGGCGCCCAGCTCGTCCGCGAGGTGGCCTCCAAGACCAACGATGTGGCGGGAGACGGTACCACCACGGCCATAGTCCTCGCCGAGGCCATCTACAGGGACGGCCTGAAGATGCTCGCCACGGGCGCCAACCCCACGGAGGTGAAGAGGGGGATAGACAAGGCCGTTGATAAGGTGGTTGAGGAGCTGAAGAAGATCTCCAAGGAGGTCAAGGACAACAAGGAGATAGAGCAGGTCGCCACCATCTCCGCCAACAACGACCCCGAGATCGGTAAGAAGATCGCCGAGGCCATGGAGAAGGTGGGCCACGACGGCGTCATCACCATAGAGGAGGGCAGGTCCACCGAGACGTACGTGGAGGTCGTCAACGGCTACCAGTTTGACCGCGGCTACCTCTCCCCTTACTTCGTCACCAACCCCGACAAGATGGAGGCCGTCCTTGAGGAGCCTTACATCCTGATAACCGACAAGAAGGTCTCTTCCATCAGGGAGCTCCTCCCCGTCCTTGAGAGGGTCGTCCAGAGCGGTAAGCCTCTCCTTGTGATAGCCGAGGACGTTGAGGGTGAGGCCCTCGCTACCCTCGTGGTGAACAAGCTCCGCGGCGTCCTTCAGGCTGCCGCCGTGAAGGCCCCCGGTTACGGCGAGAGGCGCAAGGAGATGCTCCGCGACATCGCCATCCTCACCGGCGGTAAGGTAATATCCGAGGAGCTGGGCTTCAAGCTTGAGAACACCCGCCTTGAGGACCTCGGCCGTGCTAAGAAGGTCATCGTGACCAAGGACGATACCACCATAGTTGAGGGCTACGGCAAGCCGGAGGAGATCAAGGCCCGTATAGAGCAGATCAAGAAGCAGATTGAGGAGACAAAGAGCGACTACGACAGGGAGAAACTTCAGGAGAGGCTGGCCAAGCTCTCCGGCGGCGTTGCCATAATCTACGTTGGTGCGGCCACCGAGGCCGAGATGAAGGAGAAGAAGATGAGGATAGAGGACGCCGTCAACGCCACGAAGGCGGCCGTTGAAGAGGGTATCGTTCCCGGTGGCGGTGTCGCCCTGCTCCGGACCATACCCGCCCTTGAGGAGATGGAGAAGCAGGAGAAGAACGAGGACAGGAAGCTCGGTATCCGCATCGTAAAGCAGGCCATCCACGAGCCCGCCCGTATGATAGCCAACAACGCCGGGTACGAGGGCAACCTCATAGTTGAGAAGATCAAGGAGAAACACAAGGAGAACCCCAACATCGGCTTCAACGCCCTTACCGGTGAGTTCGTGGACATGTTTGAGGCCGGCATCATAGACCCCACCAAGGTGGTCCGTTCCGCCATCCAGAACGCCGCCTCCGTCTCCGGTCTCCTTCTGACCACCGAGGCCGTGGTCGTTGAGATAAAGGAGCAGAAGAAAGAGGGTGGCGCGCCTTCCGACCTTGACTTCTAATCGGGGGAAGGCCCGCCATTAAAGAGGGGGGCGTACGCCCCCCCTTTTTTTACCCAGTAGTTTCGCGCTTAGACAGAGAAAAGGGGATTGCGTTGAGGCTGAAGGGCGGCTCTACCGAGCCATCGTAATCGTTGCTGATTCGGGGATCGCAGGATATAATGTTCCGGCCCCTACACTCGCTGAATACCGGGTGGGGATATCTTGCCACACGGAAACGGAACTAGGGAAAACGGAACGGGGGTAAAATACTTCCTTATGTTGTACCTTTATCCCCTCTTTCAGTTCGGAACCGTCTCCCTAACTCACTACAACCTGTGGGTTGACGAGATGAGGAGCGAGGACTTTGACCTGCCCAACCAGAAGGTGGGTCTGGGGTTCGGTGTGGGTATGGGATACCGTGCGACCTTTCTGGACGTCGGTATAGAACCTGCTATACTTTACACCTCCGTAAACGGTGGGGACAGCAAAAAAACGTCTGGGGCGACGGTTTACTTTCACCGTAAGCACAGCCTCATGAACTTCATATTCGGCCTGCCGATAGGCTTCTCCTATCCCCTGACGGAAACCTTCCGGATGTACGCCGGCGTTAAGATGCTCCTCGGCTTCTCCAGCCTCTCGGTTTACGACTCCTCCCATATCAACGTACTCGGCGTACATACTTGGGGGATAAGGGAGGCCTCCCTGTCGGCCTCGTCCGTGGGTATGGGTATGGCCTTCGGGGGTGACGTTTCCATTTCGGACAAACTCGCCCTCGCCGTGAGGGTAGGGTACGACGTCCTCTCGTTCTCCGGCTACGAGGGTGAGTACGTGGACAGGGACTCCGGGGGGAACGAGGATAGGGGTGTGGCCTACTGGGTGTTCAACACCAAAAATAAATCTCTCTCGGTGAAGGATAGGCCTCCGGATCCTGATAAGAACGAGATCAACGCCAAAGAGGATCTTGGTGGAATGCGTGTAAGTGTAGGTCTCAAATTCTCTCTGGGGAGGTAGAGATGAAGGTCCTGGTCGTAGGAAAGGGAGGCAGGGAAAGCGCCATAGTCTGGAAACTGGCCCAGTCAAAGGTCGGGTTTGAGATATTCACCGCACCGGGGAACCCCTTCACCGCCCGTTACGGTAGGAACGTTCCAATAAAGGAGAGTGAGATAAACGCCCTCGTGGACTTCGCCCTTGACAACGGTGTTGACCTGATCTTTCCCGGCGGAGAAACCTCCATAGCCTTAGGGATAGCGGATGAGGGGGAGAGGAGAGGCCTGAAGGTGTTCGCTCCGAACAGGGCAGCGGCCAGACTGGAGGCGAGCAAGATATGGGCCAAGAGCTTCGCAAAGAAGTACAGGGTACCCACGGCGGACTTTGAGGTCTTTACGGAGGAGGAGTTTGACGACGCCGTTGAGTACGTGAAGGGGCAGAGGTTCCCCATAGTTATAAAGGCGGACGGTCTGGCCGGAGGTAAGGGGGTGGTAATAGCTCGCAGCGTTGGGGAGGCGATAAACACCCTTGACCAGTTCATGAACAGGGCGAAGTTCGGCGAAGCCTCCAGGAGGGTGGTGATAGAGCGTTTTCTCAGGGGTGAAGAGGTCTCCGTCTTCGCCGTAGCCGATGGCAGCCGCTGGAAGGTCTTCGCTTACGCCAGAGACTACAAGAGGTTGAGGGACGGGGACGACGGCCCCAACACCGGAGGTATGGGGTCCATATCTCCCGTGGTTCTGGACGAGCAGACGAAATCCCTGATAGAGGAGAACGTCGTAAGGCGGACTTTTGAAGGGCTGGCACGGGAGGGCCTTAAGTACAAAGGTATCCTTTACTTCGGCCTCATGCTGACAGAGAACGGACCCTTCGTCCTTGAGTACAACGTACGGCTCGGCGATCCGGAGACCCAGGCCATCCTGCCCCTTATGGATTACGACTTCGGGGAGGTCGTGGTATCTGCGGCGGAGGGCAATCTGAAGGAAGATCTCATAAAAGAACCTTCCCGTTTCTCCTGTTGCGTCGTCGCCGCATCTAGGGGGTACCCTGAGAGGCCCATAACGGGCTTCCCTATAACCGGTCTTGAGGAGGCCGAAAGGATAGCCGACGCCGTTTTCCTCGCCGGCGTAAAGGAGGAAGGTGGTCAGTTGATAACCTCCGGGGGCAGGGTCCTTTCGGTCGTGGCCACGGGGGAAACGCTTGAAGAGGCCCGAAACAGGGCCTACGAGGCCATGGAGAAGATACACTTTGAGGGGATGTACTACAGGAGGGACATAGGGAAGTGAACCTGAGGATAGCCGAGGTGTGCCTATACGGCAGGGATCTGAAGCGTATGAGGGAGTTTTATTCCATGCTCCTCGGTGTCCATCCGGTGGTTGAGGAGGACAGGCACGTGTTCTTTAAACTCGGTGAGACCATGTTGCTGATATTTGATCCGGATAAGACCCTGAAGAGTACCGACGTTCCCCCTCACGGGTGCAGGGGGCCGTCGCATATCGCTTTCTACACGCCAGAAGAGGAGTACGATGCGTGGAGGGGGAGGCTGGAGGCCATGGGGGTGGAGATAGAGGCCGAGATAACCTGGCCGAACGGTGGTAGATCCCTGTACTTCCGCGACCCGGAAGGGAACTCCGTTGAGATAACGACACCGAAGACGTGGGCCTGGGCGGACAGGCTATGAGGAAGGTAATAGTTGCACTTATAGGTTTGCTTCTGCTCATGTACGTATCCATAACCCTGTTCGTACCGATTCCCACCTTCGTGAAGATCCAGAACGTGGTATACACGCTCCTTTACCCTCTCCTTACGTACGTGTACTTAAGAAGGGGCTGGAAGGTGCCTCTCCTGAGCCTCGTGTTCTTCAACGCCGGCAGGGTATCCCGTAGCGTGATAGACGCCCACGGTCACCTGCATCCCAGAGTATGGGAACACCTCCCCTTGCTTATCCTTATCCTGCTGATAGGCTTTTTACTCTGGCGGGAAGACTAACTCTCAAACACCTTGGCCAGGACCTCGTCCAGTGGAGGGTCCGTAACTGAGAGGTCGTCCACGTCGTACCTGTCCATTATTTCCCTCACCTTCCGGAACACCTCGTCCCTCCGCACGAGCAACTTGACCTCCTGACCCTCTATCTCCCGGATATCCCCCATCCTCCGCAGTTCCTCTATCGGCACCCTCCCCTTGAACTCAACGTATATTTCCTTGAAGGGCATAACCTTTTCGGATAGATCGTAGAGGTCCCCGTCAAATATGAGCCTGCCCTTATGTATGACTATGGCTCTGTCGCACAGGGCCTCTATGTCCCCCATGTAATGGCTCGTCAGTATTATGGTGGCACCGAACTCTTCGTTGTAGGTCTTCAGGAAGTTACGGATGGATATCTGGGCGTTCACGTCCAGTCCCAGAGTCGGCTCGTCTAAGAAGAGTACGTCCGGCTCGTGAATGAGGGCGGCGAGGATCTCGGCCTTCATCCTCTCTCCGAGGGAGAGTTTACGTACGGGCTGGTATAGGCGCTTCTTTATCGTTAACATTTCGGCAAGGTAGTTCAACCGCTTACGGAATACGTCCTCCGGTATCTCGTAGACTGCGGCGTTTATCCTGAGGGACTCTATTGGGGGCAGGTCCCATATCAGTTGCTGCTTCTGCCCCATTACGAGGGTTATCCGTTTCAGGAAGTCCTTCCTCCTCTCAAAGGGATCGTATCCCAGTACCCTCACCCTTCCGGACGTCGGCTTTATGAGGCCGACGAGCATCTTCAGGGTAGTGGTCTTACCCGCCCCGTTCGGACCGAGGAAACCCACCACCTCCCCCCGCTCAACCGTGAAACTTATCCCCTTTACCGCCTCTATATCCCTGTACTGGCGACGGAAGAAGTGCCGGAAAGTTGACAAAAAACCCTCACCCTTTACGGGTACACGGTAGACTTTTCTGAGGTTCTCTACCTCAATGACGGGCATCCGGAGGTCAGTCTTCCTCCATCATCTTCATGAGTTTCCTCCGGATCTTCCTCCACTTCATGGCCTCCTTCTTCTTACGGATCTCGGAGGGCTTTTCGTAGACGAGATGACGACGGTAGTCGTTGAGTATACCCTCCCTGCCTACGAGCTTCTTGAACCTCCTCAGCATGGACTCAAAGGTCTCGCCTTCCTGTTTCCTTACTCCTACCTTGGGCATAAGCGGGGATTATACGGACGAAGACCTTAGCCTGCTAACGTGGTCGTTCATCGCAAGACCCAGTACGGTAAGGAAGAACCACTGAAAGTTGGGGTAGAGGATCCCCCCGCTCGTTATACCGCTCACGAGGACGAACACGAGGGACGCCCTGAGTAACCCGGAGTACGTACCCTTACACGAGAGGGCAAACCGGATAACGTTGAGCAGCCATATTGTAAATACGGTAAAGCCGAATATGCCCATGTCTATGAGAAAGACGAGGTAGGTGTTGTGGAGGTAAAGACCCATTGGTTTTCCTGTAGTGATCAGACCGAAAAAGGTGGCTATCGGGTTGAGGGAAAAGAACCGCCTGAAACCGTCCTGCCATATGATCATCCTTCCGTTGAAGGAGTCGGGATCCGTACCCAGACCGTGCTGGGCAAAACGGGCGGATATTTCGGGATAAAAGGCGATAAATCCGACCACTAAGATGCCAAGGAGAATAAGGAGTGGCAAACGGTTCCCCTTAGCCTCCTTTCGGAGGACGACCACCACGGAGGACAGAACCACGGAGATCCACAGGGCGCGGGTATACGTGCGATAGAAGAGGTAGACCGTGGCCAGAACGAGGACGAACTCAACGGGATTGAACCTCCGCCCCAGACGGTGGAGGAGGACGAGAAAGCCCGGAACGAGTTCAAAGCCGAAGGCCGTGGCGTCGTGGTAGGGCCCCTTCAACCTCTCAAAGGCCCCTTCCTGAAAGCCGTCGGGAAAATAACCGAGGACGGAAAGGAGGCCGGTTATCATCGGAAACAGGATGGAAAGGAGGAAGGCCAGCTCTATCCAGCGGGCGTTTTTCAGGTCAATCTCCCTCGCCATGAAGTAGAACCCCCATCCGGATAGGATGCGCAGGGCGAGGTCTATACCTCCTATGTTGGGCGAAAAGAGCAGTACGAAGGGAACGGGTGCGAGGAGTAATAAGTGGGCGACGTCAAGGTAGGTTATGGGGTTGCGTATGGCTCTCCTGAGTACGAGAAATACCCCCCATATGGCTATGGAGTAAACGGAAAACAGGTGGGTGAGCTTCAGGAAGGAGAACCTGACCGTGTACAGGGAGTCCACGATCGGCTTGAAGACGATCAGTATCAGGTAGGAGAGGAAGGGGAGGAACAGCGTGAGGACCATGATTATCACGAATACGGCCACACCCAGACCCCTTACGGGACCCATATAGAGGAGGATCAGGGTTATTAGCGCCCCCAGAAGTCCCCCGATCAGCGAAAGGGCTAAGGTCTCCATACCCCCTTCTCGCTCACGATAGCCCCCACGAGGTCGGGGGGCGTTATATCAAATGCGTAGTAAAGGTAATCCTCCCTCGGTGCGTCCTTTCTCCTCTCTACGACAATATCCTTTGTGTAGGGGTTGGGATCAAACGTCGTACTCGGTGCAGCGACTACGAAGGGAACGCCGAAGCGTTTGGCAGCGAGGGCTATGGATAGGGTCCCTATCTTGTTGAAGACGTACCCGTCGGACGTGATGCGGTCGGCTCCCACCACGGCTATGTCCACCATCCCCCTCTCCATGAGGAAGGGTATGTGGTTGTCGGGGACCACGTTGTAGGGAATACCTTCAAGTTGCAGTTCGTAGGCGGTAAGCCTGGCCCCCTGCATGTAAGGGGCAGTTTCCGGAGCGAAGACGTGTTTCACGAGTCCCCTCCTGTATGCCCACCTTATTATTCCGAGGGCCGTCCCCGGGTACATCGTAGCCCACATACCCGTGTTGCAGTACGTCAGAACCCTCATAGGGCGGTTGAAGAACTGAAGGCCGTTTTCGGCTATGGCCTCGTTTATCCTCCTCTCCCTATCCTCAACTTTTCTGGCGAACTCAAGGAACTCCTCCGGGGACTCCCCTCTTTCAACGAGGGGTAAGGCCTCCTCAAGGACGTTGTGGAGGTTGACGGCCGTCGGGCGGGAGCTTTTTAGGGCTTCCCAGCCCTCCCGGAGCCTCCTCGGATTCTTAAGGCTCTGGAGGTAAAGGCCGTAGGCGGCCACTATACCTATCATCGGGGCGCCCCTCACCACCATCTTCCTTATGAGTCGGGCGACCGCAAAAGCATCTCTGGCCTTCCTGTAGACCACCCTTTTAGGCAGTACCCTCTGGTCAAGGACGTGAAGAGTGCCTTCCGAAAGGTAAAAGGGTTCAGGACCCTTCATCCATCCACCTCCAGAACAACCTTACCGAAGGGGGAGAAGCTCTCAAGGAGCCTGTGGGCCTCCCGGGCCTGCTCAAGGGGAAGGACCTTATATACGACCGGACGGAGTTTCCTCTTTTCAACGAGGCGGACCACGTTGAAGAGTTCCCCCTTACTTCCCATCGTGGAACCGATAAGGGAGACCTGTCGGTAAAATATGTGCCTCAGGTCTATCTGCGCCCTGTACCCGCTCGTGGCCCCGTACATGACTATCCTTCCTCCCCACTTCGTTACGTTTATGAGCCTCTGGGTATGCTCCTGACCGGTGTGGTCTATCACGAGGTCAACCCTGCCGACCTTCTCCCTTATCACCTTCTCTATGTCCTCCTTACGCCAGTTTATTACGAGGTCTGCTCCCAGTTCGTACGCCTTTTCAACCTTCCAGTCCGACCCTACGGTCGTAATTACGTAGGCGTTGAAGAGTTTGGCTATCTGCACCGCCGCACTCCCGACACCTCCTCCCCCGGACATCACGAGTACGGTTTCTCCCTGCTTTATCTGTCCCTTCGTCACCACCGCGTGCCACGCCGTGAGGAAGGTGAGCGGTACGGCCGCGGCCTCAACCCACGTAAGGCCCTCCGGATAGGGTAGTACGTTGGCGGAAGGTACCCTAACGTATTCGGCGTACCCGCCCCACACGTGTTCTCCGAGTATTTTGTACTCCTTACACAGGTTGTCCCTTCCGGATAGGCAGGCCTCACACACGCCGCAACTCGTTCCCGGATTTATAAGGACCTTCTGGCCGGGTTTTACGTTCTTCACGCCCGGTCCCACCTCCTCCACGACCCCGGCTATATCGCTGCCCAGAACGTGGGGCATGGGGAGGTTTTTGTATATACCTCTGCGCACCCACACGTCCAGATGGTTCACGCTTACGGCCTTCACCCGGACCAGGACCTCGCAGGGTCCCGGCTTCGGTGTGAGAAGTTCCCCGTACTTTATTACCTCGGGTCCACCGAACTCTTCTATGTAGGCTGCCTTCATAGGTGAGATTTTAAACGGGAGATCCGGGGAAACCCGCCAGTAACTCCTTCATCCTTTCGTAGGCCTCCTCCCGGCTCACGACGATTAAAGGCTTCAAACTCCTCATGAACCTCCTCTGTCTGCGGGATAGGACCTTGTCCGCCTTCGCCTTCTTCCTTATGGCCGTCTCAAGGTCGTACTTCCCTTCAAGGTACTCTATGGCCTGCCTGTAGGCTATGACCTTCTTCCCCCACTCCCGAAAGCACGGGTACATCTCCAGAACCTTTCTCGTCTCCTCAATCAGGCCCTCTTCAAGGAACATCCTCCGCGCCCGCTCCTCTATACGCCGGTAGAGTATCTCCCTCGGCACGTCCACGTATACGAACACACCCCTGTACTTCGGTGTCTCCTTCTGTTTCCTCCACCACGATATGGGCTTTCCCGTGGCCAGCAGTATCTCAAGGGCCCGCGATATGCGGTAGAGGTCGTGGGGATGGACCTTTTCGGCCGTCTCCGGATCCCTCTCAGTCAGGATGCGGTACCCCTCACCGCTTTCGGCGAGAGCCTTAGCCCGTTCTCTTATCTCCTCCGGTATATCCGGCTGTGGGAAGAAACCGAAGAAGAGCGCCCTGAGGTAGAGAACGCTGGCCCCCTCTAAGAATACGGGTCTCCCCTCCCTGAGGACCTCGTCTATCTCCCTTTCGGCCAGACGGGCCCACGCGTGGGCGGAGAACTCCTCGCAGGGTTCCAGAATATCCAGAAGCCTGTAAAGGTGGCGGTACTCTACCGGTGGTTTCGCCGTACCAACGTCAAGGTGCCTGTAGAGTTTCCTGCTGTCGGCGTTTACGACCACCGCCCCCATTTCCTCGGCCAGTTTTACGGCTATCTCGGTCTTTCCGCTCGCCGTGGGTCCGACGAGTACCGGAATCTCCCTCATGCCTTCAGCTCAAATCCGGGCGGGAAGTCAAGGGCGAGACGCCCGCCGAAGGTGTTAACTATGCCGTTGGCATGGATATTCACCACGTTTATGGCTATGTCTATGATCCTGTCCAGCTCTTCGTCGGTCAGGTCGTTGTCGGTTATGGAGTGCTTGTATATCAGGGTACCGTTCATGTAACCGAAGGCCCCTATGGGTATCTGGAGGTTTATCTGGAGGATTGCGAGGAGAACGTCCGTGTTTATGGGAAGTCCCACGACGGCGGGTGAGTTGAGGACGACGGCGTAGGGGAGTTTGTCAAGGCCGGTGGGTACTATGTGTACAGAGAAGAGGACGTCCCTCGCCACGAACTGGACGCCGAACATCTTACCGTTGTCCACCATCACGATGGGCGAAAGGCCCTTCCTGTTGAGGATGTCCAGAAGTAAACCTTTAAGGCGTTCAAGCATCCGGACTATTCTACGGATGCCATCTGACCACTTACGGCTACCTTACTGCTGCCCTATCCTCCGGGCCTTTTCCCTGTACTCCTTCGCCTTTGTGCTATCCCCTTTAGCCTCGCATACGTCCGCCATGTTACCGTACACGTAGGCGAGTTGCTTCGCCTTATCGCCGACGCTCTCTTTCAGGACCCTTTCGGCCTTCCGCAGGTATTCCAGAGCCTTAGAGTAGTTTATGCGGTCGTAGTAGAGCATGCCGAGGTTGTTGTATATCCGGGCGACCATCTCCCCCTTTCCCGCCGCTTTCAGAGCCCTACGGTAGTACTCCTCCGCCCTGTCGTACTCTCCGGCCCGGTGGTAGGCCATACCCATGCGGTTGTAGGCGTAGGCCTCGTAGAGGGTATCCCCGAACACTGGGCTGAAGTTATCAAGGGCGATCCGGTAGTATTTCAACGCCCCCGTGTAGTTCCCGGTCTCCAGATGGGCGAAGGCCAGCATGTCTGAGATCCTCCATACGTACTCCTTCTTCCTCTCCTCAGATAGATCCGTACCCCTGAGAACCTTCAGGACCCTGTTGTAGAGACTGTCCGCTTCCCCGTATTCCTTTTCTGCCGCCCTCTGAAAGGCCAACACCCCACACGATAGGAGTATTCCCGCTTCGTTCTTTACCTCCTCCGAGAGGGAGCAGGCCTCCTGCATCTTTCTGGCCGATCCCAAATCGTTTATCCTTTCGCCCGCAGAGTCCGAGAGCATACGTGCGTGAAGGATGTCCAGAACGTTACCCTTTCCCGTTTCCCCTGCGAGAAGCAAAGGAAACATCAGAACGATCGTAAAAACGCTAAACTTCCTCACTCCTGCTATTCTAAGGGGTACGGGCTGTCTAACCCAACTCTCCCTTCAGATGCTCGTACGCCTTCTTCACCTCCTCCACGGAGGCTTCGTCCTCAAGCGTGGTAACGTCCCCGAGTGGCTTGCCGAGGAAGACCGCCCTTAGGAGGCGGCGCATTATCTTTCCGGACCGGGTCTTGGGGAGTTTGGACACGAATACGACCTCCTTCGGTACGGCTATGGGGCTGAGGATCTCCCTCACGGTATCCTTTATCTCCTTCTTAAGGCCCTCCGAAGGCTCGTACCCCTCCTTCAGTACGACGAAGACAACGGGTACCTCCCCCTTTACCTCGTCCGGCACGCCCACGACGGCGGCTTCGCTGACGGCCTCATGCTCCACGATGGCGGACTCTATCTCGTAGGTGCCGAGGCGGTGGCCGGCCACGTTCATAACCTCGTCCGCCCTTCCGAGGACCCAGATGTACCCGTCCTCGTCCATTATGGCGTAGTCTCCGGTGTAGAACCTGCCGGGGAACTTTTCCCAGTACGTCTTTATATACCTCTCGTCGTCTCCCCATACGGTCATGAGCATACCGGGCCAGGGTCGGGTAAGTACGAGGTACCCCCTCTCTCCCGGAGAGGCCTCACTGCCATCGGGTTTTACGACCGCCGCTTTCACGCCGGGTATGGGATAACCGTTCGTTCCGGGTTTCAGGGGTACGAGCTTCCAGCCGGGTGTGTGGGAGATCATAACGCCGCCCGTTTCCGTCATCCACCACGTTGAGCCGACGGGACACCTGCGCTTTCCCACCTTCTCAAAGTACCACCACCAGGCCTCCGGGTTTATAGGCTCACCGACGGAGTGGAGTACCCTGAGGGTGGAGAGGTCGTACTTCTCAACGTACTCGTCGGGGTACCTCATCAGGAGCCTTATGGCCGTCGGTGAGGTGTAGAATATGGTGACGCCGTACCTCTCCACTACGCTCCACCATATTCCGGGGTCGGGCCAGTTGGGAACGCCCTCGTACATTACACTGGTAAGTCCCTCCATGAAGGGGCCGAATACGATATAGGAGTGGCCGGTAATCCAGCCCACGTCCGCAGCACACCAGAAGACGTCGTCTTCCCTCGCGTCAAACACCCAGTTCAACGTGGCGTGAAGCAGGACGGCGTACCCACCCGTATCGTGGACTATTCCCTTGGGCTTACCTGTGGTCCCGGACGTGTAGAGGATGAAGAGGATATGTTCTGACTCTACGGGTATAGGTTCAACGTACGTGTTGAGAGGTACGTCCCTGATGAAGTCTTCACCCGATACGTCTCCCTCCCTGAAGTTCCAGACCCCTTTGAGCCTCTCAAACACGAGGATGTTTTCAACGGGGGCCATCTCCGTGGCCTTTCGTACGTTCTCCTCAAGGAGGATCTTCTTCCCACGCCTGTAGTAGCCGTCTGCGGTTATGAGGTACCTCGCTCCACTGTCCTTTATGCGGTCGGCGAGGGCGTTGGCCGAAAATCCGGAGAAGACGACGGAGAATATTACACCGAGACGGGCCAGAGCCAGCATCACGGCCGGAAGTTCCGGTATCATGGGCATGTATATGGCCACCCTGTCCCCCTTCTTCAGTCCCCACTTGTTCTGAAAGGCGTAGGCGAGACGGTTGACGAGCCTGTAGTACTCGTAATAGGTCAGGACCCTCTCCGTGCCGTCCTCACCAAGCCAGTAGAGGGCGACCTTGTTCTTCCTGCCTTTCTTTACGTGGCGGTCAAGGGCGAGGTAGGACATGTTAAGTTTGCCGTCGGTAAACCATTTGTAAAAGGGCGGATCTCCCTCTAATGCTCTGGTGGGTTTCACGAACCAGTCCAGATCCTGAGCCACATCAAGCCAGAACTCCGGTGTTAAAGTTTCGGTATGAGCCTTGAGGTACTCCTCAGGCTCAACGAAGTCCCAGCCTTCAACTTTTACGTACTCTTTAAAAGGTAATGCTGTCATGGTTTTTAAATTTTACGGACGACCCTCCCGACCTCATGCAGAATTTCTGGAATTCTTTCCCTTAAACGACGTTCGTTCTGTCTCTATTCCCCAAATCCGGGGCACACTTATCTCTGGAGGGCTATCCGGGTCTACCTCCTTATAAACTTACGGAAACTCTTACCGTCCCGGCAGAACACCACACCTCTGTATCCCTTCCTCACCAGCCTTCCGGAAACGTCATAAGCTTTCAAACACCCTTTTTTCAACCTGTTATCCCTTCTCTCATAGGAATTCAACGGTGCAGGGAACGTGAAGATATTTAGTCCTCTATCCCGGAACGTAGCATATATGTACATATTATGAAATCTCACCCCGTTCGGAGACAGGTCTTCCGGGAAAAGGTAGTACGCGACGGTGTCCCATGTCCTGAGACTTTGTACCACAACCCCGTTCTTCCTCTCCGTTATGAGGGTATCGTTTCGGGCGTCTATGAAGCGACCGCTGACAGGGGGAGACAGATAACTTGGGGAAAAAGGGTCAGATATTCCGTGAACGAACATATCGCTAATATTGAGATAAGGATCAATATACGACGAAAAAGCAAAAGTGTCAACTACAGCATTGTCTACGATCCTTCCTCCAAAGTCTATTATTACAAGATAGGTGATATAGGTAGGTGTTCCCGGATCGCTCACATCGTAAAGGGCCGTAGAGACCAGCATAAGGTTTCCAGATACGTCCATGTGTCCTCCGGACAGGTCCGGATAGGAACCTATGTGGGTAGGTGGAGAGGTTGATATATCCAGTATGTAACCATGGTTCCTGTTATCTCCCAGATAAAAGATTGAGTCCTTACTCGCCCGATACGGGCACGATCCCGTACCGTTTATGGTGTCAAGGCATTGAAGTTGAGTTCCCATTGAGGAGAGTAAAACAGGATTTCCGGGGTCTGAAAGATCGTAGAAGAACGTACTGTCCTTAAGGACGGAGGCTACGACTAAGACACGGTTCCCGGAACCCCATCGTACGACGTACGGGTACCCTCTGGGGTTCAGATATCCTACAACCGCCAGATCACCGGGATCCGTGATGTCCACTACCCCCACTCCCACGTTAAGGGGGAGGTACATGAAGTTGTCTGCAAAGTCAGGTTCCCCCAGAATTTCGGGTAACAGTACACGTTTAACCGTATCCCTATCAAATATGACCAGACTGTTCTCCAGGTTGATCCTCCCGGTTAGATATACGTGATCCCCATCCATGGCCATGGTTCGGACGGTGTCGTATCCGTGAGTACTTATGGTATCCGTCTCCAGATAGGTAAGGTCTGTAGGTGAGGTAAGAGCGTATAGGTAAAGCACTGCCCCCCGGGGGCTAGCGCCAACCAGAAGCGTGTCGTTTACGACGAAATCCGAGGATGGTGCCACCAGATAGTGGGAGGCCCACAGGGTAAGGTCAGGCAGGGAGTATATGTACAATGCCGTGTCACCACTCAGGACGTACAGATAGTCTCTCCATACCTTTCCCACGCTTATTCCATAGGGTACGGTGTCCCTTCCTATTACTACGGGATAGGAAGGATCCGAGAAATCCACAGTCAGAATGCTATCCCCCAACAGGATTAAGTTCTCACCGTGAGAAAGAATACCCGATACGGCCATATCAAAAGATCCGACCAGCGAAAAGGTGGAGTCGTACACGAACACGCCGCATAACGTACCCACAAACGTCCGCCCGGATACCGCTTCCACATCTGTGGTAAAACCACACGGAGGTGACCCCCGATGTAAAAGGGACGGACTTGTGGCATCACCTATCTGCCATACCTCGTATCCGCTCTTTCCCAGGGCTACGTAAAGGTTCCCGTTACGCTCTTTAAAAGAACGAACTACACCCGATGTGAATATCTCTGAGAGTTTCACCGGGGAGAAGGGTGGGGAAAAGATACCTACGGTTCCTCCGTATCCTGCAAATAAGAGTTCCCCTCCCCCTCCTATCATTCCGGAGTACTTCGTGGTTCTTACCTCACCGTAGGATACGGTGTTAACAATTTCCATGTTGTAAGCATCTGGAAAAACGATGAGAATCAACATGAAGGTAGTATAAAGGGGAATATATGTGAAAGGTAATATTATGCAATTTGATCATAAAAAACAATTATTCAATTTTATGCAAAATTACCGGGAATGGTGAAGGATAATTTTGCACATATCGGAGACCACGATCGCTGTAAATTTCTCCAATTTAAACTGATTATTTCCCGGCCGGGTATTCGGTAAGGTCGTTTTCCGCTTAGAATACACGCCGTGCCGACCATACTGGTAACCAACGACGACGGCGTCCACGCCCCCGGCATAAAGGTACTTGCAGACGTGGCCTCCGACTTCGGCGACGTGTGGGTCGTGGCTCCTACGGAGGAGATGAGTGCCGCCAGCCATAGCCTTACGATGCGCCGGAACATTCAGGTAACCCGAATAGATAGGCGTACGTACGCCGTCAACGGGTCCCCAGTTGATTCCGTCCTCATAGCCTTGTTTGAGATACTCCCCGAGTGGCCGGACCTCGTCCTCTCAGGCGTGAACGCGGGGTACAACCTCGCCGAGGACGTCTTCTACTCCGGAACGGTCTCCGCAGCCCGTGAAGGGGCGCTCTACGGCGTCCCCTCCATAGCCCTATCCATGGAGAGGCAGGAGGAGATGCACTGGGATACGGCCGAGAAGGTGACCCGCGATGTACTTCTGGAGTTTGCAGGGAGGAGGGACTTCCGCCTGCTCTCCGTGAACTTCCCTTCGGTACCCTACGGTATGCTCCGGGGAAAGATGTGGACCTACCTCGGGAACCGTACGTACGAAAGACCGGTTAAGAGGAACGGAGACGGCACCTACACCATAGGGGGGAAGCCAATATTCACCGTTAAGGAGGGGTCGGACGTCTGGGCTGTCCTGAACCTGTACGTATCCGTCTCTCCTCTGAGCCTTGACCTCACGGATTGGGATTACCTCAGACGTCTCACCCATAAATCCTGACTTACGAGGGTATAATTCCCGGTTTTGAGAAGGACGGTTGATTTTATCAGGAGGCACAGGAAAGTTATCGTAGTTTCCCACATTCGTCCCGACGGCGACGCTGTGGGCAGCGTAACCGGTTTAACTAACTTTTTAAGAAACGTCGGAATAGAGGTCTATTCGGTTCTTAAGCACGGCGTTCCCACGGTCTTCTCCTTCGTCCCCGGATCCGACGAGGTTCTGACGGAACTTCCAGAGGGGGACCTGTACGTCTTAGTTGATGCCAGCGATTGGGAGAGGACGGGGTTTGACAGACCAGACGCCCCCATAATCAGGTTTGACCATCACCTGACGGGGGAGAGGTACTCCGAACACGACCTCCTTGACGAAGAGGCTCCGAGCGCCACGTCCCTCATACTCCGCTTCCTTCGTGAGTGGGACGAAGGTGCCATAGACCTGAGCGTCGCCCTTCCCCTATACACCGGGCTGTTGACGGATACGGGCAGTTTCAAGAACAGGGAAGGTACGAGGGCGTTTGAGGACGCTATATACCTCGTTGAGAGGGGCGTAAACCCCCGGAAGGTCGCCGAGCTCATATTCAGGGAAAAGCCCATACAGATGTACCAGCTCCTCTCCCTCGCCCTCAAGACCCTCAGTGTGGTTGAGGATGGGAAGGTAGCCTACATGGTGGTGAGGAGGGAGTTCTTTGAGAAGACGGGGGCCTCCCGTGAACACTCCGAAGGTTTCGTTGAGTACCCCCTATCCATCCGTGGAGTGATAGTGGCCATGAAGGTGGAGTGGGATCCGGAAGGTTACTGGAAGGTGGGTCTAAGGAGCAAGGACGGGGGGCCGAACGTCGCCGCCATAGCCGAAAAGTTCGGAGGTGGGGGACACTTCTTCTCCGCCGGTTGCCGTATATTCGGCGAGGAGGAGAAGGTGATTGAAATGCTCCTTTCCGAGATAAGGAAACACCTGTATAGTAACGTTACCTGATATGGGCAAGTACCGGTTCGTGGATCGCCTGTCCATAATCGTTGAAGGGGGTAAGGGGGGAGACGGAGCCGTACACTTCCGCAGGGAGAAGTACATGCCGAAGGGAGGGCCGGACGGTGGGGACGGTGGAAGGGGTGGGAACGTCTACCTCGTGGGCGATCGCTCCCTCTTTTCCCTCATAGACCTGAGGTATAAAAAACATTACAAAGCGGAGGACGGCCAGCCGGCGAGGGGGGATCTGAACGGTCGGAAGGGGAAGGATCTGTACATCAGGGTCCCTCTGGGAACCCTGGTCGTAGACGAGGATACCGGTGAAGTAATCGGTGAGATAGTGGAACACGGACAGACCCTCCTGGTGGCGAAAGGGGGACGCGGGGGACTCGGCAACAGGCACTTCGCCACACCTACGGACAGATCCCCTTCAAAGAGGACACCCGGAGAGCCGGGTGAGAGGAGGAGACTGCGTCTTGAACTCAGGTTAATAGCCGACGTTGGACTCGTGGGCCTACCGAACGCGGGGAAAACTACCCTCCTGAACGCCCTCAGCGGCACGTCCGCCCGCGTTGGTGAGTGGGAGTTTACCACCCTGACGCCCAACCTCGGGGTACTTTACACCCCCTATTGCCGAATAGTTATCGGGGACATACCGGGTATAATTGAGGGGGCCAGCGAGGGGAAAGGTCTGGGACTGGAGTTTCTCAGACACATATCGCGGGTTAAGGTCCTGCTGTTCGTACTGGACGGCACGAGGGATCCCCTGAAGCAGTACGAGGTCCTTTTAAACGAGATAGCATCTTACGATCCTGCCCTGAAGGACAAACCCCGTATAGTCGTCGTTAACAAGGTTGACCTTCTAAAAGAACTTCCCGATCTCCCCTTTGACTACCTGCCCGTTTCCGCCCTTACGGGTGAGGGCATTGATGAACTCAGGAAGACGTTGATGAAGGTGGTCTGCCCGCTCAAGGAGAGGAAGGTTGAAGGTTGAGGTAAGGGAACTTAAGAAGGTTTACGGTGGGCGTGTCGTCCTCTACGTTCCCCGGCTCTCCCTTGATAACGGGATTTACGTCATACGGGGACCGAACGGCTCCGGGAAGAGTACCTTCCTGAAGGTTCTGGCCGGTATAGTCCGACCTACGTCGGGAACGGTGAGGGTACTGGGAAGAGACCCGTTCAAGGATCTGAAGGTCAGGAAAAGGATCTCCTTCGTGGGACACAGGACCGGCCTGATTGAGGATCTCAACGGCCACGAAAACGCCCGTCTGTTCCTGTGTGGACCCTTTAAATGTGAGAAGCTTTCCCCTTTCCTTAAACTGGCGAAAGAACTTAAAGTCCACGAGGTTCTCCACAGACCCGTAAGGACGTACTCCAGAGGAGAGAAAACCAAACTGTCCATAGCGATAGCCATGGCGTACGGAGGGGAGATACTCCTGCTTGATGAACCTTTTGCTCCCCTTGATACTACATCCCGTGATGCCCTCTCTTCCCTTCTGAAGGGCGTGGCTTCTACGATAATAATAACCGCCCACGGGGATATTCCCGATATGGGTGGCAGGACGATAAAGTTCCCTTTATCCGCACAGATGTAAGTACCGTCCGCAACATCGGGTGTGGTGCCTGATTTTCACAGTTAAAATCTCCATATGCTCGCCTACGCCTTTCCGGGCCAGGGAAGCCAATACTCAGGCATGGGAAAAATCCTGCTTGAGAGGTATCCCTCAGTTGAGGAAACTTTCAAACTTGCCGACAGTATTACGGGAATAAACGTAAGCCGCCTCTTAACCGAAGCCTCGGAGGAGGAACTTAAGGATACGATAAACACCCAACCGGCGATATTCCTGTACTCTGCTGCACTCTACGAGGTCCTGAAGAAGAGGAGGCAGCCCGACGTCGTCTTCGGCCACAGCCTTGGGGAATTTTCTGCTCTGTACGCTGCGGGAGTCTTCAACTTTGAGACTGCCCTTAACCTCGTCATAGAGAGGGGAAGGCTGATGGGTAGATCCGGTGGAGGGACGATGCTCGCCGTTGTGGGAGCCGGCGCCCACGATGTGGCCATGGCGGTGTTAGAGAAGGGGAACTTCAAAACCCTCGTGATAGCCAACTACAACTCACCCAAACAGGTCGTCCTTTCAGGTACGAAGGAGGAGATAGACGAAGCTTTAAACCTGCTTAAGGAAGAGATGGAATCCCGACGACTGAGGTTGAGGCTTATACCTTTAAAGGTGGGGGCGGCCTTCCATTCACCCCTAATGGAGACAGCCGCAAGAGAGTTCGCAAGGCTCCTTGAGAAGGTGGAGTTCAGGGATCCCCGCATCCCCGTAATAATGAACGCGACGGGTAAGGTAGCGAGGACGGCGGAAGAGGTTAGAGATGCCCTCATGGTTCAGCTCCGTTCTCCCGTACGGTTTATTGATATGGTAGAGGAGGCGGTTAAACTGGGCGTTAACGAGGCGTGGGAGGTAGGGCCCGGACGTGTGATCTGCGGTCTGATCTACCAGATAACCGATAAGATAACCTGCCGTCCTCAGGACCCCAGATACTTTCAGGGGTAGAATAGCCGCCTATGGCACGGATCGGAGTAATAGGTACGGGATACGTTGGTCTGGTGAGTGCGGTGGGAATGGCCGCCCTCGGCCACGAGGTGGTCGGAATGGACAGGGACGAAAACAAGATAAGGAAGTTGAAGAGGGGGGAACTCCCCTTTTACGAGGAGGGACTGGACAGGTACCTCAGGGAGGCCATGGAGAAGGGGAACCTGAGGTTTACCCTTGATACCGCAGAGGCAGTACGGGGAGCAAGGTACATCTTCATAGCCGTAAACACACCTATGGACGACGACGGCAGCGCTGACCTCAGTCAGCTTCTATCGGCCAGCAGGAGCATAGCGAAAGCGCTTGGCGACTTTGCCATCCTCATAGTGAGGAGTACGGCGCCGGTTGGCAGCCTTGACGCCATGGTTCAGGTTATGAGGCAGGAGGGGAAGGAGAGGGGGAAGGATTACGAACTGGCGTATAACCCGGAGTTTTTGAGAGAGGGGACGGGAATATACGACTTCCTTAACCCCAGCAGGGTTGTGGTGGGTGCCGACGATCCCGAAATAGCACGGGAGGTGATGTCCCTCTACGAGGGTATAAACGCCCCGAAGCTCACCACCACCATAAAGAACGCCCAGATCATAAAGTACGCATCCAACGCCTTTCTGGCAGCCCGCGTGTCTTTCATAAACGAGATAGCTTCCGTATGCGAGGCCCTTGGCGGAGACGTGTGGGACGTGGCCGAGGGTGTGGGTCTGGATCCGCGGATAGGTCGGCAGTACCTCAGGCCGGGACCGGGGTACGGGGGTCCATGCCTCCCCAAGGATCTGATGGCCCTCATAAGGATGTCGGAGGAACACGGCCACTTCCCCCACTTTCTGGAGGCCATTCACCTCAGAAACGAGTCTCAGAAGCGGCGCATAGTCTGGAAGGTGAAGGAGGCCCTCGGCGGCGTGTTCACGGGCAGGACGGTCGGTGTACTCGGTCTCACGTTCAAACCCAATACGGATGACGTTAGAAACTCCGTATCCATCCCCCTCCTCACCCGTATGAGAAAGCAGGGGGCAAGGATCAAGGCCTACGATCCCATGGGCAGGGAGAGCGCGAAGGTAGTTTTCGGGGATGCCATAGAAATCTACGACGACCCCTATGAGGCTCTGAGGGACGTGGACGCCGTCCTTATCCTCACGGCGTGGAAAGAGTTCTCCTCTCTTGACTGGGATAGGATACGGGAGAGCGTCAGGAATCCCTACGTGGTTGACAGCGTGGGCATATTCCGTAAGGACGTCCCGAAGGGCTGGAAGGTCTGGGTAGTGGGCAAGGGGGAAACAGAGGGGTAATCAGTCCTCAAGCACGTACCACCACCAGTGTGTTATACGGTCGGGTAGAAAGCCTATTTCCTCTACAAGTTCCTTATTGTAGGTAGGTAAATAGTTAGCTTTCGCATCTTCAAGCGTTATCCACCCACACTTCCCGGCTTTAACTAACTCCGCCCACCTGAGCATCACGTATTCAAATATGGGGTAGATTTCCAGCTGCGTTATGTCGTAGCCCTCATTAACGATGTCAGTTAGTCCCATCATAAGAAGCCTGAACTCATCTACAAACTCCACCACTCTCCCTGGATGGTATCCTTCCCCCTGCGCTCTATATATCAACTCCCATATTCCATACCAGACGCCATCACCTGACTCATCCAATCCTTCAGGCTTATCCGGAGGCTCAATTTCCCCCCACTTTGTCTTTTCCCACCATCTATCCTTTATTTCCATACATCGCATATTTTAATTCAGATTAGGGCTCATACGTACACCTCACCCGAATTGCATTTTTCGGCCGTTTAAACGCCTTCCTTTATTCAGCATGGCGTCAATTAAACAGACGGGAACGGCCGACCGTAAAATAGCCCCCGTGAGAAGGGTAATCTTTCATCTCCCCGACGGAAGTAAGGTTGAAAAGGAAGTAAAAGAAGGGCAAAGCGTACTTGACGTCCTCGGCGAAGAGGGGCTGAAGGGGGGCTTCGTCGCCCGTGCGGGCGGACGGCTCTTTGACCTCTTCGTCCCGATACCGGAGGACGTCTCCGAGATTGACATTCTGGACTTCAGCGACAGGGACGGGAAGGAGGTCTTCTGGCACTCCTCCGCCCACGTACTGGCTCAGGCGGTCAAGAGGCTGTGGCCCGACGCCAAGCTCACCGTCGGCCCTCCCATAGAGAACGGTTTCTTCTACGACATAGACTTCGGGGGCCGGACCCTGACGCCGGAGGACCTCCAGAGGATTGAGGAGGAGGCGAAGAAGGTAATTGAGGCGGATTACCCCGTAAAGCGGGAGGAGTGGCCGGCCGAAAAGGCCAAGGAGTTCTTCAGGGAGAGGGGGGAGGACTACAAGGTCCTCCTGATAGAGGAGTTCGGTGAGCCGGTCGTCTCCGTCTACCATCAGGGGGAGTTCACTGACCTGTGTAGGGGTCCCCATATACATCGGACGGGGGTCATAGGAGCCTTCAAGGTTACGACCGTATCCTCCGCCTACTGGAAGGGAGACCCCAACAACCCCTCCCTCCAGAGGATCTACGGCGTATCCTTCCCGACACAGGAGCAGTTAGACGAGTACCTGAAGATGCTTGAGGAGGCGAAGAAGAGGGATCACAGGGTACTGGGTCGCCAGCTGGATCTCTTCAACTTCTACGAGGAGGCGGGGGCAGGCTTCGTCTTCTGGCACCCAAAGGGGACGGCTGTGCGCTTTGCGATTGAGGACTACATCAAGCGGGAGCATATAAAAGACGGCTACACCTTCGTCATCACCCCCCACGTCCTCTCCGGGAAACTCTGGGAGATAAGCGGCCACCTCAACTACTACCAGAAGAACATGTTCGTCTTTGAGAAGGACGGGCAGACCTACGCCGTCAAGCCCATGAACTGTCCCGCCCACATCCTCATATACAAGTCAAAGGTGCATAGCTACCGGGACCTCCCCGTAAGGCTCGCCGAGCTGGGGACGGTGTATCGCTACGAGCTGTCCGGCGTCCTCCACGGCCTGATGAGGGTCAGGGGCTTCACCCAGGACGACGCCCACATCTTCGCCGCCCCGGATCAGGTGGAGGAGGAGGTTAGGCGGGTCCTCGCCTTGATGAAGAGGATCCTCGGCCGCTTCGGCTTTAAGGACTTTGAGGTGGAACTGTCCATATGGGACCCCAACAGACCGGAGGAGTACATGGGGACCCCCCAGATGTGGAAGCAGGCCATAAACTCCCTAAAGAACGCCCTTGAGGCGGAGGGCTTCTCCTACGAGGTTGAGGAGGGGGAGGCCGCCTTCTACGGCCCCAAAATTGACGTCAAGCTCAAGGATGCCCTCGGCCGGAGGTGGCAGTGTACGACCGTACAGGTGGACTTCAACCTGCCCAGGCGGTTCAACGCCACGTACGTAGGCCCCGACGGTAAGGAGCATTTCGTCGTAATGATACACAGGGCGATCCTCGGATCCATAGAGAGGTTCTTCGGTATTCTGATAGAACATTACGCCGGGGACTTCCCATTATGGCTGGCCCCCGTACAGGCGAGGGTGATACCCATAAAGGACGCCTTCGCGGAGTACGCCCGGAGCGTAAAGGAGCGGCTTGAGGAGGCTGGCTTCAGGGTGGAGATAGACGACCGGAACGAGAGGCTCTCCTACAAGATAAGGGACGCCGAGACCCAGAAGGTCCCCTACATCCTGGTCGTCGGAAAGAGGGAGGTTGAGAGCGGTACCGTCTCCGTTAGGCGGAGAAAAGAAGGGGACCTGGGGGCCATGAAGGTGGAGGAGCTGATAGAGAGGATGAGGAGGGAGGTGGATGACTAAGGGACGAGAACTGGAATTTTACTATATCACACCGGTTAAGAATCTTAACTCTATTCTACGGTTCGGCATACTCTCAAACGACGAGGTTAACCGTAGAGGATTGGATTTTAAACGCATCAGTAAAGAAGATATAGTAGAGAAAAGGAGGGAAAAGGGGCTTACGAGCTATGCCAACCTTTATGTGAGTAGCCGTAATGCTATGATGTATATGGTGTTAAAGATGGGATGGAAAATTGTTGTGTTGGGGATAAGTGGGGATATCCTGAAATTGCGGGGTGTCCTTGTATCTGTAGGAAATGCCGCCAGCGATAGTTCTATAACAGTTCCACCGTCTGAAATAGATTTTACAAGATTTCTAAAACTTGTACGAAGTGTAAGGGATTGGGTTTCAGAAGCTTCAAGTGTACCTATCTGGAAGGTTTTCAAAAGAGAATCCGCTTATCGCAAGAGATATTACGGCTACTATATGGAACCCAAAAAGTTTTTGCAGTCCGAAATTCTGGTTCCCCGACGTGTTCCTAAAAAGTACATAAAAGCCATATATGTTCCTAATAATGATCTTTTGCGTGAAATCAACTTGGTGTCCGGGAAGTTGTCCGTATCTGTGGAGCCCGATATGTTTTTCCTCCCCCTAAGAAAGGTGGAAATTGCCGATGGACTTTATATAGTCCATGGGGATATGTTTATAAGTGAAATGCATACTTTAACAATAAGTGTTAACACTGTTGGTGTAATGGGTAAGGGGTTAGCGAGTAGGTTCAAGTACATGTATCCGGCCGCGTACGTGGCATATCAGGATATGGTAAAGTCAAAGTTGCTAGTACCCGGACGTCCCGCCTTTTATATGACGGAGGATAGAGGTTTTTTATTCTTCCCTACCAAAGGTCACTGGAGGGAAAAAAGTAAATTGGAGGTTATAGAAAAGGGATTAAAATGGTTTGTGAAGCATTACGAGGAATACGGTGTTAAATCCATAGCCTTTCCTGCCCTTGGTTGTGGACTGGGTGGTCTGAAATGGAAAGACGTTGGTCCTCTTATGTACCATTATTTAAAGAATTTAAAAATCCCTGTAGAGATATATCTGCCTACCAACGACGTTGAGGAAGAATATTTCAAACGAGAATTCTACGAAAGAGGGTCCTCAAGTCCACTTTTACATCTACCATAACGATCCTATGACCAATTTGCGTACCCGACCACTTTAAAATATAGTCCTTGCCGGGATGGCGGAATCGGTAGACGCAGGGGATTTAAAATCCCCCGGGGTAATCCCCGTGTGGGTTCGAGTCCCACTCCCGGCACTTGTTTCAAAAACCTCCCGTATTTTATTTGTTTATGACGATTCTGGGGATAGCCGTAGGGGAGGTTCTATCGGCCGTTCTACCCCTCTTCGTACCACCGAGCGGAGCGCTTGAAGCCGTAACGTACCGCTTCTCCATGGGTTTTCAGAACGTTACCCTTGACCTCTACTTCCTCGTCTTCTCCGTGGGCTTGAAGGTTGAACTCTCCCTTATGGGCGTGTTCACCGGTTTAATCTTTCTCCTGATAAGCCGGATGATATGAAGGTATCCATCGGTGGAGATAGGTTCCTCGTAGTTAAGGGGTCTGGAGAACCGGATCCTGCACGTTTTCCGGAGTTGCCGGAAGGTTTCAACGGATGGGTGTACATCAAAAAGGAAAGGACTACGGAACTCTACTACTTCAATTACCTGAGCAATAGGGTACCCTTCTGTGGGAACGCCACACGGGTGGTGGGATACCTCGGCCTCAACGGTAGGGACGGGGAGACCGTGGTTGATGCCCACGGCCCCAAAGTGGTAAAGGTCCGGGGCGATTACGTCGGCATAACCCTTGATCTGAAGGTTAACATTAGAGGGGATCACACCCTCGTTGAGATGGAGGGGGTAAAACATCTGGTCGTACCTGTCGTGGGGAGAATGGAGGACTTTCCCCTCAGGGAATTCTACCGGGCCACGGTGAAGGGGGGGATGCCGTACCATACTAACGTCTACACCCTCGTGGGCAACTCCCTCTTCGTCAGGACGTGGGAGTACGGTTATCCAGAGGAGCCGATGGGGTGTGCCACGGGAACCCTCTCAAGCGCCGCCGACTTCCTCCTCCGCCATGGCTTAAACCGGGTAAAGACCGTTGTGCGATCCGGAGACGTCGGTATAGTCTCGGGCGACGGAAGGACCTTCACGATGTGGCACAGGATATACCCCCTTTGAGAAGTGAACCTTCCGACCGTAAAATGCCTTCCCTCCCGTGAGTAAAGTCGTAAGAAAAGTAAGGTTGAGGAACAAGTTGGGGTTGCACGCCCGGCCGAGTACGCTTATTTCCTCTCTGGCGGGGCAGTTTGAGAGCGACATTTTTTTGATAAAGGAGGAAGCGGACGGTTCCAGGATGAAGGTGAACGCCAAGAGCGTATTCGGTGTAATGATGCTTACCGCACCCATGGGAACGGAACTCGTAATTGAGGCCGAGGGTCCGGACGCGGAGGAAGCCGTTGAGGCACTTGCCCATTTAATAGAGGTGGTAAAGTTCAATGAGGAATAGCACAGGGACTGACGAAGTACTTACAGGCGTTGGACTGGTGCCGGGAAGGGCGAAGGGGAGGGTCTTCGTTTTCGCCACTCCCTCCCGAATAGAGGAAGATTTCTTAGGTGTGCTGGATCGCATAGCCGGTGATCTTGAGAGGGAAAAGGAGGACGTCTTCGCCCAGTTCGTACGGCTGATAATCACCGACCCGACGTTCAGAAAGAGGCTTAAAACCTGTCTTGACCTCGGTGTATCCGAAAAGGAGGCCGTTGACATAGCCCTGAGACCCTTAGTTGAGAGGATGAGATCCGCTGACCCCTTCTTCGCCCGCAAGGCTCAGGAGATAGTACAGATAATACACGATATACTCCATAACGGCACCCTTGACCTTCCCATAAACGAGGACACCGTTTTCGTGGCCGAGAGCGTAAGCATCCCCCTAGCCCTCAAACTAAAAACCAGAAAGGTGGCGGCCGTGGTCCTGAAGGAACTTTCATCTGACTCCCACGCGGCCATAATCCTCGCTAACGCCCATATACCTACAGTTGTGGGAATAGATCCCACGAAGTTCAGGAACGGCGAGGTCGTTTACGTTGATGGGGAGGCCGGGATCGTCTCCCGTAAACCCATAGATACCTTTGACAGACAGGAACACATAAGGAAGGGGAGAATCTTCCTGACGGCCGACGGTGAGGAGGTGGAGATACTTCTTAATCTTGACATCCCGGAGGACGTGTTCTGGGCGGAGAGGTACGAAACGGGCGTGGGTTTGCTGCGAACGGAGTACCTCCTGAACGTGGATCTGGGACGGGTGGACTGGGAGAGGTTCGCCCGCCTCAATGCCCCCGTAATAATCAGAGCGTACGACGTTGGGGGCGAGAAGTACCACGGGACGAGGGGGGCCATGAGGCTCCTGAACGACCTCAGGGAGAAGTTTGATTCCCTTCTGGAAATCGTAAAAAGGTATCCGAACTTCCGTATAATGATACCCATGGTAGACTTCCCCGACACCGCCCGAACCTTCTACGACTACGTAACCTCAAAGGGGATAGAACACTTAGGTTTCATGGTTGAGGTCCCTTCGTTTGCATGGAGCATATCCGGGGTGAACGATTACGCTACCTTCTTCTCGGTGGGGACGAACGACCTCTGGGCCTTTTTCACGGGAAGGGAGAGGGGTACGAGCGACATAAAAGAACAGGTAAACCCGGTATTCGGTGACCTCCTCAGACACGTACTCAATAACTCCCGAAGACCCGTAAGCGTATGCGGACAGCTCGCATCCGACGAGGATGGGCTCCGTTTCCTGCTGTCTCTTGGATTTCGCAGGTTCTCCGTTTCACCTTCGTTCTTTGTAAAAGCGGCAAAGATAGTAGAAGACTGGAGGAAAGATGGATAAACGACTTTACCGCGATATGTTCAAGACCCCTCAGGAGGTGGTGCGGAGCCTATTCGCGGAGTACATCTACAGGTACGAGAGCAACGAGGAGGATCCTGAAAGTTTCCTTAGCGACGTAAGGGAGAGGGAGGATCTATCCCCGGAGGAGGTGGACAGGCTGAGGGATCTTATAGAGTTCTACCTTCGGAACGAGGACGCCCTATACGGGCACCTATCCGATACCCTGACGGGATGGAGACCCGAGAGGTTGCTCGCCCTTGACAGGGCGGCTATACTTGCCGGAATGGCCGAGATATTGAAGGGTGCCGATGACGTGAACCGGACCATCTACGACTACGGCACGTTCGCGAAGCGCTTTTCCGCGGAGAAGTCCCCGTCCTTCGTGATGGGAGTACTGAAGTCTTTTAAAAAGAGGTTGGAAAGTGGGAAGGAGTGAGATACTCATCCTGCTCAAGGACATAGGGTACAAACCCCGCACTTTCAAGGTTGAGGTGACACCGGAGGAGATGGACTACAGGGGGGAGTACTCCGTGGTGGGGAATGCCAGCGTTAAGATAACCGTCGCCAGGGTGGATATAGGGTACCACCTGAAGGTTGAGGGTGAGGTGAAGATGCGGTTCGTATGTTCCCGGTGCCTTGACGAGTACGTGGAAACCTTCCATTTTTCCGACGAAAACATACTACGGAGAGGGGAGTACACGGGTGGGGAGTCTTTGAAGGACGAGGACGTTGATAGCATTTACATTGAGCGGGATGAGGTGGACGTATTACCCATAATAAGGGAGATCTTCATATCAAACCTGCCCATAAATCCTGTCTGCTCTCCGGACTGTAAGGGTATATGCCCGGTATGTGGCCTCAAGATAGAGGACGAGGCCGAACATCTCCACGAGGAGGTGGAGAAAACGCGTAAGCTCGGAATATTTCTGGAAAAAGCTTTAAAAGAAGGAGGTAAGCAGTGATCAAAGGGGACATAGTCTCTGCCATAGTAGAGAGGGATATACATCCGCTCGTCGCGAGGTTGCTCGTGGAAAAGGGTATAAACGACGAGGCTCTTCTGGAGGTGACCTTTGAGCCGAAGGTGGAGAACATGCCTCCTCCCGAACTCATACCCGATATGGAGGAGGCCGTAAAACTCACTGCGAAGTTTATAGGTCGTAAGGAGACGATTCTGGTGTGGGGACACGACGACGCCGACGGTGTCACCGGGACTTCCATCCTTTACGATGCCATAAAAACGGTGGGAGGGCGTGCACTCTATTACATCCCTGATAAGAAAAGTAAAGGCGGGCACTCTATCAACGAGGAAGGCCTTAAGTACGCGGCTCAGAACGAGGTGAAACTCATAATAACGACCGATTGCTGTACGAACGCCGAAGAGGAAATAGCGATGGCGCGGGAGATGGGTATAGAGGTGATCGTTACAGACCACCACGAGGTCTTCGTTCAGGATCCGGACTACCTGATAGTGAACCCCAAGCGGGGAGGAGCGTACCCCTACCTGTCGGGGTCTGGTGTGGCTTTTAAGTTCGCGTGGTACCTCTTCAAGATAACCAACCACTGGGACATATCCACGATTATTCAGGAAAAACCGGAGTACTTCGTATGGTCCACCATAGGGATAATCGCCGATCGCATGCCCATCTTCTCCGAAAACAGGGCGCTTTATAACAAGGCTGAGGAGATATTCACCGAGCACACCTTTACCTTCCAGAAGGCCTACGAGAACGTCAAGGGTAAAAAGCCCACCCTCTACGAGCTTACCAACATCATATCCTCGTCCCACACGAAGGGTAACTACCACGAGGGTGTTGAGCTCCTTATGACCAAAGATATAAACGTGGCCGAGGAGATAATGAGGAGGCTGGTAACCTTCTCCGAGATCTGGTACCGCAAAGCGGAGGAGATCCTTTCCGAGATAAAGCATAGCGTTTCCACTTCCCGTCCCTACATAATGGTTGACCTCGGAAAGAAAGGGATGGGATATCTGGGGTACGTCGCCAACAAGCTAAAGGAGAAGTACAAGGTGCCATCAATAGCCCTCGGCCGCAGGGACGACAAGAAGGTCGTGGGAGAGCTGAGGGCTCCTCAGGGCTTTGACACGCTGGAACTCCTTGATAGCATCTCCTGGATGCTGATAGACTACGGTGGACACAAGGTGGCCTCCGGTTTCTCCATGGACGAGGCCTTCCTACCCTCACTCGTTGAGGAGATAGACGCCTTCTTCGCCGAGAAGGGAGACATAGACTACGTCAGCGCCAAGGCGGACCTCGTACTCAAGTCCGAAGAGGTTGACGACAAGTTCTTCAAGGATCTCGTTAAGATGGGCTTTTTGGGTCTGAACTCCTACATCCTGATAGAGGGCAGGCTGGAGGACATATCCAACAAGCTCCTCGGGGTCAGGGTTATAGACCCTCAGGGGTTCCTCGGCCTTTATCCTCCGGATACGAAGGTTCGCATACTGCTCCAGACCACCCCGGACGGCCTCTACCTTGACGTTATGGAGAAGTTGCAGGACTGAGATTATAAATTATTACTTCACCGTTACAATAGAAGGCTATGGCTGAGCTGAACGTTAAGAAACTTCAGGAGGTCTTTGAGACCTTCAAGCAGGATATGGGGGCGGGTCTTCTGGCGTCGGACATCTTTGACAAGGAGAATCTCGTTCCCCTGATAGGGTACAACTCCAACCCGGTGGCCTGCGCCCTCTTTGGAAAGATATACCACTTCATACACGAGGCCGCTAAGGAGGCCGGATTCCCTCCCATGCACCGCTACTTCCTCATAGACCTGAAGGACCATAAGGCGGTCATAGTGGTTGACCTCCATGAAAAGTACCTTCTGGGGATGTTGGTGGACCTTGCGAAGGTCCAGATAGGTATAGTTTTGAACGTTGTTATACCGAAAGTCATCAGGGAATTCAACTCCAAAGTGTTCTCCTGATGGCTCCGAGGGAGATCGAGGGGGCCCTTCGGGCCTCCTTTGATGTGTTAAAGAAGGAGTTCGGGGACATCATTCTGGGGATGGGCGCAATAGACGTCATAAGGGGAGATATCCTTGACTTTACCTACAACATCCCACCGCAGTTCTTGAGATACCACGGTCGCATCGTGAACCTGATGAGGAAAAATCCGGCCATAAGTTTCAAAAGTGGGGAAGTAAGGTTCGGCTCCTATTACCTATTTGAGACGGAGGACAACGGCCTGATCGTCGTTTTCAACGTGGCCTCAAGGTTCGCCTTCGTCGTTCACGTCAAACTCGGCACCATACAGATGGGAACCGTCCTGCAGGTTATACTGACGGAGCTCCGGGATGTGCTATCCCGGAACTACGACGAAAACAGAATACAGCGTATAGAGAGAATCTTTAACCTGCGTTGAGACCTACTTCACCACACCTATAACTCCGCAGGCTATACGGGAACCGGCGTTCCCTGCGGGCTGGGACTTGTAATCGTCCGGACCGGCGTGGATTATAACCGCCCTTCCGAGTACGGAATAGGGAGAGGGTATCACGGTAAAGGCCTTAGTACGGAAATCTATCAGGGCTTCCCCCTTACCGTTGCTCTTTATGTTGGGCATATCTCCTGAGTGGTGTGTGCCTATAGGATCGTTGGGGTGGCCGTGTTTACCACTGTGGTAGGGATCAAAGTGACCACCGGAGGCCTTGGGTGAGGAGCAATCCCCGAACTGGTGTACGTGTATGGCGAAGGTGCGGTTCCTGGGAAGGCCGGTTATCTTGCCAAAGACGTGGACGCTCATATCTGGGTACTGGTAGAAAAAGACCTCACCCTTTATCTTCTTATCCTTGAAACCGAAAACTGAGGCTTTGGCCTTGAATAAGGGCTTGTCGCCGGTCGCTCCGACAAAGAAAAGTACTCCCACAAGAAGGGGTATCATCCTCTTCATAGCAGGGAATTTTAAGGCTGGAGATCCGGTACCCTGACTGGGTACCTCCCCGTGAAACAGGAAACGCAGAAGTTCTCCATGTCCCTTTTGTACTCATCTAACGGCAGGTAAAGGATACTGTCCGCCTCTATGAACCTGCCTATCTCCTCAAGGCTCATCCGGGCCGCCGCCAGCTCCTCCTTCGTTGGCGTATCTATTCCGAAATAACAGGGGGAGATCACTGGAGGAGAACCTATACGGACGTGCACCTCCTTTGCTCCGGCCTCCCTGACCATCCTGACTATCTCCCTCATGGTGGTTCCCCTGACGAGGGAGTCGTCCACTAAAACCACGCGTCGGCCTTTAAGTACGAAGGGGACCGGGAAGAGTTTGGACCGTACCGTCCTCCTTCTCATGTCCTGACTGGGCTGTATGAAGCTCCTCCCCACGTAGTGGCTCCTTATCAGCCCCATCTGGAAGGGTACTCCCGACACCCCCGAGTACCCTATGGCGTATATCGTCCCGGAATCTGGAACGGGGACCACGACGTCCGCCTCCACCTCGTCCACCTTAGCGAGTATCTCACCCGCCCGTAGCCTCCACTCGTAAACCGATCTGCCGAAGATGTTGCTGTCGGGACGGGCAAAGTAAACCAGCTCAAACGAACATGGAAGGGATAGCTTTTTCCCTACGGTAAAGGGCTTTAAACCTTCGCCCACCACGTACCCTTTGCCTATACCCACTTCCTCAACCACCTCTATGTCGGCAGAGCGGAGGGCGGAGTCCTCGGAGGCGAACCACACGTCCTCTCCCTCCCTCCCCATCCACAGGGGCCGGAAACCGTAAGGGTCCCTGAAGGCCACGATCCTGTCCCCGTCTATCATCAGGACGGTCCAGGCCCCTTCAAGACGTTCGGAGAGCTTCTTCAACCTCTCGTCCGGTTCTCCAGTTTCCTTGGCGTAAAGTAGGAGTATGGCCTCGGAATCGGACGTGGAACGGAATATTACCCCCTCCCTCTCAAGTTCTCTGCGCAGGTCCATGTAGTTGGTCAGGTTGCCGTTGTGGACGAGGGCTATCATCCTGCCGTCTATGAACCCCACGAAGGGCTGAACGTTTTCCGGTCTGTAGGTTTCGCCGTGCGTTGAGTACCGGGTATGGGCTATTGCGACTCTGAGGATGGGGTCGTGGCCGTAGCGCCGGAAGACGTCCGATACCAGGCCGAGATCCTTAAACCCCACCTCCCTGCCGTCCACGGTTATCCCCACAAAACCGCTCGCCTCCTGCCCCCTGTGTTGTAGACCCTGAAGGACGGTTATCAAACGACTGAGGTGAACGCCCCTTTTACTCCTTACACCGACGATTCCGCACATCCTGAGAGTCTATTTTACGACTGAGACTTCTCCCTGCGGGATGGAATCTCGTTTACGATCAGAAGGATCATCAGTCCCGCAAGTCCTATGGTCACCCAGACGTCCGCCAGATTGAACGTGTACCATCTGAATCCGCCAACACCGACGTCCACAAAGTCCACCACACCGCCCCGCAATATTCTGTCCACTATGTTGCCGATCGCACCTCCGAGGATGGTAGCGTAAAGGAACTTGTACACCTTTCTCCTCTCCAGAACCATGACGACGAACAGGGCTACGGCCAGTACGGTCGCCATCAGGGCGTAGGGGAAGTTCTCACCGAAGGACAGGCCGAAGGCCGTGTTGTAGTTTATGACGAGGGTAAAACGGAAGAAGTCACCGAACACCTCCACGGGAGTGTGCAGTTTGAGGGACGAGTAAGCCCAGGCCTTGGTTATAAGGTCAAGGATTCCGAGGAACACGGAGTAAAAAAACAGGAGGAGAGATATCTTCAGGTTCTCCGGTGAAAAAGCGTACATGACGTTCCCAAACATATAAGGAGGGGATTCTAACCCCGCTCATAAAAAAACGGGGCGGTCAAGCCGCCCCACTGACTTTTACTGTACCTTGATCTCCCTCTTTCGGGCCTTTTCGCTCTTGGGTATCTCTATCACGAGAACGCCGTTCTCGTACTTTGCGTTTATCTTCTCAGGGTCTATGTCGGAGGGGAGCTGTATGGCGCGGTAGAAGGAACCGTAGGCGATCTCCCGGCGGTAGTAGCTGGCCTCCTTCTCCTCCTTTTCCTCCTTCCTCTCGCCGGACACGATGAGGGTGTTGTCCGTGACCTCTATCTTGATGTCCTCCTTGTTCACGCCGGGTATGTCCATGCGGACGATGTAGCGGTCGTCGGTCTCCTTGACCTCAAGGGGCGGGGTCCAGACGAACTCCCCTTCCAGCCCCCTCTCGGCCAGAAAGGTGTCAAAGACCCTTTCCATCTCCCTGCGAAGCGCCTCAAGCTCCCTGAAGGGATCAAACCTTACGAGCCTTGCCATGGTTCACCTCCTTTTTGTGTTTAACTTATGTTAACTTGATGCGGTGTAGAATAATGGCCACAGTTCACCCGTATGTCAAGTGGAGGAACGGTAGATATTGAAGCGCCTTCTGTTCGGATCGTTCTGCTGGAACGACGATGAACCTCCCCGTTGGGTGCCGACCGTAAGATGGAGATTTTCTGAAGTCGGTAAAGAGGTCGTCGGTACAATACCCGCATGCTGTTTATCCTATCCTTCGTTTACATGCGGCACGAATCGTGGGCATCTTTCTCAAAGTTCTCCTACAAGTACAGGGATAAGAGCGCAGTGGGAGATATAGGAGGTTATATAAAACTCTTCAGGTGGAGGGATTACGGCCCCGTAGTTGGGGGGGATTTTATCGTGTGGCTGGGGTACGACGTGGGTCCCATACAGCTGGACCCCATATACGCTGACTACTACGTCTGGTTTGGGGCGTTCAAAGAGACCGACAGAGGAACGTTCTACCTCCTGATAGAGCATCCCTGCCTGCATTACATAGACAAGCTTGATACCCTGCCCCTCTACTGGAACGCTTTTCGTTTCATGTACAGGGAGAGAGATCTGGAGATATCCGCAGCCCAGTACATCTACGATGAGAGGTACAAGTTCCTATCTCAAGGTACGGACTGGGGAACAGACGTAAAGGCCTTTAAGAGGTTCAGGAAACCCCTCAGGGACAGCGTGGGCCTCTTTTTGGACGTCAGAACCTTTGTGGCTTTGAGCAGAAATTACCGTAAGGTTTATGCGAGCCTATCACTTGAAGGCGGTCTGGAGTTTCGGAACGAGAAGGGGGACTTCACGGTAGCCCTGGGCTACCGGCCCTACGAGAGGACGGGCATAATAAGGGACGCCGAGGGCGTCCCCTACGTTTCGCTGCGGGTACGGGGCTTTTAAAGGGTGTACATCGTGGACATCATGGATGAGAGGAAGGCGATGTAAACCACGAGGAGTATGGCGTAAAGCACCAGAGTGACGACAATGAATATGCCGGACCACACGAACATGGAGCCGATGTTATCAAGGGCGGAATAGAGTCTCTCCGGATCGTCAGTATATTTAAGTCTTTCAAGGTCGCTGGCCGCGTTCCAGGTCTTTATGCCGATTATGAACATGAAGATTCCCAGAGGTATAGTAACGCATCCGAGGATGTAAATGGCACCCAGAACGTAGTATACGATGGCCAGGAACTTTGCCCATCCCGTACCTTTTATAGAATTCCTGAGTCGCTGAACGTCTATCTGCATGACTTAAGGATTATAAGCCCGTTATCCTGATGGTTGGTCCGATCTATACGAGGAGATCCCACACCTTATAAACGTTCCCCGCTCCCTGAAGGAGTACTACGTCCCCCTCTCTAACTACGGCCTTCACCCTCCCGGCCGCCTCCTCAAGGCTTCCAACCATCTCAACGTTCTCATAGCCCATGTCCCTCATCCTTCCGTATATCAGTCCGGAACTTACACCGGGTATCTCCTTCTCTCCCGCAGGATATACCGGAAGTAGAATCACGTAATCCGCCTTCGTAAGGACTTCGGCGAACTGCTTGTAGAGGTCCCTGGTACGGGTGTACCTGTGGGGCTGGAAAACGACTATCACCCTTCCGAGCCTTCTGGCCACGTCAAGGACGGCGGATATCTCCGTGGGATGGTGACCGTAGTCGTCTATAACGGTTGCCCCGTTTACCTTCCCCTTGATCTCAAACCTCCTGCCCACGCCCCTGAACGTGGCAAGGCTCTCTGCTGCATCCTTCAGGTTAAGTCCCAGTTCCCACGCCACCCCCAGAGCCGCGAGGGAGTTCCTGACGTTGAATACGCCCGGTACGTTTAACCTCACACGGGCTACTCTCTGGCCGTTGACTAAGAGGTCGTACTCGCTCCCCAGGCCCTCCTCCCTGAGATTTTCGGCCCGAAAGAAGTTGTCCCTGCCGAGGCCGTACGTAAATACCCTCCTTTCCACGAAGGGGAGGATATGCCGGGTGTTCTCGTCGTCCCCGCAGGCCAGGACCGCCCCGTAGAAGGGTACCCGGTTGGCGAAGTCTATGAAGGCCAGTTTCAGGTTGGCCATGCTTCCGTAGGTGTCTATATGCTCCCGGTCTATGTTCGTTATGACGGCTATGGTGGGCAGGAGCTTCAGAAAAGATCTGTCGGACTCGTCGGCTTCGGCCACGAGGTAGTCCCCGCTGCCGTACATCCCACCCGTACTGACCTCCCGCAGTATTCCCCCCACTATCACGGTGGGGTTGGTGTTCAGGGCCTTTAAGGCGTGGCCCACCATGGAGGTTGTGGTACTCTTACCGTGGGCGCCGGATACGGCTATGGAGAACTTGACCCTCATCAGTTCGGCCAGCATCTCCGCCCTCTGGACGACCGGTATACCCATCTCTCTGGCCGCCTGAAGCTCGGGGTTGTCGGGCGGTATGGCGGAGGAGTAAACCACCAGATCCGCACCCTTCACGTTCTCGTACCTGTGACCGTAGAAGACCTTAATTCCGAGTTTCTCAAGCCTCTCCGTCGTCTCCTTACGGCTTATGTCGGACCCCTGAACCGAAAAACCGAGGCGGTGGAGGATCTCTGCGATTCCGCTCATGCCGGATCCCCCTATACCCACCATGTGGATACGGTTGAAACGGGTGCGGGGAAGCAGGATCATTGTCGGGAGATTATACGAGAGATAAGTCCGATGTTATAACTCAGTATTACGATAGGTTAAAACTGAACGTTCCCCAGCCGGATCCTTTCATCGGGGAGGAGAGCGTACGTAGAAAAGTGTTTGGGAAAATTCACAACGCTATTACGGGAACAACCTCGCCTGCACCAGTAAAATACCCGCCTATGAAGTTGCTTGAGTGGGCATCCAAAGAAGTCTTTAAGAAGTTCGGCATACCTACCCAGACTGGCAAGCTCGCCCGTACGGTGGAGGAGGCGAAGGATATACTCAAGGGGATGAAGTACCCCGTGGTCATAAAAGCGCAGGTCCCCGTAGGGGGCCGCGGTAAGGCCGGAGGGGTGAAACTCGCGAAGGATTACGATGAGGCCGTTAAAAAAGCCGAGGAGATTCTCAACCTGACCATAAAGGGCATAAAGGTCAAGAAGATCCTTATAACCGAGGCCGTTGACATAGCAAAGGAGTACTACGTGAGCGTAACCCTTGACAGGCGTACCTCTAAGGCCGTGTTTATAACCTCAAAGGAGGGTGGGGTTGACATAGAGGAGATAGCGAGGACGAAGCCTGAGGCCATAGTTAAGAAGCACATAACCGAACCCCTGAAGCCCTACGAGGCGAGGGAACTGGCCTTTCAGGTCTTTGAGGATAACAAACTCGCCCTGAAGGCCGCGGGTATATACCAGAAACTTTCCGAAGTCTACTTCGCCACCGATGCCCAGCTTGCCGAGATAAACCCCCTCGTCGTTACGCCTGCTAACGATCTCGTGGCCGTGGATGCCAAGATAATATTAGACGATAACGCCCTGTTCCGCCATCCTGACCTCCTTCAGTACAAAGACATGGATTACGTTAATCCCGAAGAGGAGGAGGCCAAGGAGGCCGGTCTCTCCTTCGTAAAACTGGACGGCGATATAGGTTGTATGGTGAACGGGGCCGGTCTGGCCATGGCCACCATGGACGTTATAAAGTACTGGGGGGGTGAGCCGGCTAACTTCCTTGACGTGGGGGGGTCCTCTAACCCGGAGAAGGTCAAGAAGGCCATGGACATAATCCTGAGGGACCCCAACGTGAAGGTGGTCTTCATAAATATCTTCGGTGGCATAACCCGGTGCGACGACATAGCCGCCGGCCTGATAGAGGCCTTTAAGACCATGGACGTGAGGGTGCCTGTGGTGGTTAGGTTGACGGGTACGAACGAGGAGATAGGCCGTAAGATGCTGGCCGAATCCGGCCTGCCCCTGAAGACGGCTGAGACCATGTCCGAAGGGGCGCGTATGGCCGTGGAACTGGCCAGAGGGCAAGGTTAAAAATTTTTACCTTTCAGAGCCTGATAACGGAAGGGGATTTCGGCTTTAGTATTGTCTACCGTTGATGAAGGATATCCGGAAGGTAGTTAACAATTTTATCCACAAAAGGAGGAGCGGTGTTATACACGTCAGGCGGGGTATGTTCGGAGATCCTATCCTGACGATCTACATATACCGGGGTAAACTTCTTTCTGCCGAGGGCATCTTTGCTAAAAGTCCGTGGTGGCTGGATCTGTTACCCGAAGGTCCTCCATCATCACTTCAGGGGATGAAGCTTTTCCGATACGCAGCCGAGAAGTACGGTGAGAAATATCTGCAACACATCGTACGACGTTCAGAAGATGTTTTGAAGGAAACGATAAAGGGGATAATAGAAAACGGATGGGAAGTGTACGTAGAAGTTGCGGATATGGATGAGGAAGCGATTGAGGAGATGTTCGGCATTGATATAGTCAGGAGGAAAGTACTGTCCTCCAGATCCGACGTTGAGGAAACCAAAACGAGGAGCATCGTCCTATCCTTGATATCCGGGAAGAAAGATGAGGAGAAGGAGAAGAAACCAAAGAGGAAAAAGATTGATCCAACCCTCCATGCGAGGGCTATGGGGTTTTCCATAATCTACGTTCCGGGAGAAGAGGACAGGCATGGGTTTTTCCGGGCGCTAAAGAGCTTTGGAGAGCCGATGAGAGGAGAGTTTGAAAAGGTCAGGTTGGCCTTTGTTGGGATAAAAGGTAATTTGGCCATCGTATTTCCACTGTTTATTCTGGTTCGTCTGTGGATAGAGGATAGGGAAGTGTGGGCTATCACTGTGGACGTTAGAATAGTAGCCCATACTCTCCGGTTCACCGAAGCCCCTAAAAATCTGCCGGAGGATCGTATGGAGGAAATGGCTGAGAGGTACAACGTGAACTTTGCGTGGAAGAGAGACGACAGGACGTTAAACGTTCTAGGACCAGGATTTAGGAAGGTAATGGAGTGGGAAGAGTTCGTGAAGTACTATACTTCCCGCATTGCGGAGTTCCGTGAACTCGTACAGAAGGCTGTGAAGGAGTTTCCGGGCAACTATCCCCCGGTTATGAAGAGGATGGAAATAGGTCGGCTGCTGCGTGTGAGTCGCGATCCGAAGGAGTTCAAGAATCTCGTGCTTGAGAGGTACGGGATAACTCTATGAGTTAATCCCTTATAGGTAGGCTGAAAACCTTATCTTCTGTCTCCTGGTCCTCGTATCGCACTAGTTTCAATCCCTTATAGGTAGGCTGTAAACCCCCGGAAAACACTTTGATATGGATGTTCTAAGGGCGTTTCAATCCCTTATAGGTAGGCTGTAAACTTGCGGAAAACCTGAAAAAGGAGGTGAAAGATGAGGCTGTTTCAATCCCTTATAGGTAGGCTGTAAACCAGAATCCTTATGTAGGGTGCGGGATAGAACGCGAATCAGTTTCAATCCCTTATAGGTAGGCTGTAAACTTTGGGCGTTTACGTTGTTAGAATCAGACCAAATACTTTGTTTCAATCCCTTATAGGTAGGCTGTAAACGCGGAGTCCTCCAGCTCCTGGACCAGACTCCGCCCGGTTTCAATCCCTTATAGGTAGGCTGTAAACGGATCCCTGCTATGGGGAGGTATGGACGGCGGGGGATCAGTTTCAATCCCTTATAGGTAGGCTGTAAACATTAGTTCCTTTACGTCCTGCGGCGGGTTGATGGCCTGTTTCAATCCCTTATAGGTAGGCTGTAAACCCGCCTTGGGTTGCACGGCAACACATCTTGCCCCGGGTTTCAATCCCTTATAGGTAGGCTGTAAACGGGCTACGAGGGTATGCCAGTTTTCGGAGGACTCCACGGTTTCAATCCCTTATAGGTAGGCTGTAAACCACCTCCAGTCCGCAAAAGTCCCTCCGTGAGTTCCTGTTTCAATCCCTTATAGGTAGGCTGTAAACCCAAACGTGTCTGGGAACTTGAGTACTCAAATGAAGCAGTTTCAATCCCTTATAGGTAGGCTGTAAACCGCCCATGATATAACAACTATATGGTGGCACTCCTCGGAGTTTCAATCCCTTATAGGTAGGCTGTAAACTCGCCTGTGGCCGTCGTTTCGGTAAGACGCTCCTCGCCGGTTTCAATCCCTTATAGGTAGGCTGTAAACGTTTTCGCCGCCGCCTTGAACGGGAACATCCCGAATTATGTTTCAATCCCTTATAGGTAGGCTGTAAACACGGGAATACCGGTCGTGCCAGAATTCAGCGATGCGGGTTTCAATCCCTTATAGGTAGGCTGTAAACTATCGGGAATACGAGGCTTAGTCATTTTCACCCCCTTGTTTCAATCCCTTATAGGTAGGCTGTAAACATATCAACGTGGCATGACCACGCCCAGGGCTGCTGGGTTTCAATCCCTTATAGGTAGGCTGTAAACGTACCCCATTTTCACACCTCCATAGGTCTCCTAAGCGGCCGTTTCAATCCCTTATAGGTAGGCTGTAAACCAAATACTACGACGACGGCGTAAAGCGCTGGCAGGTAAGTTTCAATCCCTTATAGGTAGGCTGTAAACATGGCAAGGAGGTTAAAGATGCATGGGAGTATTACAAGTTTCAATCCCTTATAGGTAGGCTGTAAACCCATCTCTCATCCCTCGCCAAATTCTCAATTCTCATGCGGAACTACCGGGTATTATAAGGGCGGGAAAATGAAGGTGGAGGTTCGCAAACCTCCAATCCTGCAGAAATCCCGGGGGGTTTGCGAAGTGGGTGTGGATGCCCATCACTATTGAGGAAACGGCCTTTTAATACGTTTGAACGGTCGTTCAAGCACCCCACGTAAGTTAGAATTTTCCGGAGGTTTACGAAGTCGCTTTGTGATACAAATCAGTCTGTAATGTAGACTTATGCACTCACAGCCACATAGTGTCCCACAATTACCCCAACGTTCAGCATAGCAGCAAAGACCTTTACCCTATATTCCCCGGAAACTTATCATCACCCCGTGTACAGACACCGATCCACCTGCAAACTCCCCTGCACGGATAATAGCATCGTTCCTCCAGACTGGGGGTTCTTTACTTCCCTTCCCCAGTATAATACCCTCCATGGCAAAAATCCTGCTTAACGGTAAGGAAGTTGAGTTCAAAGAGGGCGAAACCTTACTTGATATAGCGTGGAGGAACGGAGAGAAGATCCCCGTTTTTTGTTATCATCCCAAACTCCCTGTATGGGCCGGGTGTAGGGTCTGTCTCGTTGAGGTTGAAGATCGGAGAGGACGCAGGGGGTTAAAGCCCGCGTGCGCCACACGGGCTGAGAACGGGATGAAGGTATGGACGACAACCGAACCGGTTAAGGAGACCCAGAGGTCCGTTGTGGCCCTGCTCCTGACGAACCACCCCCTTGACTGTCCCATATGCGATAAGGGTGGAGAGTGTGACCTTCAGGAAATAACCTACCTCTTCGGCCCCACGACCAGCAAGTACACCTTCCCCAAGAGGCTTTTCCCCAAGCACGACGCCGGTCCCTACTTTGACCTTGAACCTCACAGGTGTATCCAGTGCTTCAAGTGTTCCACCTTCTACTGGACGATAGGAGGAGGTAAGGACTGGTCAGTCTTTGACAGGGGATGGTACACCGTCTTCGGGCCTGAGAAGGATCGCTTCGTCAACAACGAGTTCTCCGGCAACCTCATTGAGATCTGCCCCGTCGGAGCTATAAACGGTGGGGATTACAAGTACTACACGAGGCCGTGGAACATTGAGAAAGTTCCGGCCATAAGTCCCGAGGACTCCCTCGGTGCCAACGTTACGGTGGAGGTGATAAGCCGCAAACCCTACACGAAGGGTAAGATGGTGAAGGGTGGTAAGAGGGAGGACGTCCACAAGGTGGTGCGGATAAACGGCCGCGAGAACCCCGACGTAAACGAGTTCTGGATCACGGACAGGGACAGGTTCTCCCACGAGTACGTTTACAACCACAAGGACAGGGTGGACTATCCCCACCTGAAGTCCAGAGACGGCAAGTGGGTAAAGGTCAACTGGGAGATAGCCCTTGACTGGGTAGCCGAGAACGTGAAGGGTAAGAGGATCGCCGTTATATCCGGTGGAAGGGGGACGAACGAAGCCGCCTACGCCGGCCGAAGGCTGTTCAAGGAGATCCTCATGACGCAGGACGTGGACTTCCGTCCTCCCCACGCCGCCTTTAAGGAGGATCCGATAAGGAGAGCGGTGGGTTACTCCGCCTCAACCGCGAAGGTGGCCGATATAGATAAGGCTGACGCCATATTCATCTTCGGGGACGTGAGAGAGACCGTTCCGGGTATAGGTATCCGCCTCGTCAGAGCCGCCCGCAGGGGAGCCAGGATATTCGTCCTGAACCCCTACAGGGAGAGGTACGTACGGGATGGATGGGCCGAGTGGGTGAAGGTGCCTGCGGGAAGCGAAACTTATCTTACCTACCAGTTCACCGTTGACGAGCCAGATCCGGAGCTTGCAGACGTGGTGAAGGCGTTTAAAGATGCTAAGTCCCCCCTACTCATCTTCCCGGACGATATGGACGCCGAAGCTCAGTCCAATCTCGCCCACGTATCGGCAGTGGACGACCGGGTGAAGTTCCTCCTCCTGAGGACGGCCCCCAACGGGCAGGGATTCGTGGACGTTGAATTCACACCCTTCCCCGACGGCTCCACCACTGGAGAGATCCTTCAGAAAGCAGCCAACGGTGAGATAGACGTTCTTTTCCTCTGGGAGGTTGAGCCTCTCTACGAGTACTACGACAGGAATCTGGTGGTTAAGGCCCTTGAGAACACCCCCTTCGTTGTGGTTATGACCTCCTTCTGGGACCCCTCCACGGAGTACGCCTCGGCCGTTCTGCCCATAACCGTACCTTACGAGGAGGAAGGTACCCGTACCAACCTTGAGGGGAGGGTGCAGTACGGCAAAGACGCCCTGTGGCCCTACGAGGGTAGCCGTCCTGCCTGGTGGATATTCAAGAGCCTCATAAACCGCCTCGGTGGAACCGCCCCGTGGAGGAACGCCCGCGATGTGTTTGACGAGATGGTTAAGAACGTTCTCGTCTATCAGAACCTTGACTTCCACCCTTACGACATGCCGTACGAGGAGAGGCCGTACCCCGATTACGTTCCCACCATAGCCAAACTCAAGAGGGTTTACAGGTACCCGCTCGCATCGTACGATTTCGCCGTTGAGGGGTATACCCCTGTGAAAGGCGAGAAACGTGATGGGCTGCTACTCCTGCACACGCACGACATCTACCGTGGCTCCTACTACGCCTTCAGAAACAGGATACACAAACCCTTCGTGAAGGAAAAGACTGTGTTCGTGGGCTCCGAGTACGCAGAGAAACAGGGACTTAAGGACGGGGATAAGGCCCTCCTGAAGATCGGCCATAGAGAGTACGAGGTCGCCGTAGCCGTAACCAAGGACGTACCGGGAAACCTGATACTCTTCAGGGGGTTCTTCTACGACCTACCTCTGAACGAGTCCATCACCGGTAAAATAACACCCGTTGATACTCTTAATCCCAGCAGCAGTACCGTTCAGTCCTGAGCTGGACAGCCTCGTGTTAACTGCTCTGGAGTACACGTATCGCGAGAGGTACGGGGCCGCTCTCTCCGTAATAAACGAGGCCATAAAGCGTTATCCCCACGAACCGGTGGGTTACTTCTTTAAGGCCGCCATTTACGATTACTACATGGAGGACTACCACACTAACAGATACGAGAACGAATTCTTCAAGAACATGAAAATTGCGGAGGAGAAGGCTAAGGCCCGCCTGTCCGATGGAGTAAAGGGTAAGGAAAAGGCGTGGATGCTCTTCTTTATAGCCGGGTCCTACGGCTACAAGGCCATGCGCGCTGGCAGATCCGGGAACTACGTGGTAGCTCTGAAGTACGCCCTTGAGGGGGTTAAACCCCTGAAGGCCACGATAGAGGAGGACTCCACACTGTACGACGCCTATTTCCCTCTGGGCATATACAACTACGCCCTATCCAAGGCACCCAACCGCATAGGCATAATCCCCACCTTCTTTCTTGTGAAAAACCGGGAGGAGAGAAAAAAGAAAGGCATAGAGTACCTCAAACTTGCATGGAGAAAGGGACACTACACCTCCGTTATCTCCGCCCTGACGCTGGCCTGGGTCCTCATGAGGGAAGGCCGGGCGAGAGAAGCCATACCCATACTGAGATCTTACGTTGAGAGGTACCCGGAGAGCCGGTATTTCCGATGGGTGTACGGTGGATTGCTTTTAAGAGAAGGCCGGTTTGACGATGCGGAGGACGTTTACGAAGGGCTACTATACCTGATACTCAGGGATCAGCCGAACGTACCCTACAACGTGGTATACATCGCGTACTACCTCGGTTATACCAAGTACTTTCTGGGTAAGTTTGACGAGGCGATAAAGTACTTTGAAGTTGCCCTGAAGTACTACGAGGAGGCTCCGTCTTCCGATAGAAAGAAACTCAAACGCATCATCCGCAACCTTAAGAGGTTCTACAAGAGGGCAAAGCAGAGGCTGGATCTGGAATGAGCGAGACTGGATTTCAGTACACCTACAGGCGGATAAAAGCGGTATTTTTAAGGGAATGGAAACTAATCCTCCTGGTTACCCTCCTCTCTACTCTCCTGACCGTGGGAGCCAACCTTCTCCTGAGGAAAGGACCCATCTTTAAAGGCCAGATTTACATGATGCAGACGGCAAAAGAGAAAGAGGTCAGCGTGCTTACGGCTCAGGTTCCCACCTCTCAGGAGAGAAAATCCGTGGACATTGACGTGCTGAAGCTGAAGATAAAGTTTGCGGAGTTTTATACAGGGCTGAAAGACACCTCTCTCATGTACGAGGTCGTTCGCGGCCGTATAGCCGGGATAACCGCCCTTAAACCCGGAGTGTACACAGAGAAAAATCCCGGCGTGGTCAAGTGCCCCTGCTCCAGTAAGTTCACGGTGATCGTTTACGACACTCTGGGGTTATGGAAACGGCTTTCCAGAGGGAACATCCGATTGCTTGAGGATCGGGAAGGTGGAAACGCCCTTTCCCCTACGGTATTTTTCGTACTTGAACAGCAGTCTCCTGATAAGAGGTGGGCTTTAAAGGCCGCAGAAGTAACCGCTCGCTGGATAATAAAGAAGCACCTTGAGGAGAAAAAACGGAAACTCCTGAGACAGAGGAACACCATCGCCAGACTTATGGAATTCTACAAACAGGAGATCACACACTTCGCCAGTGAGATTGAGAGGTTTAAGAAACAGATGAAGTATCCGGAACTCACGGAGGAAAAGGTGCTTCTCGCGATGGGAAATCTCAAAGAGAGAGAGATGGCCCTTAAGGAGTTGAAGGATCTGCTCAGGAAATCCCCTGAAGATACGGTCTTCGTGGATGTGGGAGATGCCGTAATAAACGACCTGCAGAGGCAGAGGCTATCTCTACTTCTGGAGATGAGAGGTGTGGAGACCACGAAGGGCAGGCACCATCCCCAGTTCCGTATACTTGAAGGCAAACTCCACGCCCTTAACAACCTGATACTTAAATCCGTTGACAGGAGTCTGGAGTACGTTAAAGAGCAGATGGCCTATTACAAGAGGGTCCTGCCGGTCGTACTTAAGGAGCAGTCCGTTCTGCTCACCATCCAGAGGAACCTTGAGAATGCGGAGGACTTCTATATAGTTCTGGGCCAGAAGTTGAACGACACCGACGTGCAGCTCGGGAGTCTCGTCCCGGACATATCCATTCTGGGGGAGCCGACGGTCAGAAAAGTGGGAATATACAGCAGGAGCAGGTTTGCCGCCCTCCTCGGCTTCCTCATAGGACTGGTGATCGGCATTGCTCTGGCCTTTTTCAGGGATCTGACAACCGACGTCCTCCTTGACGAGGATATGCTGCCTTTCCCGAAGGACAGGGTTATATCCATGCCCACCTTCTCCCGTTTTGATCTCCTGCCCTACCAGATGGTTCGTATCAAGGAGGTGGACTCCTCCTCCCCGGCTCTCAACGAGTTCAGAAAGCTACTTTTCAGGTTAGGTATGTTTGACGAGCTCAAAGAGATCGTGGCCATAACCAGTACGCAGACGGGAGAAGGGAAGACCTTCATAAGCGCGAACCTCGCCGCCACCGCTGCCCTGTCGGGTATCCCGGTGCTCTTGATAGACGGGGATATCCGGGCCAAAGGGTTGAGTGAACTCTTTGGTCTTTCCGATGTGGAGGGTTATGCCAACGGGAAATACGATCCCCACAAAGTGCACGACTACCTGTACATCCTCCCTGTAGGTAAAACGGAGGAAGACCACCTGCTGGTCTTCAGGAGGATGCTCAACAACATCGGGGATCTCATTCAGCGTTTCAGGGTTGTGCTTGATCTCCCTCCGGTTACCGTCTCACCAGAGATAAAACTGTTGCACCAGTTCGCCGTCAGGTACGTTCTGGTCGTACGTTATAACTATACACATCGCTCCAACCTGAAGAAGATAGACCTGACACCCGACCTCGTAATATTCAACCAGATAGGCAGGGCATCCACCTATTACAGTAAGTACTACGGTCGGTACGGCAGGAAACGGACGGGCTGGTTATCCACCGTCAGAGAAAAGGTGTCAGCTCTCTTTCGCAGGAAGAAGGATTAAACACCGAGTCTCCTTTCTATTTCCCTGAACAGGCCTTCGTCCACCTTTACGGAAACCTTCAGATAGGGAATATCGGGTAAACCCATACGATAAAAGTCCTTTTCCGTACACAGGGGAACGGCTTCCATTTCACGGGCTTTCCTTCTTATCTCCACGATGTCCCTTTCGGATATCCACCAGTGATCCGGGTAAATCTTCTTCCCCACTATCTCCCCACCTGCCTCCTTTACGGCCTTTATAAAGCTCATGGGGTCGGCTATGGCACAGAATACGAAGACCTTTCTTCCTTTCAGTGGAAGGACCTCGCCGTTCTTAACCATTCCCTCCACCCTGTACCTCATGGAGAACGTGGGTTTACCCAGATCGGGGAGAGGTGATGGAGGATCCAGTTTGAAGTTGAACACGAGCAGATCCGCAAACCGATATGCCGGGAAAGGCTCCCTTAAAGGGCCGAAGGGGAGAACGTAGGCGTTGACATCGGAGGGCCTGAGCAGCAGAACGCTCACGTGGGGCCTAACACCGAAGTACTGGAAGACGTCGTCGTACACCACCACTCTGGCGCCGAGGGCCTTTGCAATCTCCGCCCCCTTCAGTCTGTCCTTACAGGCTACGACCGGGACACCCGTTTTCCGGTGTATCATGTACCCTTCGTCCCCGAGGTGGTCGGGAGAGGGATGCTCCTCGGACGTGAAACAACCCCTGTACTTCCGCCTGTATCCGAGGGTGACGACGGCTGGAGAGGGTAGCCTCTTCACCATCTCCATAACCAGCGGGGTTTTACCCGTCCCTCCGGTCCTGAGGTTCCCTATACCCACAGAGGGTAGAACCGGGTATACCGGCTTACTCCTGAACCTCAGGTAGGTAACCGCCCACGCGTAAGGGTTTATAAGGTCAGGACCCCTCAAGTACCCCATCCCCTAAGATCCCGTACTTCAACTTCGGAGTTATAAAGTACTTCCCCCGCCTTAGTGAGAGGTACCCCCTGCGCAGGAGGGATACGAGTACCTCCCTATCCTCGTCCTTAAGGGGGGAGGAGTTGGTCAGTATGCCATCTATGGCCATCGCTATCAGGAACTTCTCCCTCTCGTCCATATCCGTGGAGAGTAGCGCCCTCTTCAGGTCCGTTTTGCTCACCTTCCTGCCCTTCGGTACGTGGGAGTCGGAAGAGCGGATGAACCGGACCACGGAGAGGTAAAAAGCCCTCACCGGGTCCTTCACCTCCTCGTAGGATTTCCTCACAACCTTACGGGTATTTACCAGATAACTGCAGGCGTACAGGAGAGATACCTGATTCTTCCGTGAGTAATGGATGGCGTACAGTATATCGTCCCTGCTGTAACTCGTGGGGGACTTCCTTACCCTCCTCCTCTTACCGTACCTCTCCCGAAATATTCTCCGCAGCTTGGACTCGCTTACCCTGAGTTTCCTCGCCAGCTCTGATAGGACCTTCCCCTTCTCCCCCCTCGGAGCCTGAAGGTACCGTTCGTAGGCCCTGCCTATCCTGTCCATCACTCCTCGGTATACGTGGCGGCGTAGTTGGGGGTCTCCCACACCCTGACGGAAACGACGTCGTACCCCATCTCCCTGAGCCTCTCGTAAAAGAACTTAGCGACGTTTTCAGCACTCGGGGGTACATCCATCTTCTCGTTCAGGTAGGTATGATCCAGACCGAGGGCATGGAGGTCAGCCTTTATCTTCTTAAAGTCAACCGAAACACCCCCTTTGCCCAGTTCCCTGAACCTGACGTTGGCTTCAACCACCCACCTGTGGCCGTGAAGGTTCCTGCAGGGCCCCTCTATGTCGGGTAACCTGTGGGCAGCATCAAACTCGTACCTTACGGTCAGAATCCACATAGAGGGTATTTTACTGCGGACTCTCCCCCGGGTACGCCCCGAGGACGTCGTCAAACGTGTAAAGTCCCCTATCCTTGCCCATGATGAAATCTATGGCAGGAGGGACTCCCAGAGCCAGCGCCCTCCTTGACGTGAGCCTGTGCGTAAACTCCAGCCTCTCCCCCTCTCCAAAAAAGAAGACCGTATGTTCACCGAAGACGTCCCCTCCTCTCACGCTGGCCACTCCCACCTCCCCTTCCTTACGCGGTCCTCTCCTGTTAACGTTTATCTCCTCCCCCAGTATCCTCGCAAGGGCGAGGGCCGTACCGCTCGGAGCGTCCTTCTTCCACCTGTGGTGTATCTCAAACACCTCCCTGTCCCAGTCCTCAAGGAGGGGTAGTACCCTCCTCAGGACGAGTTTGAGAACGGCTATTCCTCTGGAGAAATTAGGGGAATAGAGGACGGCCGTACGTTCCGAAATTTTCCTTACCTCCTCCATCTGCTCCGGGGTGTGACCGGTCGTCCCGAAGACGTACCTCTTCCCCCTCTCTGCTGCGTACCTGAGGGCCGGTAAAGTGGCCTCCGGAAGGGCGAACTCCACGACCACGTCCGCCCCGTCTATGGCCTCCAGGCCGCCCCCCCTCTCCACTATCCCAACCACAGGGTACCCCCTTTCCCGAAGTACGCTGTGAACCTCCTTTCCCATCCTTCCGTACCCTACGAGTACCACTTTCGGTTTCATGCCTGCGATTTTAAGGACGCACCTGCAGGCAAATCGGGCGTAACATTATATCTTATGCTTTTTCTCCTGAGCCAGATCCTCGTTTTGAGGGATACCATGGCCTTCTACTCCCGTGATATAACAAACGTACTTCGCAGGGAGTTTCAGGGGTACGTCCACGTTATGGAGTGGGAGAAGGTACCACGGGGAACGAAACCGGAGGAGTTCTGGAAAAGGTTCTGGAAGAAGGCGGGATCACGGTACGACTTCGTCGTAGTACTCGGCCCCAAATCCCTATCCTTCGCCATGGAAAACGTGAAGGACAGGCCGGTCTTTTACGTTAAAAATTACCACAGGCTCCGTAGGACCCCTCCCAACTTCGCGTCCGTGTACGTAGCCATATCCTACCCGATCCAGATCAAACGTTTGACCTGTACGTTTGATGACGCGAGGGTCCTCGGCATCATGCTCCATAGGGACGAATGGTCCTCCCTCTCCGGCGCCTTTGACGGGGAGTATCCGGAGGTCTCGGAGGTCCACGTAAGGGTGGTTGAAAACCCTCTCCAGATGGAACAGGCCCTATCCGACCTTAGGGACGTCGGGGTAAAGGTCGTATGGATACCTTCGGATTCCCGTATTAACACCGGAAAGTACATCCAGAACCTACTTAAAGCCTCAGGTAAGAAGAAGGTCGGAGTGTTCGTTGATAGGATAAGTATGGTCAGACAGGGTGCGATAGGGGCGTGGGAGCCGAGGCCGAAGGACGTGGGGGAAGCACTGGTAAGTCTATTTGCCGAGATAAAAGAGATAGCCACACCGTACATAGAGGTGAAACAGGACACGGTTGATAGCGTTGTGGTGAAGGTGAAAAAGGTTAACTGGAAGGCTTTCCTCCGTCCCCATTATCTACGGTTTATCAGGAGCAGCACCAGGGGGAAATCGGCCATAAACCTGTCTCTATCAAAGAAGTTCCGTCTGAGAATAAACGGAGCATGTGCCGACCGCTTTGATGAAAAGTACTGACTTGCGACAGTAAAATCCTATCCTATGCGTAAGGTAATATCCGCGTTGCTCTTAGGTAGTTTGATCGCCGGGTGCGGTGGCGGAAGCCTTTCGGATGAGGCTGTCATAAAGAAGGTGCAGGCCAACCTCACCGAAGCCCAGAAGGAGATAGTGGCCGGAGGAAAAGGGGTTGCGGTAATAGTCGCCCAATACGAGGGTAAGAGAGCGAGGGATCCCCAGTTTATGAGCAAGGTAATAAAAGCGGCCGCCAGCGGAAACGTGGCCTACATGCCCGAGCTGGCCCGTCCGGATACCTCCGGATGGAGGGTGGAGCGGAAGGGGGATACGGTATTCGTGATATACTTCGCCCGGGCCGTCCACGTACCCAGCAAGAAGGTATACGAGGTCTCCTGGCGGTGGAAGATAACCGGCGGGGGAAAGTGGATAAACTTTGATGGTAAGATACCGGAGGTGAAGGTGTTGGAGGGCGGAAGCGGAACGTAAAGTTGAGGATAGCCTTTCCCCTGCTATCCCTCGGGAGTTTCGGGGGTGTCCGTAAGTTAGTTGAAATAGCGAACGGTTTAGTGGATCACGGGCACGAGGTTACGTTGATTTACCCCGAGGGTAGGGGTAGTACCCCCTTCTTTATACGGCCTGAGGTCAGGAGGTTGACCGTACCTGGTAGGAACAGGCTGTACGCCCTCCTCAGGTATACGACTCTACTTAAGTCCTACGACCTCTCCGTCCTGAACTTCTGGCCAACCGCGTACCTGTTCCCCTTCACCCGCAGGGCAATTTACTTCGTTCAGGATCTTGAATACCGTTTCCACTCAAATCCCCTTTTCAAACTCCTCGCACGACTCACGTACTCTTTTCCCATAACGAAGGTCACGTACAATCCGGCCCTGGCCAGGGCGATAGACACCCCCCACGTTATCCCCGCCGGTGTGGACAAGGGTGTGTTCTATCCCGACCCGGACCCTGCCCTGAGGGTAAGTGAACGTACGGTAATAATGTACATGCCCCGGAAGGAGCGCCGGAAGGGGGTGGATATCTTCAGGGAGGCCATAGTTAATGTTTCTGGGTGCTGTGAAGTTGAGGTATGGCTCGTCGGTGGGCCTAAAGATATTCTAAACGACCTGCCCGTTCCCTTTCGCCGGTTCTATCCAAAAAATGATGCGGAGTTGAGGAGGTTGTACTCTTCGGCGGACCTCTTCGTCCTCACATCCCGGAGTGAGGGCCTCGGATTTCCGGTTATGGAATCCCTCTCGTGTGGAACGCCCGTTGTCGCCACGGAGGTTGACGGGAGCGAGGTATGGACCCTTCCGGGGGTGGTTGTGGTTCCCGTGGATCCGGGTGCAGTCTCGGAGGGTATACGTAAGGTTATGGGGGATCTGGAAAGATGGAAAAAGGATGCTTTGAAGGGAAGGGAAGAGGTGCCGGATGTAAAGGATATGGTAAACGCTTTCAACCGCATACTCATAGATACCTTTTCCGCTCTATAATATCCACCTGATGCCCCGCTAGCTCAGTCGGTAGAGCAGCGGATTCTTAATCCGCGGGTCGGGGGTTCGAGTCCCTCGCGGGGCACTTATGACCATGTTAATGCTGATAGGCTACCTCTCCAATACAGGTGCGAGCGGGTATTTTGATGTTTTTGATTGGAGAGCCTCGCAGGAAAAGCTGGTGAGTGGTGGTTACCTCAACTATCTGGAAACCACCATATATGCGGAAAAAATATGGAGCAGCCCTTACGGTATACAGAACTTTCTACTCGGATGGGGTTCCATCAACACCGTCCCCGTGCGAAACCTTGAAATATACGCCACCCTTAAGGGTATAAACTGGCTTAATAAAGGGCAGCTTGATGATACCACTCAGCCCGACAGGTGGTTCGGTGGTATGAGAGACTTTGAATTGGGTGCCAAGTACCAGTTTCTCAACCGCCGTAACTGGGGCGTATCTGCCCTCGTAAGTATCCTTGTACCTACCGGAGAGAAGCAGGCTGGGGAGATACAGGTCGGTTCCTATACCACCAACTTCAAGGTCCGTGAGGGTCTGTTCGGAGGTCGCCTCGGTGTAGCCGGTGGATACGATTTCATAAGCGAGCAGTGGTCCACCCGCATTCTGGCAAACCTCGGTCTCGGTTTCGGGTACAACGTTGACACCAAAGAGGGTGGCCTTGCCGAGAACCCGCTCTTTCTCGGTCTCGGCATATTCACCAGTTACTACGACCTTGAAAGTGGCTTTGAGCTCAAGTACTACGGGCCCATAAGTTTCAACACGGACTTCCTCTTTGCCACTCCTATGATCCGGTACAGGTTCTTCAACGGTGGTCTCGTTCTCTCCGCTGGTACCAACATATCCATGAATTACTACGTCAACAGGTACTATCTCTCCCCCGACAAGCCCGAAAAGTGGGAGTGGAACTGGGAGCTCTTCGCTGGAGCCCACGTTTCCCCGGCACGTATAGCCGAGAGGATCTATGGACCTGCCGGTCCTACGATGATGGGGCCCGGTGGACCTGCCGTAGTACAGGCTGTGGAGGAAAAGGGTCCCCGTACCCTCATGGTTATCGTGGTTGACTCCCTCTCCGGTGAGCCCATACAGGGCGCCAAGGTGAAGATCGTGGGTAAAGTTACTACCGAAGGAACGACCGACCAGAGCGGCACCTACAGGAACGATAGCCTCCCCGCCTCCAATTACCTGCTTACCATCTCCAAGGACGAGGAGAACTATCAGCCCATAGACGTGGGTGTGAACCTCATGACCGACGCCGTCCTAAAGGTCAAACTCTACAAGAAGCTTTCCCGTAAGCCCAAACTGGTCGCCGTGGTTTACTTTGATACCGACAAGACCATAATAAAGCCCAGGTACCAGAAGGAGCTCAACAAGGTCGGTGAGATCCTTATGAAGGAGCCTTACGCCAAGGTCGTTATAAGGGGACACGCCGACCGCAGGGGAGGCGCCTTCTACAACGAACTCCTTTCCAAGAAGAGGGCACTCGCCGTGAAGGAGTACCTCCTCAGGCAGTTTGATCTGGACGAGAGCCGATTTGAGGAGGTGGCCAACTACACCATCTTTGAGCCCACGGGTAAGGGTCTGGCCAAGGACCGCAGGGTAGAGGTGTACGTACTCCTGCCCGAAGGGAGCGACAAGGGGGAAGGTGAAGGAAAACAGAAGTAAGATATGCATCGTAGCGAGCCGCTTCAACTCCGTCATTACGGAGAGGCTCGTTGAAGGTGCGATAAGGAAAATAGATGAAGCCGGGGGCTCGTACGAAGTGGTATGGGTCCCCGGCTCTTTTGAATTACCTCAGGCTGTATCCATACTTTCTGCAAAGGGGGAATACGAAGGTTTTGTCGTCTTAGGGTGTATAGTGAAGGGTGAAACTTCCCACGCGGATCACCTCTCCTCTGCGGTTATCTCCTCCCTGCTTAAGGTAGCAGTTGATAGGAATGTACCTGTAGGTCTGGGAGTACTTACAGTTGACAGTCTGGAGCAGGGATTGAACAGGGCGGGTGGAAAGTTCGGGAATAAAGGTGAAGAGGCCGCGGAAGCCGTTTTGGCTCTTTTAAATCTCCGTAATCGGGATAAGGAGTAATCCCTCACTGCGTACACCTGAAACATACCACTGCCGTACCACCTTCGGGAATGGGGAGGGTATCCGTATACGAATCGGGTGGAAGGGGTGCGTATACCCCACCGCTGTAAGGAGCAAGCTTAACGTGACCGTTGGAGATCAGAATGTTGCCAGAGGAGTCGTCGTATATGAAGACCGTATCCCTGTAGTCTATTACTACCTTACGGGGACGGTTCGGGTACCCGACGTAGCGAATGGGGACGTCGCTGTACGGTATTCACATTACCGTTTTGTTACCCTCGTATACGTACATGAAGGATGTCATATAGTGCTCGGAACAGAAGGCGAGGAAGGTGCTATCGAGATAGTATACCACAGAGACGATGATATCGAAGGGAAAACCGTCCGGGTACGTAACGTACAGGGTTCCGGCTGGATGGGATACGGATAGGACGAGCCTTATCTTCGTACCGATACCAACGACCTCCTGATCCTCTTAAGGTCGGTTTAAACTATACGTACGAAGCCCAGATTAACGGCCTCATCAAGTACCCTCTCCCATCCGAGACTTTCTATTACCGTGTACCTGTGGGGTCTGGTCTCCGAAGCCCTGCTGAATACCTTAACGGCCTCCTCCTCCGTAAGGGTAACGTGATCCGGCAAGCCCACCCCCGTAAGGAACTCCCTGACCCTTTCCCAACCCGTATATCCGTTAAGTTTGAGGAACAGGGGGGTAAATATCCCCACCTGTATGCCGTGCTTCTCTCCGTACCCTATGAAGTCAAGGGCATGACTCACCTTATGCTCTGGTCCGCTCGCAGGACGGGAAGAGCCTGCCACGTTCATAGCCAGACCGCTCAGGATAAGTCCCCATATCAGTAGATCAAGGTTGTCGCCCGGGGAGGAGTTGAGGAGGGATAGGGCACCGGATCTTGCCATAACGGAAGCCTCGTGAGAGTAAGGCTCGGTGGATCTATCTTTAAAACGGTCCCAGTCCACGGAGGCGGATAGGTTGGAGAGTAGATCTCCCGTGCCAGCCAGAATGCTCCATCGGGGGGCAGACTCCATTATCTCCAGATCCACTATTATACCGTACGGAAGGGTAAGGAAACGACTCTTCCCGTTCAGAACACTCACCGGAGATGCGATGCCGTCGCTTGAGGGCAGGGTAGGTACGGATATAAACGGCAGTCCCCTCTCGTAGGCCCAGAGCTTTGCCCTGTCTATAACACTCCCCCCACCTACACCTATGACCAACCCGTACCCCCTTTCCTCCGGTTCTCTGTCCCCTATTATCGCATCGCCCCGCACGACCTCGGCAACCCTGAGGCCATATCTCTGGGAGTACTCGTCCCCTGTAAAGATCAGGAACCTGCATCCGGGAAACTCCCTGCGGAGGGTGAGAAGGGCCTCCTCCAGTACACCGTACCCCACACGCATCAGTCGATAGAACCTCATACTCTCCCGGTTATCCTCTTCAGGAAGAGCCTGATAACCAGCCAGAAGGCCTCCCATATTATGGAGCGGTTGAGTTTGGACTTTCCGGCCCTCCTCTCAACGAATATTATGGGTATCTCGCACATCTTGAACCTCTTCATCCAGAGGTAGAAGTTCACCTCTATCTGAAAGGCGTACCCATCGGACTTGATCCTGTTCAGATCAAGGGCCTGTAGAGCCTCCCGTTTAAACGCCTTGAAACCTCCGGTCAGATCGTTTATCTTCACACCGGTCAGGAGGCGAGCGTACTGGTTTGCAAGGTAGGAGAGGAGAAGGCGGCTGATAGGCCAGTTAACAACGCTCACACCGTTACAGTACCGCGAACCTATGACCACGTCACAGTCTTTGAGAGCCTCAACCAACTTCTGAACGTCCCTCGGATTGTGGGAAAAGTCTGCGTCCATCTGTACTATCACGTCGTAACCTCTATCAAGCGTCCATTTAAACCCTTCCACGTAGGCCGATCCGAGCCCCATCTTACCGGGGCGTTTCAGGAGGTGAACGGTCGGGTCCTTCTGTCTTATCTCCTCAACTATCTTCCATGTACCGTCCGGGGAATTGTCGTCCACCACAAGAACGTCGGGTGATACGGGAAGGGATCTCAACTCCCGTATGAGATCGGCTATGTTGTCGGCCTCGTTGTACGTGGGAACTACAACAACCACTCTCAAGACGGGGATTATAAGGACGGGTACCTACCTCCAAATCCTATACGGAGTTGCGCACTTATCTGTCCTCAAAATCTATGTTTCGGCTTTGCAGATCAAAAATGATTTCCACTTCTTCCATCCGGTAAAAAATTCTTTACCCGGATAATATCTCCGGTTTAGAATTGCCGACTTACCATGAGGAAACTTTTACTCTGGGGTACGCTAATAAGTATGGTTGTCCTTATGGTCTTCGGGAGCGCTACCGCTGCTCTCGGGGCCTGCCTTGGATGTCCGGACTGGCCTCTTTGTTACGGTAGCCTTTTACCTCCAGAACAGAACTTCGCGATGCTTGAGTATATCCACAGGGTGCTTGCGGCTTTAACCTCCGTATTCGTCGCCGGGGCGACCGTTCTCGCTGTCAGGCGTTATAGGGGAACCTTTTTGATCGAGGCGGGTATATGGCTGGCTATATTCCTCGTCGCCCAGATCCTCATAGGGGGCCTTACGGTAATTCTGAAGATGCCCTTCTGGGTTTCAATATCTCACGCCCTGTTTGCCCTTCTCACCATACTTACCGCCACCCTCATGTTGAAATGGGCGGATAACCCCCCGGATAGACTCGTCTGGGCGGGGGATCGCGACGGGCGTTTGAGTACCATCCTCTTCGCTCTTGTATTCCTTCAGATCCTCCTCGGCACTACCGTACGTAAGGCTCAGGCTGGATTTGCGTGTGGTCAGGATATCTTTCTTTGCCTCGGGCAGCCCTGGACGGGAGATGTTATGCTTCAGGTTATTCACAGGCTCATGGGGTACGTTATATTCGGCCTATCACTCTACTTTATCTTCCGTGCGGATAATAAAAAGTGGTTCGTTTTTATATCTCTCCTTGTGCTTCTTACCGGTATCTTTGGTGCTCTATCCGCCTACAGCATGCTCAGTCCCACCATGGTAACCACCCACTACACTCTTGCCATACTTACCCTCATACTGCTCTTCTGGAGGTCTATAAGATGAGACGCTTGAGGGACTACCTCGTGATGATAAAGCCCTACCAGACCCTTATGCTCGTGCTCACGGGGCTGGTGGGATACCTTACGGCCGGGAACCCGGATCCGATTAAGATCCTGCACCTTTTAGGTACGATGCTCCTTACGATAGGAGGGGCAACGCTATTCAACATGTGGTACGATCACGACATAGACTCCGTCATGGAGAGGACGAAGAACAGGCCCATACCTTCGGGCAGGGTTCCGAGGAGGGAAGTTCTCGCAGTGGCTGCTCTGACCTCGGCTCTCGGCCTGATCTGGTCCTTTGCCCTCAGTCCTCTCTACGGCGTAGTTGCTCTGGTCGGCTTCCTCTTCAACGTGGTCGTTTACACCCTGTGGACGAAAAGGCGTACCCCCTGGTCCATACTCTGGGGCGGTATAGCCGGAGCCATGCCTATACTGGGAGGCAGGGTTCTCGCTACGGGGAGGGTTGACACCCTCGGTCTCCTCCTCGCCCTTATCGTACTGTTATGGGTCCCCATCCACAACATAACCTTTGAGGTGAAGTACAGGGAAGATTACGCCCGGGCCGGTGTTCCCGTTCTCCCTAATACCCACGGTGTACGGTTCTCCATGTACCTCGTTCCTGTGTTCGTGGTACTATCCTACGCGGCCATGATGATCACTGCCCTCTTCCTGAACGCCAGTATTCTCACAATGGCCATTCTCACGTCCGCCTTCCTGTTCTTTTTCATAATTTCCCTTCTTAACGCACGCAAACCCGACGACCGGAAAGCCTTTATCCTGTTTAAACTGGCCTCCTCTTACATGTTTCTGAGTATGGTGGCGATGGTGCTGTCCTGAAGAGTCCTACCGGGTGGGATCAGCCCTCGTGATGTTTATTTCTCTGTGATCTCCCTCCTCCTTTATCTGGATGAGGAGTTCTGTACCCCTCCTTATGGTGTAGATCTGACCGGCCGCCACACTGTCCGTACCTCCGGCCTCCCTCAGGTAAAACGAAACTACCGAGTCGTAGGGGGACCTCGTTATCAGTACGTAGGTTACCACCCTGTTCCCTTCCGACTCCGTCACTATCGCTCCCTTCACCCTCGCTCCGGGGTAGGCCGGTACCCCCATGAGGTCGGGGTCGTAGGCCGCATCCTTAACGACTCTGACGTCGGAGCATCCCACGGCCACGAGCATCAGGGGAATAAGGAGGAGCCTCATTCTCTCTCCTGTTGCTTCCTCTTCTTATCCCATATCTTCGGCTCTTTGCCCGAAAGGAGACGTTTTATGTTTCCGTAGTGTCTGATCCAGATAAAGAGGACAACTATACCGGATACGACCACGAAAGGCAGGGAGTGCCTGTTGGGGTCAAAGAGGAGAACCCACAGGAACACGGTCAGGGATCCAAGGAGGGAACCGAGGGACACCCAGCCCGTTGTAAGTACGACGGTTATCCAGACGATAAAGCCGATCAGGACACCCAGAGGAGTTAGAGCGGCGAAGGCACCGACCGCTGTCGCTACCCCCTTGCCACCCTTGAAGCCGAGAAAGGGCGTGAACATGTGACCGAGTATCGGACCCAGAGCCGTAACCATAGCCAGCTCTATGTTGTAGGGTATAAGGAGCCTTACGATGAACACGGGTATGAAACCCTTCAGGGCGTCCAGAACGAAGACGAGGGTACCCCACTTGAGGCCCAAGGTACGGGCGACGTTCGTTGCCCCCACGTTTCCGCTCCCTACCTTGCGGATGTCTATCCCCCCGACCACCTTCGCCACTATGTAGGCCCACGGGATACTTCCAAGGAGAAAGCCAAAGACGAAAAGGAGGGCGTAGACGAAAGGCTGCATGCTGGAAGGGATGCTATCCCACATTTATCACCTCCTTATACCACTCAAGTGTCCTGCGTAGACCCTCTTCAAAGGGAACCTTCGGCTCCCACTTCAGGAGCCTCTTCGCCTTCGTTATATCGGGTTTTCTCCTCTTCGGGTCGTCCTGAGGAAGGGGGAGAAAGGTGAAGTTCTCCGGTACACCGTATATCTTAACGACAAGTCTGGCCACGTCCAGGACAGTCCTCTCGTCCGGATTACCCAGATTCACCACCTCGCCGTCCAATCCTTCGTAGGTGAGCAGTCTGAAAAGTCCCTCCACCATGTCCGAAACGTAGCAGAAACTACGGGTCTGGCTTCCATCCCCGTATATGGTCAGGGGCTGCCCCGTAAGGGCCTGATATGCGAAGTTGGGAATTATCCGGCCGTCCGCTACGTCCATAAAGGGGCCGTAGGTGTTGAATATCCTCGCTATCCTTACGGGGACCCTGTCGTACCGGTAGTAGGCCATGGTTATGGCCTCGGCGAACCTCTTCCCCTCATCGTAAACGCTTCTCGGACCTACGGGATTGACGTTCCCCCAGTAGTCCTCCGGCTGGGGATGTACAAGGGGATCGCCGTAGACTTCGGACGTGGAAGCGAGGAGGAAGGTGGCTCCGGTATCCTTTGCGAGATCAAGAAGGTTCTTCACACCTATGGAGTTGACCAGCATCGTATCTACAGGGAGGGACAGGTACTTCTTGGGACTGGCCGGAGATGCGAGGTTGACGATGTAATCGTAACCCCCCTCAGGTACTTCTTGAGTTATGTCCATTTCGTAAAAGGTAAAGTTAGGACGTTTTCTGTACCTTTCCACGTTTTCTGGTTTCCCGGTAGAGAAATTGTCAACCCCCACCACATCCCATCCCAGATCAAGCAAATACCCCGTAAGGTGGGTGCCGATGAACCCCGCGTTACCTGCTACCAGTACTCTGGGCATAAGTGCGGATTCTACGGTAGTTTAATCGTAGACCCTGAACAGCAGGGCTTCGGCATGGGAATATAGGGTTTCAAAGGGTATCTTCCTCCCGTTCGCGTAACGCAGGAGGAACTCGTCCCTGCGTAACATCCAGTAGGCGAGGGAGTTTCCCACCTGACTCTCAACGTCTCCGGCCCTGTCCTCCCGTGCTATCCAGAAGGCTATATCCACGGGCTTTCCCATCACCTCGTAGTAGGCTCTTGCCATGTTGTAGGTGTACCTGAAGGAGTCACCATCTATCCTTAAGGCGATATCACCGTACAGAAGGTATGCGTCAACGCCGGGGACGAGGTCGGAGAATACGGAGATACGAAGGCTCTTGACGTTTACACCGAACTTTTCCCTCAGGACGTCTTCAAGGAGGTGGAGGATGAACTCGTAACCCTTTATTATCCCGAGGGAGGAGATAGACGACGGTTGAACGGAGGAGACCAACATCAGATCAAGAGCCTCCGGACCAAGGGCCAGGCCGTAGGGCAGACGGACGTACCCTCCGGGTATGGCACGGGCCATGGTAGAGGGGTACGGGGTCGCATCTATCCTCCCCGACATGATGAGGGTGTCCACGCCCGAAAGGGGAACGGGCATCTTTATCCCCCGAAGGCGCACGTAAAACGGGTAGAAGTCAAACTCCCGTATCTCTCCGAAGGTCATCAGAAGCTGAAGTTCTTCACCGTGTAGGCTGCAACACCCCAGGAAAAAGTGGTGTCCTGTACGACTGCTCCGGCCGAAAGACCCACGTAATACGTGTCCGTCCAGTCGAACCTGAGGTGAACGTCGGCGAGGAGAGAGTTGTTGTTTTTCAGGTCCATGGCCACGGACTGGTATGCTCCCAGATCAAATATGGGAGTCATCTTCCAGTCTTCGTTCAGGACGTGGGTGAAACCGAACCTCAGGACCTCGGCGGACGTGTTCTGTGGGTTGCTCCAGGGTATTCCGGGCATGTTATAGGTCAGGGGTGTGGAGACACCGAAGAAGGGGGACCTATCCGGATCCAGATCCAGACCCTGAGCAGTTATCCTGTCAAACCCGGACGTGAAGGAATAGGACATTAAACCGACGAACCACCTTCCCGGCCGGACGAAGGTGTAGAGCAGGTACGCCCCTTCGTATCCGGAGGAGTCCTTTTCACCTGTGGCCTCAAGCGATAACGTCCAGAAAGGCAGATCCAGACCTACGGATAGACCAACGTATCCCGCCCGGGTAGTATCGTAGACACCGTACACCGTGAGTCCGAAGTTGCCGAGGTCAAATGCGCTCCTGAGGCCTGCTCCGAGGCTGGAGTTTACCCTGTACAGGAGGAGGTCTATCCATATCTCCTTACCGAAGAACACCTCAAAGAAGGGGTTTCCCCCTACGTAATCTCCGAACAAAACACCGTTCTCCCAGTATATGGGTCCCAGACCGAACTTAACGTCTAACCCGTTATCAAAGGCTTTCTCAACGTAGAGTTCCTTAACACCCACAGAAGGCGGCAGAGCGTACTCGTTGAAGGAAACCAGAGAGAACCTGCCGTAGAAACCCTCATCGTACTGCATCTGGAACGCCAGATCCCCCCTGTAGTACTGCCTGTCCTTTCCCCACCATAGCCCCATTATTCCCTCCAGAGCGTAGAACTTTGCTCTTTTACCCTTGACTTCCTCAACGATGCCGAAGTCAGCATCGCCACCCTGTACCAGAATCATCCAGATCATAGAACTGGTATTTTACGGTGGTGTTTAAACGAAAAGGGCGGGGACCTCAGTCCCCGCCCGATAGGAAGGTTTTTTCTCCTCTACTTCTTCTCGCCCAGAACCTTTATCACGACGCGTCGGTTGAGCTGATGTTCGGCTTCGGTCTTGGCGTTCTTTATAACGGGCATACTCTCACCGTACCCCTTGGCAACGAGGCGGTCGGGCGTGGCGCAACCGTTGTTTATGAGCCACTGGCGTACGGACTCGGCCCGGGCCTGAGAGAGTCTGAGGTTGTAGGAAGCGGAACCGCGCTCGTCGGTATGACCCTGAATCTCCACTATCACCGTGGGGTTCTCCTTGAGGAACTGGCAGATCTGTTTGAGGGCGGGTTCGGCGTCTGGCCTCAGGGTGGCCTTGTTCACGTCAAAGTAGATGTTACGGAAGGTGATCTCCGTACCCTTCTTCACGAGCTCAAAGGTGACCTCTTTGGTGCGGTTCTTTTCAACGACCACGGTCTTCTGCTGGGGAGCGTACTTGCCGGCCGTTACCTTTATCGTGTAGGTTCCGGCGGGTATATCCTTAACCGTGACCACACCGTTGGCGTCCGTGGTGTAGGGGCCGAAGTTGCCCGTGAGGAAAGTGATGGTGGCGTTTGCTATGGGTTTCTTGCTGTCCTTGTCAACGACGCTTATGACGATGGATCCCTTAACTACCATCGGCTCAAGGGCGAAGTTCTTGACGTTGTCGCCCCTGGCGATCTTCATGACCTCGGCGACCTCCTTATATCCGGGGGCGGCCACCTTAACGGTCTTCGCACCTACGGGTACGTTCTCAAGGCGGTACAGACCGCTCTGATCCGTCTGGGCGGAACCCACGCCCTCAACCGAAACAACGGCACCGGCTATGGGATTGCCGGTCTCCTTGTCTATGACCTTGCCTAAGAGCGTACCCACGTTCTTCTCAACGGGAGCGAGGGACACGTTGAACACCGTGGGGGAACCGGCCTTGACGTTTACGATCTCCGTACGGGGGACGTAACCGGCCCTGTTGAAGGATACGGTGTAGGTACCCTCGGGCAGGCTGTCAAACCGGAAGGCACCCGTCTGATCCGTCGTATGGGTAAGGTTCTTTTCCTTGAGTATTATCTGAACACCGGAGAGAGGTGCGCCGCTCTTGGCGTCGGTGACAACTCCGGTTATGGCCCCTATCCTGGGCTTCTCCACCTTCTGGACCTTCTTCGGCTGCTCGGCCTTTGCCAGATAGGCGTCTTTGGTGACCGTTCCGCCCTCAACAGCAACCACGGCCGTGTAGCCCTTGTATCCGGGGGCCGTGAATATCAGGGTATAGGTGCCGGGCAGGACGTTGGAGAACCTGTAGGCACCGTCGTCCTGAGTGATTACGGAGTCCCCCGTCTCCTTGATTATAACCTTGGCACCGCCTATGGGGGTGTTGCTCTCCTTATCGTAGACCACACCTATGATGGCATAGGTCTGAGCAGGTTTGAGTTCAAAGTTCTTTATGGCGGGTTTACCCGGCTCAAGGTTCACCACAGCGCTCTGGGGAGCATACCCCTGAGCCTGAACCATCACGGTGTAGGAACCGGGCTCAAGGTTCTCAAACTTGTAGGCTCCGTCGTCACCCGTTATTACGGATATGTCCTTCTCCTTCAGTATGACCTTCGCTCCGCCCACCATCTTCTGGGTACGGGCGTCCATAACCACACCTGCTATGTACGTGGGCTTGACTTCGGGCTTCTTCTTCTCGGGTTTCTTCTCGTAGGGAGGCACGAAGGTGTAGCTTAGGGCGAGCCATGCACCGACCTGAGGGTTCCACGTTATGAACCACCACTTGGGTCTGGTGAGGATGTTCACGTTATGATCCGAGGGTGCGTCGGGGTCGTACTTGACGTACTCATCAAGTTTGGGAGCTCCCTGCCTCTCCGACCTTATGGTGGAGCCGTCGTACCACAGGAGCTTCTCTATACCGAAGGACCACATTACACCCGTACCGGTTTCTATGTTAAAGCCTCCCGTGAGGTACAGAGGGGCGTCCCCATAGGTATCGTGTCCGTTCTTCCAGTCCTCAAGCACGATCTCAAAGAAGGGATGGAAGGACTGAAGGTGAAAGAGCAGGGAGGACCCTATGATAGTAACGTCGTCCTCGTTGTCGTCGGGGTTGCGGGGGGAGTACCCTACGTTCACGTTGAACTCTATGTACTTGTTGTTGGGAAGGAAGGTAAAGAGGAAACGGGCGTCCCAGCTGGGGCCACCGTAGGTGAAGGTGCGGAACACTCCGCCCTTCTGGTACCAGCCACGGGAATCGGATACGTAGTTGTCCTTCGTGAGATCTCTCTCATGGGCTATCTGGATATCAAATATCCTGGGGAAGGTGTAGATGAAGGATCCGCCCACACTCACGGACATCTTCTCACCGTGGAAGGGAAGCATGATCTTACCGCCGGCGTAGGCGTCTCCGGGGCCGTGGGAGTGGACGTTGTCGGCGTACTTCCTGCCGGAGTACGCTACCTTATCCCACGCCTCAAAGAAGTAGGATCCACCTACGGCCAGCTCAAGGTACTTGAACCCTATCCCAAGACCGAACCTATCCCTCAGGGAATAGAAACCGTCCTGATACTGCTCTGTACCGGCGGAGACGTCCTCGTACGTAACGTTGGAATTTATGAATCCGTTAATACTGAAGAAGTTCAGGACGAAACCGAAGTCGCCCTGATAGGCCCCGTTGTAGTAGTTGGGGCCGAGTGCGTTTATGGTCCTCCTCCCCCCTTGCAGGGTGAAGTCGGAAGGACCGTAGCCTATAACCAAAAGTGCCAGACCTAACATAAGGAGGCTATTATACGGTCGCTTCTATTCTTATCCCTGTGGAATTCCCGAGCCGTACCGCTTTAAAATTGCGTTATGATGCGTGCCATTCTCATTATTTCCGTCGTTTTAACTCTTTCCTGTACCTCAATCGGGAAAGGTAGGGAAAAACAGGCGAATATCTCCGAACATCCCATTTCCGCCCTTGAGGTCTTTCGGAAGTACGGATGTAAGAACTGTCACGTCTATCCGGGGCTGAAGGAGTACACGGATTACGGGAAAGAGGCAGCCCTGAAGGGGTACGGCTGCATCTCCCTGCTCACCAGGATAAAGTCGCACAGCGCTTCCCTTGAGGCCCGGAGGTGGTTCAGGGAAAACAGGTGTTCGGAGTGCCACGATATAGGCGGTAAAGGAACAGGCAGACAGAATCTGACCCCCTTTGGACTGGAGATGGAAAAGAGGGACCTCGGATGTGTGGGCGTCTTTAAGGAACTGCGGGGTGAAGAATAAAAAGGAGGGGGCGGATGCCCCCTCCATACGTTAAGGGTTTCCCCTTATCTCTCGTCTATGGGGATGTACTTCTTGTCTATCTCGCCCTTGTATATGGCGCGAGGCCTGAAGATACGGTTGTCCTCAAGGTACTCAAGGACGTGGGCCGTCCACCCGGCAACGCGGGCTATGGCGAAGATGGGGGTAAAGAGGTCGGTATCTATGCCGAGGGCGTTGTAAACGAGGCCGGAGTAGAAGTCCACGTTCGGGAAGATGCCCTTCTGACCCTTCTCCCGGATCATGATCTCCTCAACCTTGACGGCGGTCTGGTAGAACTCGCTCCGCTTGGTCAGCTCCTCGGCGAACTTCTTGAGGATACGGGCACGGGGGTCGTAAGCCTTATAGACCCTGTGGCCGAAGCCCATGATCCTCTCCTTCCTGGCGAGCTTGTCAAGGATGTACTTCTCGGCGTTCTCCGGAGATCCGATCTCCTGAAGCATCTTAAGGACACGCTCGTTGGCACCACCGTGGAGGGGCCCCTTCAGGGCGGCCACACCACCTGTAATGGCGGAATACATATCGGAGAGCGTGGAGGCGATCACCATTGTGGTGAAGGTGGAAGCGTTCATGCCGTGATCGGCGTGCAGGATCAGGGCGACGTCCATCACCCTCGCCTCGTAGTCCGTTGGACGCTCACCCTTGAGCATGTACAGGAAGTTGGCGGCGTGTCCGAGGGTGGGATCGGGCGGAATGAGCTCCAGACCTTTACGTGCCCTGTCAAAGTAGGCCACTATGGTCGGGAACTTGGCTATCAGGCGTACGGAGATTCGGAACTTGGCTTCAAGATCTTCCAGCTTTGCATCGTAATCGTAAGCTTCAAGGAGAGATACCACGGTACGGAGAGCCGCCATAGGGTGGGTATCGGGAGGGAGATCTATGATGAAGTCAACCACCTCCGGAGGAAGTTCACGGGCGGACCTGAGGGCTGCGTTGAACATCTTCAACTCCTCTTTCTTCGGAAGACGGCGCAGAAGAAGGGCGAGGGCCACCTCCTCAAAGGTGGAGTACTCCGCCCACTCCTCTATGGGAATACCGAGGTAGTAGAGTTTCCCCTCCTGTCCGTTGATAAAACTCAAAACGGTTTCAGCCGCCGGAACACCTGCAAGTCCTTTGGAAAACGGATATTTCTCTGTCATGGCACGAAAATTCTACGGTCGTATCTTACTTACCTGTATGAAATTTTTAATAACGACCATCCGAGGGTGAGAACCTCAAGGGGTAACCTCAGGCGGGGATCTCCTATAGGTCCTACGGCAAGGACGTAAAAGATCCAGAGGAACGTAAGACGCCTATCCTTCAGAGCCCTCCAGTACAGGTATGCAAGGTAAGGGTAAAACGTCAGATAGACGAGAGGCCATGTACTCCCGAAGGGTTGCAGGTACGCCCTCGCCACCGCCTTCACTACCGTAAAGAGACTTCCCACGAGCCACCAGAACACGGTGTGAAGGGGATGTTTCACGATTTCCGAAATTACCTTCCCGCTTATCACTTTTATCCATTCACCGAGATAGGTGAAGTTCTCGTGAGATAGGACATCGGATATATCGGAGAACTTCCCCACAAGGTACACCAGAAGGGAGGTATGGAAACCCGCCGATAGGGTAAAAACCTTGCCGTACATGTAGTTCACCGTTGCCCAGAAAAGGACGGGTACGAGGAAGAGCAGAAGGTGGATTACGATCTTCTTCCACCGTCTCCAGAAAACGACCACGAGTAAAGGGGGGAACAGAACGAGCGTGGCCTGCCTTAACAGGGCCATGAGACCCCAGAGGAGACCCCAGAGAGCTCCCCTGTAGAGCAGAAGGAATATCAGGAGTGGAGCGTATATACCCTCTGTAAGATTCTGGTTCGTGAAGACGGCCATGGTGGGTGAGAAGAAGAGCAGGAGTCCCTCTTTCCTGTAACCCCTGCGGAAAAGCAGAAAAGAGGACATGGCAAGGAGTACATGTTGAAGGAGGAGGATGGGTCTGGGGCCGAGGAGGAGGAGAAGCAAGGGATAGACGGGTACGCGAATGACGTCGTGTCTGAAGGGCGGGTGGGTATCCGATGAGAATACCCCGTATTTCAGAAGGTTGTCCGCTATCCTGAGGTACTCCCTCGCATCAGACGTGAAGAGCGGGTAGTCGGTAGTGAAGGCCACGAACGTAAGGTAGCACTTCAGGATGCACAGGAGGAAGATATAAGCGTAGAAGAGACGCTTCAGATCCGATCGCCTTAGCATAAATTCGGATTCACCGTGCGGGCAGGTGTTTTATGTACTCCTTCATCCACACCTTCAGATCTCCCGGATGCCGGCTGGTTATCAGGTTTCCGTCTACTACAACGGGGGCATCCTCGTATATGGCCCCTGCGTTAACGAGGTCGTCCTTTATGGCGAAGAAACCCGTGACCCTTCTGCCCTTCAGGATTCCGGCGCTTATCAGGACCCACCCCGCGTGGCATATGGCGGCTATGGGTTTTCCGGCTTCGTTGATCCGGCGGACGAACTCCAGAACTTCGGGATACCTCCTCAGGCGGTCCGGAGCGTACCCGCCGGGTATGACCAGCCCCATGAAGTCGTCGGGGGAGACGTCCCCTATTGCCACATCGGCCTTCACCTCCAGACCGGACTTACCTTTGTAGGTGCCAGAGCGGGGGGCGAGGACGACGACGTCGTACCCCTCCTCCTGGAGCCTGTAGTAGGGGTAAACGAACTCCCGCTCGTCAAACAGGTTCTCAACGAGTATGGCTACCTTCATACCTGCGATTCTAAACGGGTAGTTCTTCCGTAGAATAGATCTCTGATAGGCGTTCTGGAGGTCTCACACTACTTTTACGACAACTACGGCTGGACGGACGTACTGTTTCAGGGACGTAACTTTTACGTCATGGTTCAGGATTACACCTCCTCGTCCATAGGGAAGCGGACGCAGAAGCTCTCCTACTCCTACACGTGGAAGCGCTGGGAACTGTACGGGGATAACATCAGGTCGTCATCCGCAGGGGAGTACTCCACAGGTATCAGGTACTCCGTCGGCAACCTCACCTTCGGCGGTGATGCCCGTATGATAGTCGGCGAACGCGTTATAAACAACTCCGGGATACTTCTTGAGTACAGGGGGAAACTACTCAAATTCAACGGTGAGTTAAGGCCGCTGCTCCGCTACGGGACGATCCGGTTTTCTCCCTCTCTTGACCTCGCCGGTCATACGGTTGGCCTCACCTCCCTCTACGGTAGGGCACATTACAGGTTACCCACCTACTCGGAGGATCTGATCACCTACGACTTCTCCCCCTACGTCAGGGGTAAGTTTGAGCACCTTCTTCCCGTGAATTACAACCTTACGGTGGGATATTCCGGAAGGGAGTATCCCCTTACACCCATGAAGAGCTACACCCTTTACCGGGCGGTCGGGGACGTGTCCCTGAACTTCTCCACAGCATTCGTGGTTCACCGTTTCAGAGCTGAGGGGCGACTGAACCGGTACAACTACGTCGGTTTGACGGCGGAGGGGGAAATTCCCGTAGGGGTGGAGGAGAGGAGTAAGTTTGAGTACGTTCCAGTGTTCATGGAGATATTCAAGATAGTGATGTCCGTAAACCGTACGCTGAACACGTACTCGGGTGTCCTCAAAGACAGGTCACAGGTCTACAGGAACATACTGATAGAAGGGAACGTGGAGACAGAGAACACCGGCGTATATCTCAGGAGGAGGATGGAGGATCACGTCTTCCTGCACAGGAGCAGGTCATCCAATACCCGGACCCTCCTGAGGTACGTTCTGGGTGTCTTCCGTACGATGGGCAATTTCAGATTTGACTGGGAGGTATCGGCCATATATACCCTATACCGTTTCAGGAGTGCTGAGAACTCTCTCTACAGGTACTTTGATAACGCCGTTTCCTACAGGGGAAGGAGCGAGTTCTTTCTGCGGATACGTCTGTGGGACAGGGGCAGGTACGTCGCCGACAGTGCTATATATTACAGGCTCGTTAAGGGCATGGATCTTTACTCCCACGGGTGGGTTCCGATAGCATCGGTGGGGGATGTGGACGTAGGCCTCAGCTACGACGTAAAACCGGACGGTCGGGCCGTGGGCGTGATGTCCAGATTCCCGGGTGGAGAGGTTACGGCCATGAGGAGGTACGAGAACGATCACCTCTTCTGGCAAATATCCATGAAGTTTTCAAAAACTTTTTAAGTAAATTTACATACCATGCGGCTTCACCTTTAGAATACCTTCTTCATGAGAGGCGGAAAGGTGATTTTTAAACGTTTTGGTAAGTCCTATCTGATAGTTCGCGTTGACCCGAACCGCTGGGTGATAGGTGGTCTGCTGTTACTTGGCCTTCTGGTACTCTCCCTTCTGGGAGGGGCGGTTTACGGCATTAAGAAAGTTTACGACAACTACGTACTCAAGGAGAGGATTGAGGTCCTGAAAGCGGAGAATACCCATCTCAGGAGTAAACTCAGGAAACTGACGGCCCGCCTTGATACCCTCTACGAGAAGCAGAAGGTCCTCGCCGGTTACCTCGGCCTCCCGATATACGCTTCCAGTCTGAGCGAGGTGGGAATAGGTGGTAGCCTGAAAGACGCCGATCTGGATAAACTGGAGGCCTACGCCGAGTTTGAGGAAAGGCTGCTTCGGGTCGTGGAGAGTAAGGCTTTCTCAGATAGAGATCGTCTCAGGCACCTACCCAGTATACCCCCTGTCAGGGGGATAAAGGTATCCGGTTTCGGTATAAGGAAGGACCCCATAACCGGAGGTCTTAAGTTTCACGAGGGTATAGATTTCTCCGCCCCCGAGGGAACCCCGGTCGTCGCCACGGCGGACGGTATCGTTGAGAAGGCCGGTATGAACGGCTGGGGTTACGGTATACAGGTCGTTATAAACCATGGGTACGGCATAAAGACCCGTTACGCCCACCTATCAAGGGCTCTGGTCCGCCCCGGTGATACGGTCAGAAGGGGACAGGTTATAGGTCTGGTCGGAAACACCGGAAGGTCCGTAGGTGAGCATCTCCATTACGAAGTTATAGTTAACGGGGAGCCCGTTAATCCCAACCGTTATATCCTCGTGGATTTCAATCGGTGAACACGACCCGATAAACTTTTCTTCCGTCGGGTCCTATGACGGCCAGGAAATAAAGCCCCGGAGGGAAGGTGTTCTTTATTTCACACCTGTTATTTTCGGCCACCATGGCACCTGAGGCGCTGTACAGCACAACCCTCGCCCCTATAGGGCAGTTCTTAACCCTCACGGTCTGGCCCTTTCTGGCCGGGTTTGGGTATACCATGGATGCCCTCTCCCACCCTGAGACGATATCCGGGGACGTCAGGATGCTGATACCGCCCATCGTTGCGATGTAGAGCCTGTTTTTATCCGGGTTGGCCAGAAGGGTATAGCGGAGAGGGAAGTACGGGGAGTTGGATACGGGAAGGTCCGCGAGTGGAGAGTTAGAGGGGGTGAAGGTCTTAACGACGTTCATGCTGCTGTCAAGGACCTCTATCCCCCTGTCGTCGGCCACCCATACGCTCCCGTCCAGACCCTTCCACAGCCCCGTTATGTTCCTCCCGGCGAGATAGGGACCGGAGTACGTGAGGGTTGATACGGAGACCACGTACAGCCCGCTGGACGTTCCGAACAGGAGGGAGTCCCCGGAACCGTACACGACGTTAGCCCCCACCCCCACTGAGCCGTAGATCTGGAGGTTGGAGTCGTAGAAACGGCACTCGGTCTCGGAGCAGGCGACGAGGTAATCCCCCGTGGAGTGAAGGAGGTACTGGGACGAACCGCTTACGCCCGTACTCACCACCGTCGTGTCCTCAACCCTGAACAACCTCGCCGCACCTGAAGAGTTCCACGACAGTACGTAAACGTCCCCCTGAAAGCCCGCAAAGTCAAACACGAATCTGAAGTCCCCGAACTCGGACGGCCTCAGAATTATGGTGTCGGAGAAATCAGGCCTGTAAGCCCTTACACCTTCTCCGTGGTAACCGATCCACAGGTATCCGTTTATGTACTTCAGGGTGTTTACGAGGAAGAAACTGAAGGTCCTGCGCGTGGGCCATACAGCACACGAGTACTCTATACCTTTACCGCACACTATCAGGCTATCACCCAGCTCAACCATACCCGTAACCGACGTAAAACCGAGCCCTCCCGTCTCTATGCGGTATAGATCCGGAAGGCGGTATATACCGAGGCCGTGCATATAGGAGGGATCGCTGTAATAACCGAAACTTACGAAACCTTCACCCAGAAACCTTACGTCTCCCCTCCGCATCCGTACGGTATCTGCTCCCACGGAGTCCAGAACGAAGAGTGCCCTGAGGGCCGATATCCACAAGGTATCGTTTCGGGAGTAAAGGAAACTTACGGGAGTTCCACTCAGGGATATCCTTCCGAACGTGTCCACCACACCCGTATCCGTGGCAAATACCCAATCCCCCCTGAAAGTGTCAACGTCGTAAACCTCCCTTCCGGTTATGAGCGTATCCCACGCCGAAAATACGAAAAAGCTGTCCACGTGAGATATTAATGCACCGTAATCTCCCCCGACTACTACCCTATCTCCAAAGATCTTAAGGACGTTCGTCCTGCCGATCTCGGAGGGGAAGGTTATCTCAACCGTATCTGACACCCTCAACGCCGTGGGACGTGTCTTTCCGAGAATGAAGAGGAAATTTCCGCTTCTCTCTATCTTCCGGGCATCCAGTATCTCCTCCGGATCACCGAAGATTATCAGGGGTATATCCCGGAACTTCTCCCCCTCCCTGTACTGAACGCCGTTCCGTGTCAGGATCCAGATCTCGCCACCCTCACACGCTACGGACAGGACCTGAGTACTCTTTATACCGTCCAGTTTCGTGTAAGATCGGAGGATGGAAGTGCCGTCGCTCAGGAGCAGCCCTCCAGCCGTCGCCATGTAAACCGTATCGCCCCATCTACATACATCCAACAGGAGCTCAGTATTCGTCCATATATCCCACGTCTGCGTAAGGAGGAACAGCATGGAATACGATTCTAAGGGTGCGTTTACCTTCATCCTTAAAATACGCCCACGTGGAGAACCTCTACATTCTGGCCCTGCATCTACAAAAGGGTATAGGACCGAAGACCATCCGGAAGATCCTTTCCACCTTCGGGAGCGTTGAGGAGGCAATTGCGAGAAAAGGGGAACTCAGGGAGGTCGTGGGTCCCGTTAAGGCCTCTTACGTACTGTCCGTAGATCTGAAGAGGGCGGAGGAGGAACTCCTGAGGGCCAGAAAGCTCAACGTGAAGGTCTTAACGCTTATGGACGAGGATTACCCGGAGAAACTCAGGCATTACGACAACATGCCCGTCGTCCTCTACGTCATGGGGGACCCCACCGTCCTGAACGAAAAGGCGGTGGCCATAGTGGGAACTCGTTACCCGGGTGAGGATGCTAAGAGGATAAGCTTTGAGATGGGGAAGAGGCTGGCCGAAGCCGGCGTGGTGGTCGTGTCCGGCGGTGCGTACGGTATTGATACCCACGCCCACAGGGGGGCATTAGACGGAGGGGGGAGGACGGTGGTGGTTCTCGGCTCCGGTATGGACAGGCCGTATCCCCGTGAGAACCTCTCTCTTTTCAAACGGATAGTTGAGGGCGGTGGTGTCATAGTTTCTGAGTTTCCCTTCGGCACCCCTCCGAATCAGGGGAACTTCCCGGCACGGAACCGGGTGATAAGCGCCCTATCGGACGTCGTGGTGGTCGTACAGGCCCCCTCCAGATCGGGGGCGTTAATAACGGCATCCTGGGCCCTTGATCAGGGGAAGGACGTGTGGGCGGTTCCCTTCAGCCCCCTTGATAAGAGGGCCTACGGGAGCAACCGTCTGTTGTTTGACGGCGCGAAGCCGGTTTACGATATAGATCACTTCGTTGAGGACGTTACGGGAGGCATCCCCCAGCGGGTCCACCGTACGGAGAGGAAGGACGTGGACGAGGCCGAGGCCTTCGTCTTAGACCTGCTCAAGGAACCTCTACATATTGACGAGATCGTGTACCGTACGGGATTTCCCATGTCCCGGATATACTCCCTCCTGCTCACCCTCCAGATGAAAGGCTACGTCCGGGAGCTACCCGGCAAACTCTACGAGGCCACACCTTGAGGAGAAAGAACTACCTTGAAAGGGATCCGGGGCGCCTGTACTACACACTCGCAGAGATTGAGAGGTTAACCGGATTAAATAGAAGCCGCATATACTCCCTTGAGAGGATGGGGTTCATAAGGGCCAAGGTGCGGAACGGTAGGAGGTTCTACGGGCCGGAGGACTTCAGGAAACTGGTGGACTTCAAGGCCCTATCCGACGAGTACCCACCGGACGTTATAGTCAGATCCTACGAGGAACTTAAACTGCGTGCCAGGATAAAGAGGTGCAGGAACGAGATCCTGAGATTGCGCAACCGCATAAGGAGGTTCCTGAAGGTAATGGAAGATGAAGGCCAGGGCCATTAGCGTTGCCGGTTTTGACCCTTCCGGAGGGGCAGGTACCCTCGCAGATGTTAGAACCTTCAACCGGTACGGGGTGTACGGGGCTGCCGTCATTACCGCCCTGACCTTTCAGGATACCCGGAAGGTGTACGGTGTATCCCCCTTACATCCCGACGATGTGGGGCGTCAGATGGAGATACTGTTATCGGATATGGACTTTCAGACCGTTAAGACGGGAATGCTGGCAGATGCCGAAATCGTCGGTGTGGTGGCGGATCTCCTGAAACGGTACGGAGTGAAAAACCTGGTCGTGGATCCGGTTATGAGGTCAACGTCCGGGGCCGTACTTCTGGACGATAGGGGTACCGAGGAGATGGTCAGGAGGCTTTTCCCCATGGCCACGCTCGTGACCCCGAACGTTCCGGAGGCGGAGTACCTGACCGGAATTGAAATAGGGAACGTCAAAGATATGGAGGAGGCGGCCGGAAGGATACTGAGAATGGGACCGGAGGCCGTCCTCATAAAGGGGGGACACCTTGAGGGGGAGGTGGTTGACCTCCTGAGAGTACGGAAGCCCGACGGGGACCGCGTCTACCGCTTCGTGGATACGAAGCTAAACGTGGACGTTCACGGGACGGGTTGCGTTCTGGCCTCGTCCGTGGCGGCTCTACTCTCCCGCGGGTGCGATATCATAACGGCCGTAAGTCTGGCCGTATCCGATATGAGGAAGGCCCTTCGGGAGGGTGTCGTTAAAGTGGGACGGGGACGACCCGTAATATTCCGGCCGTACGGTGGAAATTTCCCCTGTTAAACGGCCTTCTTTTTCCGTCTCCTCGGTACGGTTATAACCCTCAGGTTCTTATCCACGTAGACCTTCTCTATCTCGCGGGCTATGTTGGGAAGACGGAACATCACGTCCATCAGGAGGTTCTCTAAGACGCTCCTCAACCCCCTCGCACCGGTACCCATCTCCATCGCCCTGCGGGCTATCGCCCTGTAAGCCTCCTCCTCAAACTCTAATTCCACCCCCTCCAGCTCAAAGAGCTTCTTGAACTGCTTTACGGGGGCGCTGTAGGTCTCCGTCAGGATCTTTACCATGTCCTCCTCGCTCAGGGGGTGCAGGGGTACGATTATGGGGACCCTGCCTACGAACTCCGGGATCATACCGTACTTTATGAGGTCCTCCGGGACGACGTGGCGGAGTATCCTGTACCTCTCCTCCTCCGGACTCAGTTCCTCCTCCCTCTCCGTCCTGAAACCTATCGCCCGCTTTCCTATCCTCCGTTTGACTATCTCCTCTAACCCCTCAAAGGCCCCGCCGAAGATGAAGAGGATGTCGGACGTGTCTATCTGTATGTAGGCCTGCTCTGGATGTTTTCTCCCGCCGGCAGGCGGAACGTTGGCCACCGTACCCTCTATTATCTTCAGGAGGGCCTGCTGGACCCCCTCGCCCGATACGTCCCGCGTTATGGAGGGGCTGTCGCCCTTTCGGGCGAGCTTGTCTATCTCGTCAAGGAAGATTATACCCTTCTGCGCCCTCTCAACGTCGTGGTCGGCCGCCTGTATTAACCTGAGGAGTATGTTCTCAACGTCCTCGCCCACGTATCCGGCCTCCGTCAGGGGGGTGGCGTCGTATATGGCGAAGGGGACGTACAGGAGTTTGGCGAGGGTTCGGGCTATGAGGGTCTTGCCCGTTCCGGAGGGTCCTATCAGGAGTATGTTGGACTTTTCAAACTCCACCCCACCGAGTTTGCTCCGGTTGTATATGCGCTTGTAGTGGTTGTAAACGGCCACGGATATGACCTTCTTCGCCTCCTCCTGTCCCACGACGTACCTGTCAAGGTAGGCCTTTATCTCAGAAGGTGTGGGGAGGTCCGGTATGGGTTCCTCCTCTTCGGCGAGGAGGTCACCCTCTATCGTGTAGAAGGCCGTTCTCACGCAGTCGTAACATATGACGGCACCGTTTCCGGTGAAGAACCTGCCCGGTTCAACCCTCTGGCCACAGAAGGAGCATCTGACGTTAAGCTTCTTTTTTAATCTCTCCATACTTCCTCAACTCCACGATCCTGTCCACTATACCGTACCTCAGAGCCTCCTCCGCCGACATGTAGAAGTTCCTGTCCGTATCCCTCTCTATCTTCTTCAGGGGCTGGCCCGTATGCCGGGCGAGGATCTCGTTCAACATCTTCTTCAGACGGGAGACCTCGCGGGCCTCTATCTCTATATCCGTCGCCTGCCCCTGTACTCCACCCCACGGCTGGTGGATCATTACGCGGGAGTGGGGGAGTATGAGTCTCTTGCCGGGATGACCGGCCGCGAGTAGAACGGCGGCCATGGACGCCGCCATACCCAGCCCCACCGTAACGACGGGGGGTTTTATGTACTGCATGGTGTCGTATATGGCAAGCCCGGCCGTCACCTGTCCGCCGGGGGAGTTTATGTACAGGTATATGTCCTTCTCCGGATCCTGCGTCTCAAGATAGAGCATCTGGGCTATGACCAGCCCGGCCACGTGGTCGTCTATGGGGGACGTAAGGAATATAATGCGGTCCTTCAGAAGGCGGGAGTAGATATCGTACGCCCTCTCCATCCGTCCCTCATGCTCTATCACCATCGGCACGTACTGCGCTTTCATCTTTCCTCCTTTCAAGGCTCCTATTATACCGCTGAGCAGTATCCCACCACCAGCCGGCCGTTATTCAACGATGCCCGCACTAACTTCACATCTCAACATGCGGGGAGATTCGTGCTTCCCCCAGATATCGTTAAACCAGAACTTCGCCGTGAGCTCCTCTCCCCTGAGGACCCTCCATAACCATACCCGATCGTCCTCCCACATCCTATCGTAAGGCAGGCAGTCTATAGGGAACCATTCGGGTCGGGCCTCGTCGCTCTCCACCGGTTCACCCTCCCACTCCTCTATCAGGAAAACGTCCACCTCCATAGACGTGCCGTAGTTGTCGTAGAAGAATATTCTGGCCATCCTGCGATAGGATTTAACCTTTATCCCTATCTCTTCTTCCGCTTCCCTGACGATGGCCTTTTCCGAACTCTCCCCATCCTCAACCTTACCCCCTACCCCGTTGTACAACCCCTCGCCCAGACCCCGCTTCTTGTGTATCAACAGGACCTTTCCGTTCCTTACCGGGTACCCTATTACGTAGCGTCTCACGGGTGGGAGATTGTACGGTGGCGTTTCGTATCTCCTATAAAATGGTTCGCTTGCGGAGGTTATCTCTGGCCATAGTGCTGAACGTGGGGATCGTACTGTTTGAGCTGTGGTTCGCCTACGTGTCCGGTTCCCTCGCCCTTGCCTCGGACGCCCTCCATAACCTTCAGGACGTACTCGCACTCTTCGTTTCCCTGATCGCCCTCTACCTCTCACGACGTAAACCGACCAGAATCTCAACCTACGGCTACGCGAGGGCGGAGGCCTTCGGTGCCTTCATAGGATCGGTTATGCTCATCCTATCGGTCCTCTACGTGGGTTACGAGGCTGCTGTATCCCTGATAAGAGGGGAATCCGAGGTGATGGGTACGTACGTCCTTACGGTGGGTGCAATCGCCTTCGTGGTAAACTCCATATCGGCGTATATACTGCACGGCAAGGAGGATCTTAACATAAGGTCGGCTTACCTCCACCTCGTGGGAGATGCCGCCTTTTCCCTCGCCGTGGTCCTCGGAGGGCTGGTTATGGTATTGACGGGATGGAAGGCCGTTGATTCCCTCTTGACCCTACTTTTCGTACCGATCCTTCTAAAGGATGGCTTATCCCTTATGCTGAAGTCTGCTCGTATACTCATGGAGTTCGCTCCGGAGGGGTACGACTCCCTCACGGTCGCCCGGGCCATAGGATCGGTTGAGGGGGTTAAGGAGGTTCACGACGTCCACGTCTGGGCGATCTCGTCAAGGGAGCCATCGGTATCGGCCCATGTCGTCCTCAGTGGTGGTCTAAGTGCCGATGAAGTATCCCGCGTACTCGCCGAGGTGCGGGAGAAACTCGGAGAGATGGGGATAAAGCACGTCACACTTCAGGTTGAACCGGAAGGGTACGCGTGCGAAGGGGCATGCGGTTAGAAAACAAATTTTCCACTTTATAATACCCTCGCTATGAGGAGGATGGTAGCACTCACCCTGGTACCCGTCCTGATCGGTGGTGTACTCCTTACGGCCGGGAAAAAGTCTTCCCTTGATCCAGAGACGGAGAAAAAGGTCGTTGAGATAGGGAAGAAAGCGACGATGACCCTGCTTAAAACTCTTCTGGGGGAGGTAACCACCTCCCTTGAGGAGAAGGGACCCGTGGCGACCATAAACTACTGCTCTGAGAGGGCCTATCCCCTTACGGACAGCATATCTGAAGCCTTCGGCGTTAAGATAAAGCGTACCACCTTCAAGTACAGAAACCCAAAAAACAAGCCCGATAAGTACGAGGAGGAGGCTCTAAGGTACTTTGAGAAGTTCTTCAAGGAGGGTAAGAAACCTCCGGCGCACTACGTTCAGAAGGTGAAGGTGGGGGATAAACTCGTATATCGTTACTACTTCCCCCTGAAGGTTCTTAAGCTCTGCCTTACCTGCCACGGTACGCCGGGTAAGGATATAAAGCCCGAGGTGTACGAGGCCATTAAGAAGAAGTACCCCGAGGATAAGGCCATAGGGTACAAAGAGGGGGACTTCAGGGGTGTGGTCCGGGTGGAGATACCTGCTGAGCGGGTCCGTTAAAAGGACAGCAGCATCGCCCCTGCCAGTGCCAGGACCATACCCAGAAGGTGGCGGAGGTTGAAGGGTTCCCGCAACAGCAGGAGGGCGAGGATAAAGGTAACGGCGGGGTATACGGCGGTTAAGGGTACGACTATGGAAACCCTGCCCGTTTTGGTCGCAAGTATGAAGAAGATGTAACCGAGTGTTCCCACGACCCCGGCGGCGAGGCCGAGGAGAAGCCCCCTACCTGTACCCACGAAGTTCGCCCCATAACGGACGAGGAAGTAGCCAGAGAGGAGGAAGGCGGCGGCGTTTCCCAGAACGTAGATCTGGTACCACTCAAGATAACGGGCGGCCAGCTTGATGAAGAAGCCCCATAGACCCCAGAACAGGATCGTGAGAAGGGAGAATACGAGCCACATGGCGGGTATTATAGGGGGCGGGTGTGAAGTTGGAGAACATCGGTAGAGGTTCGGGGGTATAATAAACTCTTAGGTAGATGTTTTTGGTTAAGGAAAAGGAGGATAGAGTATGAGTGTAATACCTCGCGGTATTAGTATAATGGAATTATATAGATGGTATAGGGAGGATAAATTATTTGTTAACAGAAAATACCAACGAAAACTTGTATGGACTTTGAATGAAAAAAGAACATTAATAAACAGTATACTTTTAGGATATCCTATACCTCTAATTTTGCTTGCAAAATTTAGGGAAGATACTGATGCTTATGAAATTATTGACGGTATTCAACGATTAAATGCTATATTTGGATTTATAGAAAATCAGTTCGCTGTAGTGTGGGACGGTCAGGAAGTATATTTTGATATTGAGAAATTCCCTTCCGCCAAAACAAATGCAGAAAAGGGTCTATTCAAACCCGCGGAAAGGGAATCTAATTTTTTTCCAGCGGAACTAGTTTCTAAGTTTTTAGAATATCAAATTCCTATAGCTATCTACAAGGCATCAACCGAGGAGGAAATAAATGAGATATTCAGGAGGATAAATGCATTTGGAAGACATTTATCTCCTCAAGAAGTTAGACAAGCAGGAGTTGCAACAAAATTAGCGGAGATAGTACGAGAACTAAGTAGTGAGATTAGAGGAGATGTTTCTAACAATGTTTTGCCATTATCAAAAATGCCCGAAATAAGTATTGACTCAAGAAGATTAAATCTTGGATATGGCATATTAGCAGAAGAAACCTTTTGGTGCAAACATGGGATTCTTAGTGTGCATCAACTAAGAGATAGTTTAGATGAACAATTAATTGCAGATATAGTGCTTTCAGTAGTGTTTGGTAAACCATTCCCAGCAAGCAAAGAGGAGTTTGACAAATATTATGGGAAAGGAACAATAGATAGATCTCCTGAAGTTGAAACTGCAATAAACAGATATGGGTATGAAAATCTTAAAAAGGATATAAAGATAGTTTTTTCATATATAAAAGATATGATGGAAACATATTTCCCAGATAAGAGATTAAAAGATATTTTAAATCCTAAAGCTGGCCCCAACCCTGTAAAAGAGCCTTTTTATACAATGTTTATGGCTTTTTATGAGCTTATAAAAGAAGGAAAGGAACCGCATGAATATGGAAAAATTATAGAAGCATTAACAGATCTTTCGACTAGAATCAAGAGCGCCCATCATTATGTTAGATCAGAAGATAGAAGGAAAAATATTAATATTTGCAAAGGGTTGATTTCTCCTTACTTTAAAGATCGTACTACAGTATTTAGTTCTGGAGCCTTAACTTTAGACTTCGAAAATCATTTATTCCGTGCTAAAGTAGAATCATCACTGTATGAATTTAAACAAGGCTTTTTATCTTTAAATAGAAATCGCACTTTTGACGAAAATACATTTGAGAAAGTTCTTCAGAATATTACTGCAATGGCAAATTTAGGCAAAAACAAAGTTGGTTATATTTTTATAGGAGTGACAGACAAAGAAGAGGACACACAAAAAATTGAGAAACTTGACAATTTATCAAAAGTCCCGCGGGTTTATAATAGATTTGGGGTTGTGGGATTAGAAAGAGAAGCGAAATTACAAGGTATTTCCTTAGATGAGTATATTGGAAAAATAATTGGGAAAATAAAGGATTCTGCTCTAAAATCAGAACTAAAGAGACAGGTTATTTCTGATGCCACTCCAATTACGTACCATGGATACACGGTTTTAATGATAATTGTAAAAGATGTTGGAAAGCCGGTATGGTATAAAAATAAGCTATTTATCAGAGAGGGATCCAGTTGTAAAGAGGTAATAGGGGAGCAAACTGATAGTATATATGCCTTGTTTGATAAAGAAGATTATTAGATCACTGAATCCGAAGCAATAGTGGGCAAAACCCTCCCCTCCCGCTTACAATTCCCACCATGGACAGGACGGTAAGGACGAGATTCGCCCCCTCACCGACAGGGTACCTCCACGTGGGCGGGGCCAGAACGGCCATCTTTAACTACCTCTACTCCCGCCACACCGGTGGGAAGTTCCTCCTGCGGATAGAGGACACCGACAGGCAGAGGTACAAACCGGAGTGGGTGGACGCCATCCTTGAGGGTCTGAAGTGGCTCGGCCTTGATTGGGACGAGGACGTGGTCTTCCAGAGCGAGAGGCTCCAGAGGTACCGGGAGGTGGCCGAAGAGCTCATAAGGAGGGGGAAGGCCTACAAGTGCTACTGTACGCCGGAGGAGCTGGAAGCCGAGAGGGAGGAGGCCAGAAGGAAGGGTATCCCCTACAGGTACTCCCGCAAATGCCTGCACCTTACGGAGGAGCAGAGGAGGAAGTACGAGGAGGAGGGACGCAAGCCGTCCATAAGGTTCCACGTCCCCGATAACCTTGACGTAACCTTCCACGACCTCGTGCATGGGGACATAACCTACAACACCAACGACCTCGGCGGTGACTTCATAATCGTCAGGTCCGACGGTTTCCCCACGTACAACTTCGCGGTGGTGGTGGACGACCACGATATGGGGGTCACCCACGTTATAAGAGGGGACGACCACATCCCCAACACCCCGAAGCAGATCCTCATATACCGGGCGATGGACTGGGAGATACCGGAGTTCGCCCATCTACCGATGATACTGGGACCCGACCGCCAGAAACTTTCCAAAAGGCACGGCTCAACCTCCCTTGAGGAGTTCAGACTTCAGGGGGTGCTGCCGGAGGCCCTCTTCAACTACCTCCTTCTCCTCGGATGGTCCCCCGGAGGGAACAGGGAGATAATAAGCAGGGAGGAGGCCATAAGGCTCTTTGACATAAAGGACGTTAACAAGTCCGCCGCCGTCTTTGACCACAACAAGCTCTACTGGATGAACTCCGAGTACATCCGCGCCCTTCCGGACGAGGAACTTATCCGACGGCTCAGGGAGTACAACGAGTACCTGAAGGGGAAGGGGCAGGGTTATCCCGTATCTGACGAGCATCTACCCGTTCTGGTCAGGCTCTTCAAGGAGAGGGTAAAGACTCTGAAGGACTTCTTTGAGTACGGGGTTTTCGTCTATAGGGAGGACTACCCCTACGACCCGAAGGCAGTTAAAAAGCGCCTGAAGGACCCCAACATCTTCACCTACCTGAAGGGTCTGGCGGACAGGTTGGAGGCCTTGGAGGAGTGGAAGGAGGAGAAGATTGAGGAGGTATTACGGGCGTACGCCGACGAACTGGGGGTGAAGCATGCCCTCCTTATCCATGGCAGCAGGGTCGCCGTCTCCGGCATGGCCGTTGGCCCCAGCCTCTTCCTCCTCCTTGAGGCCCTCGGCAAGGAGAAGGTCCTGCGGAGGTTGAGGGAGGTGGAGAGCAGGGTAAAGGATATGAAGGCCGGTAATGGGGAATAGGGATAACTCACAAAAACGGCATCTCCCCCTTAAAATACCCGTCTTGAAAGGTAGGAGGTGTTGATGGCAAAAAGGAAAGAGTCGGGGAGTGTGGAGGACGTTAAAAGGAAGCTCCTTGAGGAAACCCTCAAAAGGGTTCAGAAGGCCTACGGCCCCGGTGCCGTAATGAAACTTGATGGGGAATCAACCCTCAAGATTGAGGCTATCCCCAGCGGTTCCCTTGCCCTTGACGCCGCCATAGGGGTCGGAGGTTATCCCCGGGGCAGGATCGTAGAGATATACGGTGCGGAATCTTCAGGTAAGACCACCCTCGCCTTGATGGCCATAGCAGAGGCCCAGAAACTCGGTGGTACGGCCCTCTTTATAGACGCCGAACACGCCTTCAGTGAAGCCTACGCCCAATCTCTCGGTATAAACACGAGGGAGAACTTTCTGGTAAGCCAGCCCGACTACGGTGAACAGGCGCTGGACATAGCCTCCCAGTTCATAAGGACCGGGGCGGTGGATATCGTCGTCATAGACTCCGTGGCTGCGCTCGTACCCAAAGCGGAGATTGAAGGCACCATAGAGGATCAGCAGATGGGCCTTCAGGCCCGACTCATGTCAAAGGCCCTTCGTATGCTCTCCGCCGACGTATCCAAAACCAACGCCGTGGTCATATTCATAAACCAGGTCCGCGAGAAGATAGGTATAATGTTCGGAAACCCTGAGACCACGCCCGGTGGAAGGGCGCTGAAGTTCTTCTCTTCGGTAAGGCTGGAAGTCAGGCGGGGAGAGACCCTCAGGGATAAGAACAACAACCCCATAGGCCACATGCTCAAGGTCAAGGTGGTGAAGAACAAGGTGGCACCTCCCTACAGAGAAGCGGTGGTACCCCTGATATACGGGAAGGGTGTGGACCGCGTGGGTGAGGTGTTTGATCTGGCCGTATCCCACGGGATAATAAAGAAGTCCGGTTCATGGTACTCCTACGAGGGTAACCAGCTGGGTCAGGGACGGGAGAGGTCCCTTGAGACCCTTCGGGAGAACCCGGACCTGTACCGTGAGATAGAGGGTAGAGTCCTGGAGGTTCTCGGTCTTAAGAAGGAAGAAAACCAAAACAAGGAAGAAGGAGGGGAAAGATGATGGAAAACATGATGGAGCATGAGTTCCAGGGCGATGAGCACATGGACGACTCCCTCTTTACCCGGAGGGTGAAGGCGGGAAAGCGGGTCTACTTCATAGATATCAAGAAGAACCGCAAGGGCGACCTTTACATGGCCATATCCGAGAAGAGAAGGCTCAAGGATGGGTCGGTAAAGAGAACCCGCGTGGTGGTGTTTCAGGAGGACCTCCTCAAGTTTGAGGACGCGTTTAACGAGGTCCTCATGGATATGAAGAAAAGGCTCGGGGAGGAGTAAAAAGAAAGGGGGGAATTTCCCCCCTTTTTCCTGCCGGTAGTTGACAAAATTGTAAAATTTACCATTATTCTGTGGTTTGCTTGAGAGGGTAGATATAGTTGAGCTGGTGGGTAGGTATACCCGTCTTAAAAAGGCGGGGAGGGAGTACGTGGGTCTATGCCCATTCCATCGCGAGAAGACACCGAGCTTCTACGTAGATCCGGAAAAGGGAGTGTACCATTGCTTCGGGTGTGGAGCCTCCGGTAACGCCATAACCTTCCTGTCCGAGATAGAGGGGATAACGAGGGCCGAAGCCATAAGACGTCTGGCCGAGATGTTCAACCTTGAGATAGACGAGATAGACGTAAAGCCTACGGGTGGAAGGAGGGACACGCTTTACCGCATACTCTCCACAGCAAGGCAGTTCTACAAGTCCAACCTCCTGAGGAGCCGGGAGGTGATGGAATACCTTAAGGGTAGGGGTCTGACACCGGAGAGCGTGGCTTCGTGGGAACTGGGATACTCTCCCGATCCCCACTCCCTGATAAGGTTCCTCATAAAGGAGGGTTTCAGCACGCGTGACATTCTGGAGAGCGGTGTCGCCTACAACAGGAACGGTGACCTGCGGGATATGATGGCCGGCAGAGTGGTGTTTCCCATTTACGATATGGCCGGCAGGGTGGTGTCTTTCGGCGGGAGGTCCCTTGACGGACGGAACCCCAAGTATCTGAACGGCAGGGACACGATAGTGTTTAAGAAGTCTTCCATCCTGTACGGCCTCAACAGGGCGAAGCATAAAGCGAGGGAGAAGGGACATTTCTACATAGTTGAGGGTTACTTTGACGTGATAATAATGCACCAGTACGGGTACGACACCGCCGTTGCTCCGCTGGGCACGTCCTTCACACAAGAGCATGCTCGTCTACTCTACAGGTTCGCCCCCAAGGTCTTCATAGTGCCGGATAGCGACGAGGCTGGCGCAAGGGCAGCCCTGAAGATGGCGGTCATACTGGCGTCGGCCGGTATAATACCGCAGGTGGTCGTCCTGCCGGAGGGGGAGGACCCGGCCTCCTTCCTTCTGAAGGGGGAGAAACTGCCCGAACCGGTGGACATAGTGGACTACGTACTCGGTGAGAAACCCTCCGACCCTCTCGCGATAAGGAACCGCCTTAAGGCCGTTATGCCCCTCCTCAGGGCGTTTTACGGGTCGGAGAGGAGCATATACGAGTTCTACGCCGAGAAGGTGAGCCGCTGGGCAGGGTACAGGATAAGCGTATCGGATGCACCGAGGATAACGGCAAGAAAGCCCGGAAGTATCCGGGTTGTGGACCGCTTCCTGATACTGGGGTACTACTACGGTTTTACGGAGGAGGTGCTTGAGATACTTGAGAGGTTGAGCGAGCGCACGAACCTCACGCACAGGATGTACATGGCCCTGAAGGAGGGCGTACCTTTTGGCGAATTTTACGAGAAACTTAAGCCCGAAGAGGCGGCGGTCGTTCACGGGGAAATCCTCCCGAGGGAGAAGGTGAGGGAGGCTCTTTCCCGACTTATGGAGGAGCTGGACGACCTGAAGTTGAGAGAAACCGCTCTGGCGGGAGATGAGGAGGCCCTCATACGGCTATTCCGTCGGAGGGCCCATCGCATAAAAGAAACGGAGGTAAAGGCTGAATGAAGGGAGTAAAGGAGCGTAAGAAGGATATACAGGCGATCCTGGACGAGATAGTCCAGGAGGCTAAGGCGAAGAAGGGGGCTTACACCTTTGACGAGCTCCTCAAGAAGCTGCCGGCCGAGTACGTTCAGAGTGACACCCTCCTTGAGCAGATAGTCATAGCCCTTATGGAGAAGGGGGTGGAGTTTGATAAGGACCTGACGGAACACTCCACGCGCCGGAAGAAGAGCAAGCGCAAGCAGGATATAGACAGCATCCTGCAGGCGGAGGAGGATCGTCTCGCCTCCGAGTACAAGGACGACCCCGTCCGTATATATCTGAAGCAGGTGGCGGAGATGAGGCTCCTCTCCAGACAGGAGGAGCTGGAGCTGGCAAAAACCATAGATGAAGCGAGGACGGAACTTACCCGTACCCTCGTCTCCACCTTTTACGGTCTATCCCGTTTCATGTACCTCGTCCAGCTGGCCCAGAAGGGCCTGATGCAGGCCGAGGAGATCTTCCAGGTGGATCCCGGCTACTGGACCAACCGTGTAAAGAACCAGAGGGAGCGTAAGCGTCTCTCCCGTGGTATAGAGTACCTCATGGCCCGCTGGCCTCTGGCCCGTAAATACTTCCTTGAGAGGGACGAACTTGACGAGAAGGAGTTGAGGGAAGCGGAGATCGCCTTCAAGGAGATAGTCAACAAGATCCTTGACATGGGTCCCATATTCACCCGGATAGTTGAGATCTACAAGGACTACTACAAGAAGGTCCAGCAGCTCGGTCGCCTCTACGAGGAGCTGGAGAGGATCCAGAACGAGAGGAAGATGTTTGAAGAGATAGGGGCGCAGAGTTTCGTTGACGAGTACAGGGCACTTGAGGAGAGCATAAGGGAACGTATCCGCAAGATGGAGGCCGAACTCGGAGAGTCCTACGAAACGGCGAAGAAGACGGCCGAAAAGCTGGTTAAGATATACCGTAAGTACCAGTGGGCCAGAGAGAAGCTGGCCGAGGGGAACGTCAGGCTCGTGATAAGCGAGGCCAAGAGGTACATGAACCGGGGTCTTGACTTCGGGGACCTCATACAGGAGGGTAACCTTGGACTTCTGAAGGCCATAGACAAGTACGACTGGAAGAGGGGGTTCAAGTTCTCCACGTACGCCACGTGGTGGATAAGGCAGGCCATAACGAGGGCCGTAGCAGATCACTCCCGTACCATCCGTATCCCTATCCACATGATAGAGACCATAACCAAGATAAACAAGGCCCAGAAGGCACTGCTTCAGGAGAAGGGACGTGAACCGTCCATAGAGGAGATAGCCGAGTACCTTGAGATGCCCATAGAGAAGGTGGAGAGAGCGATAAGCGTGGCTAAGGAGCCGATAAGCATGGACAAGCCCATAGGTAAGGACGAGGACGCCTCCTTCGGTGAGATTCTCTCCGACACCCGCAAGCTCCCGGCGGAGGAAGAGATCAAGCTCATGACCCTCAGGGAGAAGCTTGAGGAGGCCCTATCCATGCTCACGCCAAGGGAGAGGAAGGTGATAGAGCTGAGGTACGGCCTTGACGGGAAGAAGCCCCGTACCCTTGAGGAGACCGGAAGGGAGCTGGGTCTTACCCGTGAGAGGGTACGCCAGCTGGAGATATCGGCCATAGAGAAGCTGAAGAACCCCATCCGTATCCACAAGCTGGGCCGGTTCAGGGATATGGAGGAACTTTAACGTTTGCCCGTAGAGAAGGGCGTACGTTTCTCCTTTAACAGGGCCTTTTACAATCCGAAGGCCGAGGTGGCGCGGGGGCTGGGGGTACTGGCCGCCCGCGTCGCCCGCCCCCTATCCATCTTTGAGACCTTCGCCGGAGGGGGAACCCGAACCCTCCTGTACGCGAAGTACGTACGGCCGGAGATCCACCACGTGAACGAGGGTCACAGGGGTTTTCTGTGTGAACTCCTGCAGAACTACCTTGATAACAACCTTCCCACCGATGGGTTGAGGATCACCGTCTCCGACTTCCTCACCGACGGACAGAGGTTCGTATGCGAAGGGTTCAGGTACGATTGGGTGGACCTGGACCCCTTTGGAAGCCCTTCCCCCTTTCTCAGTACCGCCCTGAGCCTCGTTAGACCGGGCGGGTACGCTTACATCACGTCAACGGACACGGCCACCCTCTCCGGCAAACGCAAGGGAGACGACGTCAGGCTCTACGGCGTGGCCCTGAGGCCGTGGAAAACCTACGCCGAAATGGGTGCGAGGGCGCTCGTTTACTCGGTGTGGAATACTGCCAGCGCCTTGAACCTCTCCGTTTCCCCCGTTTTCGTGTACTACGAGGGGTACGCTTACCGTCTCTTAGTGAGGGTAATGGACAGGAGGAGTCCCGAAGGTGTGGGGTTCGTCCAGAGGTGCAGGGAGTGCGGAACCTACTCCGTATCCGTGAGGGCTAAGGGTACGTGTAGCGTCTGCGGTGGCGAGAACGAGGTCGTCGGTCCCCTGTGGACAGGGACGCTTTACGACAGGGACTTTCTCCGGAATATGCTGGACGAGGCGAAGACTCTCGGCTGGAGGAAAGAAGAAAAGGCCCTGAGAAAGGTGATAGAGGAGATAGACGTACCCATGTACTACCCCCTTGACTCCTTCCGGTTCGGCAGGACGCCCTCGCCCTCCCGCGTCGTGAAACTCCTCAGGAAAGCGGGATTTAAGGCCAGCAGGACCCAGTTCCATCCGGGGGCCGTGAAGACGGACGCGACGGTACCCCAGATCCTCACGGTGTTGAGTTAGGCTGCTTTTCCCCCTCAAAATATACGCATGAACTGGAAGGACAGGCTCAAACTCGCCTTAGATGAGGGGAAGGTGAGGGACGACCCCGACCACAGGGCCATGTACTCCGAAGACTCCTCCGACGCCCCTGCCGTCGTACCCGAAGTCGTCATCCATCCGGAGAGTACGGAGGACGTTATCAGGGCGGTTGAGGTGCTTAAAGAGTACCGCATCCCCATAACGCCGAGGGGATCCGGGACGTCCCTTAGCGGTGGTGCCGTACCACATCCGGGCGGTGCCGTGATAGTCTTTGACAGGATGGCCCGCATAAAGGAGATAGACCCCGAAGATCTGGTGGTGGTCGTTGAACCGGGAGTCATAACGGGAAACCTCCACAGGGCGGTGGAGGAGATGAACCTGTTCTATCCCCCGGACCCGGCCAGCCTTGAGACCTGCACCGTAGGGGGGAACGTCGCCGAGAACGCCGGTGGGCCGAGGGCTTTAAAGTACGGGACGACCAAACACTACGTCCTTGAATTGGAGGTCGTGACGGCCACGGGCGAGAGGATGAGGGTGGGCAGGAGGACGAAGAAGTGGGTCGTGGGGTACGATCTTCCCTCCCTATTTACCGGAAGCGAAGGGACGCTTGGCATAATAACGGAAATAACCCTGAGGCTCCTGCCCCGTCCACCGAAGAGGTTCACCCTCCTTGCGGCCTTTCCGGACGAGGTTTCGGCGAGCAGGACGGTTTCCGAGATGGTGGGGAGGGGTTTGCTTCCCTCCGCCCTTGAGTTCGTGGATCACAAGTGTATAGAGGCCGTGGGCGAGAAGATAGCCCCTTTCCTCCCGGAAGGCACGGGAAGTTTCCTCCTGATAGAGTACGACGGTTTCGGCCCGGAGTTTGAGACTCAGGTGGAGATGACCTACGGGATAGCCGAAAGGAACGGCATGTTGGACATGTTGGCGGCGGAGGACGAGAGTACGAGGAGGAAACTGTGGGATGCGAGGAGGGGCGTCCTTCCGGCCCTTGAGAGCCTCGGATACGCCATAAGACACGAGGACGTGGTCGTGCCGAGGAGCAGGATACCCGACCTCATAGCCCACACGGAGGAGGTGGAGAGGAAGGTCGGGGTAAAGTTGGCCAGCTTCGGACACGCAGGGGACGGCAACATCCACGTCAACGTCCTCTACGAGCCGGGGCAGGAGGGGGAGATGGAGCGGGCGGTGAATATGGTGGTGGAGAAGGTCTGGGAGTTGGGG
>JALWYV010000004.1 GCA_027003075.1 Caldifarciminota bacterium | reverse complement strand
CTTCTCCCTCTTCTTCCCCTTCGGCATCATCTTCCTCCTTGCTTCTTCTATCTCCTGAAGCACCAGATTTAGCCACATCATAGCCTCATATTCTATCCCTGAAAATCACCCCATCGGCCAAATACCGCCTTCCTTGATGTTGCCTTGCTGAACATACCACAATTTTACTCAGGACATTCCTCCCTATAAAACTTGCACACCGGGTTTGCACACCTTCCTAATAGGAAGATTTGAATCCTTTCTTATGAAAACCGAGGTTCTTATATCACCACAGGTCAATTTACACTTTTCGTAATACTCGTTAAGAAGTGAGTCCCTAACAGCCCTCTCCTCCCCAGTCCTCACGGAAAAAACCTTAGTTATAACATCCGGTTTCAAACTCCCCAATACATAAGGGTAATCATACTTATTGTGGCCGGGATAGAACTTCCAAGGTTTTTTAACATCAACCCTCATATGGGCTATTTTGGCGTTGTTCTTTCCAAGCATATCCACAAATCTCTTTCCGTAAGCGAAATATGGAACGATTCCTGCCCACACCACTCCAACATTCGTCCCATCCGGCACGTAATCCCTTATGTGCAAAGCCTGACAAATTTTTGCCCGGTGGACAGACACATGATACTCGTTTCTGATATTCAAGAGGTAGTGATACCTCTTCAGACTCTCCTTGAGGAGTTCTATGTATATGCCCTTTTTCGGATTGATACAGGCGTATATCACTTCGGTTATGGGGAAGGCGAGGGGGGAAAGAAATAGGAGAAGAAAACGCCTCCTAAGGCCTCCTATACCTCCAAGACCCACGGCTACGGCAATAGGTCCAACCGTTGCGATAAACCTGTTTCCGAGATGCCCTTCCCATGCATCTCCTCCTACATATATGTCATAGAGTATGTAGAGAATAAAGGGGAGAAAGGCGTAAAGTAATCTCCTGTTCTTGAGCCTTCTGACGGTTAGAAAGAAAGAGAGAAACAAAAGGGCATACGTGGGGAAGTAAAAGGAAAAGCTAGTAATGGTTATGAGTCCCTTTCCTACCCTTACCCAAAGGGGAAAACCCCAAACCTTCAGATAATACGTGTTGGGAAGTATATCCCCGTAGTAAAGCAATCTGAAGAGGGTTATTCCCCCAAGCGTGAGAAAGGAAACAAGAAGAGTTAAAAATCCCAACCTATATCTCTTCATCAAAAAATCCACCATTACCAATCCTAAAACTAAAATAAAAAAGTCTTGTCTCGTAAGAATCCCTAAAATCACCAATAGTGGAGACAAATATTCCCATCTTCCTTTTATTCTACTATAAACGAGTAAAAGTATAAAAAGTGTGAGAACACCAACCTCCATCCCCATCAAACTCCAGTACATAAGCGGAAAATACATTAGACTCAGCACTCCGCTCAAAAACGCTACTCCTTCATTTCCCCATACCTCCTTTGATATTCTATAAACTACACAGAAAATCCCTATCAACGCAAAAGCCCCTGTTATCTGTATTGGTAGGGAGAGCTTTTCGGGTGGTATCGGAAGTAGATGCCATAAAGCCATATACAACGTCCAGCCGAGATTCGTTATCCCCTCCACTTTATCCGCTCCGCAATACCAAACGAGTCCACACCCCTTCACCAGGCTTTTCGCATATGTCATGGAAATCATAGCGTCGTCAAAGAGGAGGAAATACCTTTTATCACCTACGATATGGCTGCTCATCAGGATAGAGTAGAGAAAGTAGAGGAGAAGAAAAAAAAGCAACCACCTCTTTTTTCCGGTCATGGGATAGAAATTGTAAAGCGGTAGTGAGTATGTCCAGATCCAAACCCCTCAATTAAACCCTATGACCTCCAATAACCTTAGTTTCTCAAAGAGGGTTCTTTGCCTTCTGGTAAGAGGACGGAAATGCCAACCATCAATCCAAGGTTCCTTCCTAACCTTCCTCAGGGTATTACGCTGATAGAGTGATTTCGGTATTATAGTTCGTATTATATGCCCAGCCTTTTCTCCATATAAGGGCAAGTATCTCAACCATATGCCAGAAGGGACTTTTGCTATAGGCGTGTCCCTTCCTGCGAAGACGAGGGCTATGAATACGAAGGAGATTGTGAAAGCCCTCGTTGAGATTCACATAACCCTTGTTCTTTCTATGAACCACATGCTTACCCTTCCCCTCAAACAGGCCTTCGTATCCCCTCCATCCATCCGTATGGTATTCATCGGCTTCGGGGAGAAAATCTATCACTTCCTCTAAACTCTCTCTATCTCTACTTCGTCGCATCGCTACAAACCTTACCTTGAAATATTTTGCTAACATAGATTATACCCGTTATTATCCATACCGCATTCTTCCTCCACCCCACATACGGGTTGGAAAGTTTGAGTACGGGCTTAAAGTTCCGGAGGTTCTCAACAGGGTGAAGGAGATGTTGGGAGTCTGATCGGTTCTTCCCGCTTAAAATCCCTACCATGGACAAAACCTACAACTACCGCGAGTGGGAGAGGAAACTCTACGAGAAGTGGCTCAAGCATAAGCTATTCCGCGCCACAGCCGAGGAGGCCAAAAGGTCCGGTAAGCCCACCTTCACCATAATGATGCCACTGCCCAACGTCACCGACGACATCCACCTTGGCCACGTGTTGGACAACACCAATTAAACAAATCTTATGATCAAAAGGTTTTGGTTAGTTTTGACCGTTGGATTGTCTGTATCCTTAGGTATTGTTGGTTTTCGCACAGCTGTTGAGTTAAAGGCTGGTCGCTCGTTTTATTTCAACGTAGAAAGCGACATCGGAAACGTAATGGGTGCAACGAATGACTCACGCATTTATCTAAAAAATGCTTATGAAATTTATAAACGCGGGAGATTTTATTCATGCAGAAGACCGCTGAGTTCCTTGATATTTGTTCCCTTTATACCACTTGGAAGGTATTTACCAATAGTGATAGTTGTATTGTTAGCCGTTTTCTACCCCATTTCCCTTTCCTTTCTGGCGTATCTCCTGTCCAGATTTTCTTTAAATAAAAGGATTACCTTAGCTGTTCTGCTCGCACTTCTATTTGGAACATTTTATGCTACAAGGTTGATATTAGACGGGTGGATAGCCATTCTCTTATCTATATGGATAATTCTAACCTTTAGAGGTTATAGGATCACCTCCACTTTGCTCGGAATGATTATTTCCGTTTTGCGCCCTGAATTTTTGGTATTGCCATTGATAAACACGTATATTTATAAGGGGAGAATTAGATTTCTGGGAATCTCGGCGATGTTGGTAAGCGCAGCCATGTACTTTTCTGTCCAGCACATATGCGGGGATCAATCACATTTTACAGAATGGACCGCGAGAGCCTATATAACAAATGTAAACAAAAACATAAGCCTTGATTCCCTCAAAAGAGCAGTTGAAAACTGTGCAAATTTTGAAATTGAAAAGGGTTCTAAAAACGCAATCTCCAGAAAAAAATACACACAATGCTATAGAGAACAGTTGATTAAGATGCTAAAAAAAGAAGGAGTGACAAAGGTATTGGGAATTGTCATGTATAACGTGGCCATTAACATCTTTGATCTCTCGGTTTATTTTACAAAAAACAACAGATTAAACAGGAAATATACGTTTATACCGGTGTTGATACTCACTCTACTCTATGATTTTATCCTTTACATATCGTTGATGCGTTTATGGAAACGGAAAAGATACAGATATCTGATATTCCTCTGGATAGCACTGATACTGGTTTATAGTCTATATTATCCGTTTGGTCTTGCAAATCCCGCCAGATGGAAAGCCGTCCTGTTCCCCGTTGAGATAGCGATAATAGCTCTTTCAGCCGGAGTAGATAGAGCTGAACGTTCGGAAGTTCCCCTTCCCGCTTAAAATCCACGCTATGGACAAAACCTACAACTACCGCGAGTGGGAGAGGAAACTCTACGAGAAGTAGCTCAAGCATAAGCTATGGGACATACCCCTAAGATTGTGTAAGGTATTTTAAGGCGGCGATCTGGTTGAGTTCGTAGGAAACGGAGAGGAAGGTAGGGATGGGACGCCTCCATCCGGAGGAAATGGAGTCAAGGACGATGGCGATAGAGAAGTAGGCGAAGCTGATAGAGGCGAAGAAACCCATGTTGTTATGCTCCATAACCTTAACCTGCCTGAAGACGGCTTCTATGGGGTTGGTGGTGTAGATGTACCTGCGGATCTGACGAGGGTAGGAGAGGAATGCCCAGTAGTTGTCAGCGTTCTGTATCAGGTATGCGATGTAGTTCTTCAGGTGGGGGTGCTTCTCCTGAATCTTCAGGAGTTTCTCCTTAAACTTCTTCACCGTCAGGTCCTTGTTATCGGACCCTTCCTTCTCTGCTTTTATGAAGCCTACCATATCTTCAGCCTCCTGTTTTGATAGGTTTCTCCTTATGGTCCGCATAAGGTGGTTAAGGCATAGCTGATGGTCTGCCTTTGGAAAGAGGCCTTTTATGACGTTGTCAAGGCCTGTAAGGTCGTCAGTTATGAACATCAAGGGCTTCTTTAGGCCCCTTTCCACTAACAGCTTGAGGATCCTCAACCACTCGGAGGATTTCTCCCTCCCCTCCCTTACCTCCACGTGCAGGAACCTCTTCTTCCCTTCCTTCGTTATCCCCATCGCCACGTACAGAGTGAAGGTATGACTCCTATCCCCTGTCCTTATCGTCAGCCTATGGCCATCCAGATACACGAAGGCCATCTCGTCCTCCTCTATCGGTGCGGTGTTTATGTGTTCTATGAACCCACTCATCCTCCCCTCAAACTCTTCTATCTCTCCCTCCTTCACCCTTATCCCCATCCTTCCAAGTATCACCCTCACCTTCTCCCTGCTGTATCCCACCCTCAACAGCACCTCTAACAGCCTCACCCCTACATCCTCACCCCTCCTCCACCTCTCCGGCAACAACGCACTACGAAAGCCTCCCTTCCTCGTCCTCGGTACCTTTACCCTCTCCTTCTCCCCTAACAACCTCACCTCCCTCTCGTAATACCCGTTGCTCGGATCCTCCGGATGCTCCTACCTACTTCTTCCATTACACAATTCTATGGGTATCTCCCGAGGAAACGATCACCTACTGACTCCGTCTACATCAACGTCTTCTACTCAACGGACAACGGCACGACGTGGGACGAGGTGCCGAGCATAGCAGCACGGTCCTACAGGAGACCTCTGTTTTTCAGGTGCAGACTACCATACGGGAAAGTGCAACGTATACGTCTCCTACAGCTTTGACGGAGGGATAACTTGGACAGACAGTGCAGTTTACAGAAGCCCTTACGCTCAGGGAAACCCCGTTTTATCTTCCTCTGGGGATACGCTACTGCTTGTAATGCCACAGATGGCAATCACTATGCGAGTTTGATAGTTTACAGGGATACGGTGTATTACTACGTTGGGGGTGATAGGGCTTTGGATGGATACTCTTTTTCTGGAGGGGGGAACGGGTGGTTTTTCAGGGGTATAGTGAGCGAGATCACGGGGGTTGAGGAGGTGGTTAAGGGAGGTGAAAAGGTTGTCATTAGAGTTGTGAGGGGTGGGTTTGAGTTTTCAGAGTATAGTGAGGTTTATTCTGCGAGTGGCAGGCTCGTTTTTAGGGGCGAGGGCAGAATCTCTCTGCCCGCCGGTGTGTATTTCGTCAGAGCCGGGGGCAAAGTCTTTAAGGTCGTTGTGCGGTAGGCCGTCTCACCCCATCGCCTCCAACTGCCTCTTTAAGACCTTCCCACCATTTGGCCTGTAAAGTAAGGCTAACCTGTGTATCTCCTCCTCCCTCCAGAAATCCCCCGGATTCCTACCCTTGGTGTGGGCTTTGACCGTCTGGAGCTTCAGGGCCGCCTTGAGGAGGAGATTCAAAAGACCCGTAGGATCTCCGAGGATGGATATAAGGCGCCTTATATCCTCCGGGCGAGGGATTGAGCCGCCGAAGTCCTTTCTGAACCAGTGTCCGACCGTATGCCTGTACGATGGCGGGAAGTGAGACACAACGTCCTTTATGGATAGGCCTCTCTCCCTCCGGAGAATCTGCAGATAGGTCGCCACCACCGGTTGCGGAACCTTGTAGAGGCGTATCCGTGTGAAGTACTCCCCAAGGACGGCCTTGCGGGCGGCGGGAGAGGCTCCCCAGTTTATGCGGGAGAGGTCCCGGTACTTACTCCTCAAGGGACGGCGTTTGTCGTTTCCACCCTCCGAAATTTCCACAGGGACCTGCAATACAGGCTCAAGGGGTACGGGTGTGCTTCCGATATCCCTCCACAGAGCTGCTCCGCACGATGGACATACGTTTTCGCCGAGGGGGTCGTATGGCTCCGGTAGGGGAAAGCCACATTTTGGACAGGCGAAGGTCAAGGATTCGGTTATCTCCTCGTCGTTGGAGGGATGCAGGACCATCTCCTCGCTCTCCCCGTCCTCCCATTCCACTATCACGAGTCGTGGGTGTCCGTCCGGATAACGGGATATTATCCCCTTTACTTTCCCCTCCCTCCTGCTCTTGGAGAGGGTGTCCTTGACGGGTATACCGACGGCGTCCTTAAGTATCTCCACCTTACCACCGGCCGGCGGTCTCCTCACCCTGTCCAAGAAGAACCTGTAAGGTACGCGGGTGCTGGCCCTGGCGAAGAGGAAGAGAGGGTACCATCCGTCATCCTTCTCCACCACAAGCATGTTCCTCAAAGTGTAGCCGTGATTTATGAGGGCATGGGGGTAGTAGAGGGCTTTCAGGTTGTTCTCCTTTACGCCGAATATGTAAAGAGCATCCTCACGGTGGAAGGTGATGAACTCCCTCTCAAGCGTCCCACGGAGGAGTCTCAAAAAGTCCTCTGTGTCCTTCGCTATGACCATCTCACCGTACCTGTCCGTATTCACCACCCTGGGGGGGACATCCGGAATATCCTCCTCCTCTACGGCCTTCCACCGCCACACTTCGTCCGGTACCTCCACTACCTCAACGTCTCCCAATCTTTCCGAGATTATGGGTAGATACTCCTCCCCCTTTTCTATGAGGATGGGGAACAGTCTCAACAGGGGGAAGTACCTCTTCGCCACGTACCCGACCGTCCCCGTCCCGGCGAAGGGATCAAGGACCACGTCCCCGGTTTTGAGGGATACCCTGTTCAGGAGGGCGAGGACGAGCCTTTCGGGGAACACGGCCGTGTGCTTCCACGGTGTGGGCTGGAGGGGGACCTTGAGGATAGAGCCTCTGCGTACGTAGGCGTTATTATCGGACTTCGCAAAGACGAAGATTGGCTCGTAGGTGTTGGCGAACCTGTCCCGTACGGGGGAGGGCATGTGGTTGGGTTTGTACCAGATGAGTATATCTAAGAGTTCCCAGCCTTCCTTCACCATATGGTGGGCCAGTCTGTAGGGCAACTGGAGGAGGTGGGACTTGCCGTAGCGTTGATGGTACTTGTCCCCGACGTTCAGGAAGAACACCCCGTCCTCCGTCAGTTTCCTCCTTAGTAGGGAGAATACTTCAACGAGGCGACCCAGATACTCCTCCGGTGTTTCCTCCTGTCCTATCTGTCCGACGAAGCCGTAGTCCCTCTGCCTGTAGTAGGGGGGGGAGGTGATGGCGACCTTTACGGAGTTATCTTTGAGGCGTTTCAGGGCGGGATACACATCCCCGAATAGGACTCTGGCTTTCATCACACCTCCCTCCAGACGGGCAATCTTACGTCCTTTATTCCGGTCAATTTCTCCTGCGAGAACTTCCTACTCTTAAGGAGAAACTCCACCCTGAAAGCTCCATCATGAAGGAGGCGGAAAACGGGGGCGTTCTTGAAAGCGAAACGTATGCTGTCCTTGGTTTTACCGGCCTGTAAAATCTCCTTACCGTAGTGTTTGTGCAGGGAACCGTTGGGCATGCTTACGAGTAAGATGCTGTATATCTCCTCGCTGGCGTGCTTGTGAAGGATGTATATGAAGTAGGTCAAAGCAGGCTTGAGGAACTTCCCCCCGTTTATCTCAAAAGATACGGAGTAAAACGCCGGCAATCCGGGATGAAAATTGAATCCGTAGAGGTGTGTGGGATAGGAGGTCTGGTTCGGACTCAGGGCTATTTTTCCCCTGTAGTCGCCGATATTACTGTCCGATACGGTCTTCACGTCTATGTGTATGAAAGCATCGTAGGTTTCGTACATCAGATCCGCTCCAATAGGGGATGAGTTTGGATTTTTTAAGAGTGAGGCATAGACGTAATGAAAGATGCGTTCGGCCCCCGTGTCAAGGTCTGAAGGTAGTCCTTTCCTCTTGCGTTTGGTCCTGACGAAGACCTCATACCAATCGTCCTTTATGCGGAGACGGGACTTCAGGCCTTCCAGAATCTTCTCCCACTCCTCAAGGAAGTGGTAGCGTATGCGTTTGAGGTGATCGTACTCCAGACGCTCTACATCTATATCGGGTAAAGGTATGGGCCGTCTCACCCCATCGCCTCCAACTGCCTCTTTAAGGCCGTCAGCTTTTCCTTCAGCTCCTCGTACTTCCTCCTCTCTGCCTCAACTATGTGGGCCGGCGCCTTCTTAACGAAGTCGGAGGACAGCTTCCGCTCTATCTTTCCTATAACCTTCTCAAGCTGGCCTATCTCCTTCTTCAGGCGGGAAACGACCTTATCCCGCTGCTCCTTGGAGAGACCTATATAGACCTCAAGCTTGGAGGGAAGGCGGACCCACACGTCGGCCTCTTCCCTCTCGGCCCCGGCGAGGACCTCAAAGATGGGGTCAACCTCACCCCTGTAGGGCGCCCTCTTCAGGCCTATGGTGTCCCTTATCGCCCGGAACTCCCTGACGGCCTCCTTCAGGGCCTCGTACTC
>JALWYV010000003.1 GCA_027003075.1 Caldifarciminota bacterium | reverse complement strand
CTTTGTGCCTTGGAGGGTTTGATCCTGGCTCAGGGCTAACGCTGGCAGCGTGCCTTAGCCATGCAAGTCGAGCGGGGAGGTCCCCTTCGGGGGGCCTCCTAGCGGCGGACGGCGGAGTAATACACGGCTAACCTGCCCCGGGGAGGGGGACAACCCGGGGAAACCTGGGCTAATCCCCCGTACGCTCCCTTGGGGGCATCCCTAAGGGAGGAAAGGGTAGTGGGGGGAAACTCCCGCTACTCGCCCTGGGAGGGGGCCGTGGCCCATCAGGTAGTTGGTAGGGTAATGGCCTACCAAGCCTGAGACGGGTAGCCGGCGTGAGAGCGCGGCCGGCCCGAGGGGCACTGAGACACGGGCCCCACTCCTACGGGAGGCAGCAGGCTGGAAATATGGGCAATGGGCGAAAGCCTGACCCTGCGACGCTGCGTGCGGGAAGAAGCCCTTCGGGGTGTAAACCGCTTTTGTGGGGGACGAGGCCCCCATCGTAAGGGATGGGGGTGACGGTACCCCACGAATAAGCCCCGGCTAACCTCGTGCCAGCAGCCGCGGTAATACGGGGGGGGCAAGCGTTGCCCGGAATCACTGGGCTTAAAGGGGGTGTAGGCGGCCGGGTGTGTCGGGCGTGTAATCTGACGGCTCAACCGTCAGGCTGCGTCCGAAACTACCCGGCTAGAGGGCGCCAGAGGGAGGCGGAACTCCTGGTGTAGCGGTGAAATGCGTAGATATCAGGGGGAACGCCGAAGGCGAAGGCAGCCTCCTGGGGCGCTCCTGACGCTGAGGCCCGAAGGCCAGGGGAGCAAAGGGGATTAGATACCCCCGTAGTCCTGGCAGTAAACGATGTGGGCTAGCCGCTTGGCCCGCCTCTGGCGGGCTGGGTGGCGTAGGGAAACCGTTAAGCCCACCGCCTGGGGAGTACGCCCGCAAGGGTGAAACTCAAAGGAATAGACGGGAGCCCGCACAAGCGGCGGAGCGCGTGGTTTAATTCGATGCTGACCGAAGAACCTCACCTGGGCTTGACATCCCGCCGTCAAGCCCGGCCGAAAGGTCGGGTGAGCCCCTTCGGGGGCAGGCGGGACAGGAGCTGCACGGCTGTCGTCAGCTCGTGTCGTGAGATGTTGGGTTAAGTCCCGCAACGAGCGCAACCCCTGCCCTTAGTTGCCAGCGGGTCGCACGCTCTCGCGTGCGATGCCGGGGACTCTAAGGGGACTGCCGGCGAAGAGCCGGAGGAAGGAGGGGACGACGTCAAGTCCGTGTGGCCCTTATGCCCAGGGCTACACACGCGCTACAATGGGCGGCACAGAGGGATGCGAGGCCGCGAGGCCAAGCTAATCCCCCAAAACCGCCCCCAGTTCGGATCGCAGGCTGCAACCCGCCTGCGTGAAGGTGGAGTCGCTAGTAATCACCTATCAGCTATGGGGTGGTGAATACGTTCCCGGGCTCTGTACTCACCGCCCGTCACGCCATGGGAGCCGGGAGCGCCTGAAGCCCCGCTACGGCGGGGTGAGGGCGAGCCCGGTGACTGGGGCGAAGTCGTAACAAGGTAGCCGTACGGGAACGTGCGGCTGGAACACCTCCTTTTCAGAGTTTCACACTTCTCCCTTCCCTCCCTACCGAAAGGCTTTTTTTTATTTTGAATCTCGTTAACCCCTTTCTCACCTGCGAGTGTAGCAGAACAGAGGGCTTTAATGTCCAAATCCCGAATTTCATAATCTCACCGGGAAAACCCTGCACTCCACGATAGAATACCCACCCATGAACATCCCTTCAGATCTTGAAATAGCACAGAAAACCAGCCTACTTCCTATAGAGGAAATAGCGAGAAAGATGGGGGTTGATCCCTCTCGCATAGAGAAGTACGGAAACTACAAGGCCAAACTACCCCTTGACCTTTTAAAAGATCGTAAGGAGTGGGGGAAGCTCGTTCTCGTAACGGCTATAAACCCCACCCCCCTCGGCGAGGGTAAGACGACGGTTTCCATAGGACTGTCCATGGCCCTGAACAGGAGGGGTGTGAAGTCGGTGGTTGCCCTCCGGGAGCCTTCCCTTGGGCCGGTGTTCGGTATCAAAGGGGGTGCTACGGGCGGGGGTTACTCGCAGGTGGTTCCCATGGAGGATATTAACCTCCACTTTACCGGTGATTTCCATGCCGTTACGTCCGCGCATAACCTCCTGTCCGCCATGATAGATAATCACATCCACCACGGTAACGATCTCGGTATTGATTCCCGGACAGTTACGTGGCCCCGTACCATAGACATGAACGACAGGGCGCTCAGGGATATAGTCGTCGGCCTCGGAGGAAGGAAGAACGGGTTCCCCCGTCAGGACTCCTTCGTGATAGTTCCCGCATCGGAGGTCATGGCCATACTGGGACTATCCACGGACTACGTTGACCTTAAGCGGCGGCTCGGTAATATCCTCGTTGGTTTTACGTACTCAAAGGAGCCGGTATACGCCAGAGATCTGAGGGCCGAGGGAGCGATGGCCGTCCTGCTCAAAGATGCCATTAAACCTAACCTCGTCCAGACTCTAGAGAACACGCCCGCCCTCATCCATACGGGACCTTTCGCCAACATAGCCCACGGTACCAACTCCATAGTAAGCACGAAGATGGCCATGGCCTATTCGGACGTGGCCGTCGTGGAGGCCGGATTCGGTGCGGACCTCGGAGCCGAGAAGTTCCTTGACCTCGTGGCTCCCATAGGGGGGTTCTCGCCATCGGCCGTGGTTATAGTCGCTACGGTGAGGGCGCTCAAGTACCACGGGGGAGTGCCGAAGAAGGAGGTGTCCCAACCCAACCCCGAAGCCGTAGTAAGGGGCTTCCCTAACCTCCAGAAGCACCTTGAGAACATGCGTAAGTTCGGCCTTCCTACCGTCGTTGCCATAAACCGCTTCCCTACGGACACCGCCGAGGAGCTGCGTACTCTCAAGGAACTGCTTGAGAAGGAGGGTGTACCCTACGCTCTGGTTGAGGTGTGGTCCAGAGGGCCCGAAGGTGGGCTTGACCTCGCCGACGCCGTCCTTGAGGCCGTAAAGCAGGAGGCCCGCTACTCCCCGATTTATACACCCGATATGCCCATAAAGGAGAAGATAGGGAGGGTGGCCAGAGAGATATACGGAGCCGACGGCGTCATCTACTACCCGGAGGCCGAAAGGGCGATCCGGAAGTACGAGAAACTCGGATACGGGAACCTTCCGATATGTATGGCCAAGACCCAGTACTCCCTATCGGACGACCCTAAGAAGTTGGGACGTCCTACGGGGTTCAAGATAACCGTGAGGGAGGTAAGGCTACTGTCCGGTGCCGGATTCGTCGTTCCCATAACCGGAGATATTATGACGATGCCCGGCCTACCGAAGGAACCGGCCGCCGTTCACATGGATATAGACGAAGAGGGACGTATCTACGGGCTATTCTGAGATTTCAGCGATTCTTAAATAAAAACCCTGTGGGTATAGCGCCCATCCTTACAATATTTTCTCATGAAAAAGGTAGCGATAATCGGTGCAGGAAACGTTGGTAGTGAAGCCGCAAGGTATCTGGCCCACAAGGGGCTGGCGGAGGTCGTTTTGCTTGATATAGTTGAGGGTATAGCCAAAGGAAAAGCCCTTGACATCTGGCAGTCCGGTCCCATAATCCCGTCCACCACCGTCATATACGGCACCAAGGACTACGAGCTCATAAAGGACAGCGACGTCGTCATCATAACCGCCGGCCGTCCCCGCAAGCCCGGAATGAGCCGCGAGGAGCTCCTCAAGATAAACTTTGATATCGTTTCCTCCGTCGCTGAGAACGTCAAGAAGTACGCCCCCAACGCTGTGGTGATCGTGGTCACCAACCCGTTAGACGCCATGGTGTATACAGCCTATAAGGTGACGGGCTTCCCGAAGAACAGGATAATGGGAATGGCCGGGCTTCTGGACTCCTCCCGCTTCGCCGCCTTTATAGCCATGGAGCTCGGAGTATCCGCCGCAGACGTCAGGGCGATGGTGTTGGGTACCCACGGGGACCTGATGGTACCCGTTATGAGGTTCACGTCCATAAACGGTCTCCCCGCCACCATGTTCATAAGCGAGGATCGTATGAAGGAGATAATAAAGCGTACCCAGAAGGCCGGAGGTGAGATCGTAGGACTGATGGGAACCAGCGCGTGGTTTGCCCCCGGTGATGCTGCCGGTCTCATGGCCGAGGCCGTTATACTGGATACCAACCGCGTTCTCCCCGCATCGGTCTATCTGGAGGGAGAGTACGGTATAAACGGTGTGTTTGTGGGTGTACCCATAGTACTCGGAGAGGGCGGTATCAAGAAGATCCTTGAGGTTGACCTGACGGACGAGGAACTTGAGGCCCTCAAGCGTAGCGCCGAACACGTAAAGAAACTACAGGAGCAGGTTGACGCCCTGCTATAGAGGGAACACAAACTATAGAGGGGGGCGTACGCCCCCCGTTTTTATTTTTGGCGTAGAATAAACGACGTGAAGAAGAGATTCCTTCTCCTTACCGTTGGTCTACCTGGGGCGGGTAAGACTACCCTCGTAAAGCATCTCGTTAAGCTGTTTGAAGAGGTGGTGGTTTACGAGTCGGACGTCGTGAGGAAGAGGCTGGCCGGATATCCCGCAGACAGACCGCTGCCCCGACACCTTTACAACCCTGAGATGAACGAGCGCACCTTCACCTTCATAAGGAACGGGGCGAGGGAAGATTTAAGAAACGGCCGGAGCGTTATAGTGGACGCCACCTTTACCCGCGCGGAGTACCGGAGGCCCTTCGTGGATCTGGGGCTTGAGATGGGTATTCCAACCATAGGTCTACACGTCTTTGCCCCCGAGGAGGTTATACTGGAAAGATTGAAACGACCGCGGTCCGTATCGGACGCCGACTACGAAGTCTACAGGGCTATGAAGGAAACGGCCGAACTTCCTCCGGAGGAGATCCTGTATATCTCCGTGGACGGTACGGAGGATCCCATATCGTCCGCCCTGCGGGTCTTCACCTGGATAAAGGGACTGGTAAGGGCGCTCTGAGTTGCTCACAAGACAGCACGAAATAGTCCTTCAGGCTCTCAGGGACTTTCCCGACCCTGATCCCCACCTTGAGCAGTACCCAACTCCACCCGACGTGGCCGTGCGTTTTTTAAACATGGCCTACAGGGACGTAGAGGGCAGGGTTGTTGTAGATCTCGGATGCGGAACCGGTATACTGACAATAGGTGCATCTCTCATCGGAGCGAGGTTTACGTTAGGAGTGGATCTGGACATGGATGCCCTGCGCGTGGCAAAATCCAACGTTTCCTTCGTTGAAGACGTCTTTGGGTCTTTAAACGTCTCCTTCGTCAGGGCGAGGGTGCCGGACTTTCACTTCAGGGCCGATACCGTGGTGATGAACCCCCCGTTCGGTATGCAGAGGAAGGGGAGTGATGCGGAGTTCTTAATTACGGCCATGGGGGGTGCGGACGTGGTATGGACGCTGCTGGGGAGAAGGAGCGATCCCTTCGTATCCCGTCTGGCCAGTGAGATGGGCTTTACGTGGGAGAGGGTGGCCGATCTGTCCTTCACCTTGAAGAGGAGTATGAGGTTTCACAGGAGAGAAAGACAAAGGATAGAGGTGAGCGTTTACAGGCTGGAGAGGATGGGAATTTAAACAAACAGAATAATTGTTCCTTATGCCCCCTTTTTAACTACCATACATACGGCAACTCTTACCGTATAATATCCGCCATGCTCTCTGGAGTAGTGGTCAGGGGTACGAGTGTAAGGTTTTGGTTATTGGCTGGTTCGGGGGATTTCCCAGCAGTTGTTAATTACCGTCTGCTATCTTCTAACAGGGTAGGATTTGTTCGCACGTGCATATGAAGGTATTTTTCGTAGCAGATCGCCCCGTATCTCTGGAGATACTAAAAACGTTCTTTGTAAGGGTACATAACCTCAATCTTCCCATGAACTTTGGCCTGCTGACCAACCCTTTCGTGTCCAGAAGGTTCAAAGATCTCTTCAGAGGTTTCCCCTTCAAGACAAAGGTTAAGTACGAAAGGTTCCTCGGAATAACCTACACTCCAGAGGTTGATGAGATCGTTCACAGCTCCATCGTACGTTTCGTTGACAGCGGCATATTCAATTCCCACAGTCTGGATTATGAGGATCTTTTCAGATTGTACGACCACCTTAACGCCGACTTCGGCGCCATAAAGGATTACTTCCGGGATTACAGGAAAACGATAAAGAGCGCCAGAAAGGCTATAAGAACTTTCTGTAGAGGAAATTACAGTTTCAAACTGGTGGGCGTGCTTCAGGGTAGAGACCTTGAAGAGTACATGGAATCGTACCGTCGCATGAGGGAAATGGGTTTCAGGTACTTTGCCATCGGTGGCCTTCTCCATAAAAGTGAAAAGAGCAACTACATGAGCGTAAAGGATGAGGATCTTCTTAAGAGTATCGTTCTCAACATAAAACGGGAGCAGAAAGACGCATGGGTGTTCGTATTCGGTTCTTTCGGCATCAGGAGGAGGAGACTGCTTGAGAGCCTCGGTGTATGGGGAGCAGATTACAAAGGATGGATATACAGATACGATCCCACGTACGGGGATGCCCTGAGAGAGATAGAGTCGGACGAAATCCTGTCAAAGGACAGGGTACTGGTAGAGAAGATGCGGGAGTTCGTAGGTTATAAGATGCGGGGAATCAGGCGCATATACCGCACCGAGGAGGACAAGAAGTACACGGATAGGATGAAGACCCTCGTTCGTGAGATAAACTTTCTGCTCTCAAAATACGGCCTCTCCCTTCAGGCTTTCAGGTTTAAAAGCGTTCATCGTCGTCTGTTAAGAGACCTGTACAATCTCTAAAACAAAAAGGGGGCGTAATGCCCCCTTTGATTCTAAGAGATTTACCCTATATCGCGCTTCTTATCGTGGCCCGTGCCTCTTCAGGAAGGTACCCGTGGCTCGCCTCGTGGAGCCTTACGAGTTTCTCCCACTGGGTTTCAACGTACCTCTGAATGTAAGCCAGCCTGTCGGGATCCTTCAGAACGGGCTTAAACCTGCCCTGAAGTTTGAAGTACTCCTCAACGGGCAGACCCTTCGGCCAGTGGGTGATGGTATAGACCTCTCCGTCCTCTATCTCGTACAGCGGGAATATTTTGGTTTCAACCGCCAGACGGGCGGATCTTACGGAGAGGTTGGAAGCCATCTTCCATCCGGGTGGGCAGGGGGAGAACAGGTGTATAAACCGGAACCCCTTTACCTGTGTGGCCTTCTTGAGCTTGCGTATAAAATCGTCGGGATACGCTATGCTGGCAGTAGCAGCGTATGGCACTCTGTGGGCAGCCAAGATCTCCATCATGTTCTTCTTGGGTTTATCCTCCGGCCTCTCGTCGGGCGTGGTCGTAGTCCAGGCCCCCAGAGGTGTGGAAGATGACCTCTGTATTCCCGTGTTCATGTAGGCTTCGTTGTCGTAGGTGATGTATATGATGTTCTCGTTTCTCTCTGCGGCTCCGGATAAGGCCTGAAGGCCTATGTCAAACGTGCCTCCGTCACCGGCCCACGCCACGACGTGGACGTCGTGCTTACCCTTCATGTCAAGGGCCGCCCTTATGCCCGTGGCGGCTATGGCTGCCGTCTCAAAGGCGGTGTGGAATACGGGTATCTGCAGGGCGTGCTGAGGCCATGCCCCATCTATTACGCTCCAGCAGGATGCCGGTATCACGAATACGGCCTTTCGGCCGAGAACTTTAAGTGCCAGGCGCGCTGCTATGGTCGCGCCACAACCCTGACACGCGAGGTGTCCGGGGTGCATCAGATCGTTTTCGTTGGGTTTTACCTCTACCCATGCCCAGCTCATACTCTTACCCCCTTCCAGATTATGTTTTCAGGCTCCTCCCTGCGCTTCATATCCTCGTATATGTCTATGATATCCTGTGGACGGACGTCCCTTCCACCGAGACCTGCCACGTAGCCGAAGATGGGAGGCCTGTCCTTGGCCCCGTACATGGCGGCCCTGGTTTCCATGTAGAATATTCCGGAGTGACCGAAGGATACGTTCCTGTCTATTACGGCGACCTTTTTCCTTCCGGAGAGCACCCTGCGGACGTCCTCAACCGGGAATGGCCTGAAGAGTTTGATCCTCATTATTCCGACCTTCTCACCCCTCTCGCGCAGTTGTGCCACGGCGTACTTGGCGGTTGTGGCCGTGCTACCGGCCAGCACTAAGACGTAATCCGCATCGTCAAGCATGAACTCCTCAACCGTGTCGTACTTCCGGCCGAACATATCGGCAAACAGCTCGGTCTCCTCTTTGAACACCCTCAGGGCCTCCTCGTGGGCCTTCTGTATGTTGTACCTGAACTCCATGTAGTACTCCGGTCGGGCAAAGGCACCTATCGCCCTCGGATCGTCAAAGTTTATGGCGTTGGGATGCTCGTAGGGGGGCAGGAACTCGTCCACTAACTCCTGAGGGTATATCTCAACGGGCTCGGACGTGTGGGAGAGAATGAAGGCGTCCAGAACCACCATCGTTGGCAGGTATACCCTCTCGGCTATCTTGAAAGCCAGAATGGTGGTGTCAAGTACCTCCTGGTTGGACTCGTTGTATATCTGGATCCAGCCCGTGTCCCTCTGGGCGAGGGAGTCCGTCTGCTCCGTCCAGATGTTCCACGAGGGAGCCAGGGCCCTGTTCACGTTCACCATTACCACAGGAGCACGGGCACCGGTGGCCCAGTGGAGCATCTCGTGCATCAGGGCCAGCCCCTGAGAGGCCGTGGCCGTAAAGGATCTTGCACCAGCCAGAGAAGACGCTATAACTGCAGATATGGCCGAATGCTCGGACTCAACCGTTATAAAGCGGGCCTTGAGCTCCCCCGTGGCCGTCATATCGGCCAGCTTCTCTGCTATGGTCGTCTGGGGGGTTATGGGATAGGCAGAGATTACCTCCACCCTCGCCAGTCTTACGCCGTGGGCTACGGCGTAGTTCCCCTTCAAAACCGTGTACTGGCTCTTTTCTATCAGTTTCATTCTACCCTCCTGTTTCTGCTTTTATCAAAATTCCCTCTCCTTCACCATATCTATAACACCTCTCGGACACTCCTCGGAGCACACACCACACCCCTTGCAGTACTCGTAGTCCACCTTCGGGCGACCATGGACCCACTTTATGGTGTAGTCCGGACAGAAGACGTAGCAGTTTCCGCAGGCGTTACAGAAGCCACAGTTGAAACACCTCTCGGCCTCTTTCATGGCCAGCTCCTGCGTGTATCCGAGTACCTCCTCCCTGGTGAGGGAGTGTATCCTCTCGGTGGGAGAGAGTCTCATCTCGGGCACTCTCGGAGCCTTCGGGAAGTAATCCGTTACTATCCTCTCGTATCCCACCACCTCGGGCATGCTTTCGGGAGTGTACGTCCTGCCTCTCAGGTAGGCGTCAACGGCCGCGGCAACGCTCCTTCCGGAGTATATTACGTTCACAACGGGGGAAGGTCCGGAGACGGACTCTCCGGCCACGAACACCCCCTCAAGGGGCGTCTCACCGCTCCTGCGGTCTGCCTTTAGGGTGCCGTCCGTCCTTATGGTATCCGGAAGGAATCCGTGATCTGCTGTCCCCTCGTAGGCGAGGAACACTTCCTCAAATTCCATCTCCCGCTCCGTGGCCGGGACGATGTCCTTACCGTCCCATTCGGCCACCGTAAGGATCACCTTTCCGTTCCTCCTCTCGGCCTTCAGGGGTACCTTGGCGAAGAAGAACTTGACCCCCTCTTCCTCGGCTAAGGTGAATATCTCCCTGTCGCTGAAGGGTATCCTTATCTTCGCCGTCGGATAAATGACGAAGGGATCGGCACCGAGGCGCCGCAGAACCCTGGCGACCTCAAAGGCCGTGTACCCGTTCCCGAGGACGGCCACCTTTCCGGAGACCTTTGGCCTTGCTCCCTCTCTGACCTCCTTCATGAGGTCCCATCCGGACTTCAGGAGCTCGACACCGGGGAAATCGGGATTTGCAGGGGCCGATGAGCCGTGGGCGAGTATAACGGCGTCGTACTTTTCCTTCAGTTCCTCAAACCCTATATCTTTACCGACCTCCGTGTTGAGGACGAACTTAACGCCCATCCTCTCAAGCGCACCCACTTCGGCATCAAGCACAGCCAGGGGCAACCTGTACTCCGGGACGTAATACCTCAGATAACCGCCAAGGTTGGGGTTCCTGTCGTATATAACGACCTCGTGTCCCTTAGATCTAAGGTAGTAGGCCGCCGCCATTCCGGCCAGCCCGCCGCCCACAATGGCCACCCTCTTCCCCGTCTCCCTCCTCGGAGGCTTGCCCTTCTTGTCAAGGTAGTAGTCTCCGACGAACCTCTCCAGCTGCTTGATAGATATAGGCTCGTCGTACTTGCCCCGGTTACACGGAAGCTCACACGGAGCGTGACAGAGCCTTCCGGTAATGGAAGGGAAAGGGTTGTTCCTGTGGAGGAGGTTGGCGGCCATGTCAAGGTCGCCCTTCACGAGGGAGTCTATAAAGTGGGGGATAAGGACCTTAGTGGGACAGGTCGCGGTACAGGGGGCGGTCTTGTTCTTTATAACGGGCTTGAAGCTCCTCCATCCACCCGTCGGGTTCTCAAGGGTGGTGGTCAGGGTCATTGGTGATATGGGAAGTTCAGAAGCCTTGAAGTCGTATTTCTTTGCCATTTTACACCTCCTGTGGTATCAGGATCTTCGTACTCTCGTAGGCCTCCTTCGCGGCTGCAGCGTTTTCCTCCGGCTTTACCGGTGCCTCTTCCCTTATGGCTGCAAGGAGGTTCTCAAGGGAGGGGGCGCCGAAGGCGCGTGAGAAGGCCCCAAGGATGGCCGTGTTCACGATAGGAGACATCTTACTTCCGAGTCGGTGTTTCAGGGCTATTGCCGTAGCATCAACCGTAGCCACCTTGTACATGGGCGGTATTCCCACCTCCTTAACGAGTTCCTCAGGGTCCTGAGGGGTATTCACAACAATCCATCCCCCGGGCTTTAAGCCTTCCATCACGTTGACGGCGGTCAGGAGGGTCGGATCAAGTACGATAATGTGGTCCGGCTCGTAGATGTTGGTGCGGACGAATAGGCTCCCCGGCTCACCCACACGCACGAAGGCCGCAACGGGAGCCCCACGCCTCTCAACCCCGAAGTGGGGGAAAGCCTGAATGTACTTCCCCTCTTTGAAAAAGGCCTTTGCGAGGATCTCGGAGGCTACCACACCTCCCTGCCCTCCGCGGCCGTGAATTCTGATCTCAATCATTGCTTTCCTCCTTGGTCTTTTATTATATAGGGGAGAGGCGTATTCATAAAACTCCGGTTCCGTGTATTTGCCCCACCGTAGAATCGTTTACCATGAAAATTTCCAGAGAGGAGGTCTTCGCTTACCATGAAAAGGGGAGACCCGGAAAGCTCGCCATCGTACCGTCCAAACCGGCTGAGACCCAGAGGGATCTGTCCCTTGCCTATACACCCGGTGTAGCCGAAGTTTCCAGAGCCATACACGAGGATCCCGAGAACGTTTACAGGTACACCATAAAGTCCAACCTTGTGGCCGTAATCTCCAACGGTACGGCCGTTCTGGGCCTTGGAGATATAGGCCCTCTTGCGGCCAAACCTGTTATGGAGGGGAAGGCTCTACTGTTTAAACGTCTTGCAGATGTGGATTCAATAGACATAGAGGTGGACTCCCGTGATCCGGATCACTTTGTAAACGTGGTAAGGGCGATAGCTCCCACCTTCGGTGGTATAAACCTTGAGGATATAAAGGCTCCGGAGTGTTTTTACATAGAAGAGAAACTTAAGGAGTCCCTGAACATTCCCGTTTTTCACGACGACCAGCACGGTACGGCCATAATAGTCCTTGCGGGTCTGATAAATGCACTTGACCTTCAGGGAAAGAGGATGGAGGACGTCAAAATCGTGATCCTTGGTGCCGGGGCGGCCGGTATAGCCATAGCCCGCATTCTCCTCCAGTACGGTGCAAAAAGGGAGAACCTCAGACTTGTGGATTCGCGTGGGGTCATATACAGGGGCCGCAAAGAGGGGATGAACCCCTACAAGGAGGAGTTCGCCGTTGAAACGGCGGAAAGGACCCTCAGGGATGCCCTGAAGGGGGCGGACGTTTTCATAGGTGTCTCAAGGCCGAATCTCGTGAGTGGGGAAGATCTGGATCTGATGGCGGAGAGGCCGGTTATCTTTGCCCTTTCTAACCCCGTCCCCGAAGTGGACTACGGGGTCGCGAGGGAGGTTAGACCGGACGCAATAGTGGCAACGGGCAGGTCCGATTATCCCAACCAGTTGAACAACGTTCTGGGTTTCCCGTACATATTCAGGGGTGCCCTTGACGTAAGGGCTACCATGATAACCGAGGGTATGAAGATAGCAGCAGCAGAGGCCATAGCCCGGCTCGCCAGAGAGGACGTCCCCGAAAGCGTTCTTAAGGCCTACAACCTTACTTCCCTGAGCTTCGGTAAGGATTACATAGTACCCAAACCTCTGGACCCCCGTCTCATTTACTGGGTTGCGCCAGCCGTGGCCGAAGCGGCCATGAGGGACGGGGTTGCCCGTCTCACGCTTAACCTTGAGGAGTACAGGGAGAAACTGCGGGGGATAACGGAAGAGGCCGTAAGCTTTACCCGGTCGCTTATCCGTGTGAAACCCGGGAGGCTCCCCCGTATAGTCTTCCCGGAGGGGGACAACGAGACGATCCTCAGGGTAGCCAACGTCCTGAGCCGCGAGAATATGGCCTTCCCTGTCCTCATAGGAGATAAGGACGTCATAGAGCGCCAGATAAAGGCCCTGCAGTTGCACTTCAAGTACGAGATCATAGATCTGTGGAAGTTTGACGTTAAACCTTACGCCGAAAAACTGTGGAAGTTGAGGTGGAAGAAAGGGTTAACAAAGGCCGATGCCTGTGTAAAACTGCGCAGTCGCAGATATCTGGGAACCATGCTCCTCTACGACGGGTACGTTGATGGCTTCCTGTACGGGGTCGTACACAACTACGGTGAGTCCATACGCCCTCTCCTTGAGATAATCAAAACGAGGGAGGGGATACGCAAGGTGGCGGGTCTCTACGTGGCTTTGAGCAAGCGTCTGGGGCCTCTGTTCTTTGCAGATACCACAGTTAACCCCGACCCCTCCGCCGAAGATCTTGCGGAGATGGCCATAATGGCCTCGGAGGTGGCCCGAAAGTTCGGTCAGGAGCCGAGGGTAGGGTTCGTATCCTTCTCCAACTTCGGTACGTCCAAACACCCCACCGCCCGGAAGATGCGGGAGGCACTTACCATACTGAAGGAGAAGGCCCCGGACATACTGGCCGAAGGGGAGGGACACGCTGACGTACTCCTTGATAAGAGGATACTGAAGGAACTCTATCCGTTTTCCGAATTTGCCAGAAAGGAAGTCCGGGCTAACGTGCTCATATTCCCCGATCTGAATTCGGCCAACATAGCGTACAAACTTCTCGGTGCCGCATCCGGTACGAAGATGGTGGGCCCTATCCTTATGGGGTTGAGGAAACCGGCCCACGTTATACAGAAGGGGGACGACGAGGAGGCCATCCTGAGTATGGCCTATTACCTGATATCCGAAATACTGGAAGGCGAAAGAAGTCTTCCGTAGAATTGTGAACCCGTGCTGAGGAAGCTGATTGACTTCGTATTCCTGACACGTCCCACACTGATACTTCCGGGCTGGGGGTTTTATATACTCGGATACCTTCACGTCCTCGGACGCATGGGCGATCTCAGGCCAGTTTTGAACGTCCCGTCCCTTCCGGAGTTCTGGTACGGATTCCTCTCCACCACCTTTATAAGCGCCTATATCTACGTCCTTAACCAGATATACGACAGGGAAAGCGACAGGCTCAACCGTAAACTCTTTCTGATCGCCGACGGCCATATCGGCGTTGGGGAGGCCGGGGCATTTGCCCTTTTCCTTTTGATCCTGTCCTTCGTCTTCGGTGCTCTCGTTGGAGCAGATTTCTTAGCTCTCCTGATCGTGGGCACCGTCGTGGGTACACTTTATTCCCTGCCACCGTTCCGGTTCAAAGGTAGACCCTTTCTTGATATGCTCTCCAACGCCCTCGGATACGCGGTTTTAAACGTCGCCGCCGGGTACGTTGCCGGTGGAGGCAACCTCACGGATAGTCTAAGTATAACCGTCCCCTACTTCTTCGCCGTGGCCGCACTCTATCTCAATACGACCGTCCCCGATATCCCCGGCGACCGGAGGGCCGGCCTGATAACCACGGGGGTACTGCTCGGTGAACGCGTAACGGCCACGCTCGGCGCGCTATTCGTCCTTTTAACTGTACTTTTCTCTCTCTGGCCATCCTTCAACCCTATGATGGCCGTTGTGGGAGCCGTTTCGCTACCCTTTTACGTCTGGGGAGCCGTACGGGGAGACGAGTTCAGTATAAAACTGGCCTACAGGGTTTCAGGGGTCGCTTTCGTACTCGCCCTGATAGTGAAGTACCCTCCCTTCATCCTGCCGGCGATAGCGGTGCTCGTTGCGCTTAAACTCTACTACCGCCTCCGCTTCAACCTTGATTACCCATCGCTAACGGGGAGGTAGCCGTGTTTCTGCTGTCCTACGTCCTTACCACGAAGGAGATAGCCCTTATAGACTCCCTCTCAACCCTGCTCTATACGGAGAGGTTCGGTGAGTTTGAAAGTAGGCTCCGGGATCTTAAAGGAAAGATGGATCCGTTCGTGTGGTCGGCTCTGAAGCTGGCCTATCTTCAGATTTACATGTCGGATAACAACACCGATTACCGGTACGACGAGTTCGTATCGCTTCTGGACTCTCTAATAGAGACCTACGACCGGAAGAGGAACAAGAGTACGAGGGAGAAGATGCTCCTCGCCACCGTTATGGCCATGGGAGCGGTCTTCTTTGGAAAGCGTCAGGATATTCCGAAGGCACTGGCCCTAGGGAACAAGGCTTTTAACCTGTACAGGGAGGCCTACCGGGAGGATACGACCGTTTACGACGCCCTCCTTCCCATGGGTCTCTACGACTATGCCATCGGTTACCTCACGAAGTCCTCGTCAAGGAAGAAACGGGGAATAGAGAAACTCAAGGTGGTCTCCAGCAAGGGGGTGCTTGCGAAACCCCTCGCCTACGTGGGACTGGTTTACGTGTACGTATTTGACAACAAGCCGGGGAAGGCCATAAAGTACGCCAGAAAGGCCCTCTCCATGTACCCCAACAGCAGGACTTTCCGGTGGGTACTCGCACAGGCTTATCTGAAGGCAGGCATGTACCCTGAGGCCTATCGTACCTACAGGGAGATAAAGGAGGACATAAAGAGGAGAAACCCCGGTTGCAGGGTATGTATAGCCGAAGCCCTCTACTACATGGGGGAGAGCCTTCACGGTCAGGGGAAGGAAAGGGAAGCCCGTAAGGTGTGGTACGAATCCTTATGGTACCTGAACAGGGAGAAGGATCCCTACCGCAAGAGAAAGGTGAAGGAACTCAGGAAAAAGCTGAAGGGCTGGGGGGTTAAGTGAGTTTCATAGGGAAACCTACCGGTGTTCCGCCGCACTATTGAGCCTGCATATCCTCAATTTATTCGGTATTCCGTATATGGAATGGTATAGAGGGACAGGATTAGAATAAACGTATAAAGTGGCTGGCACTTTTTCTAAGCGCGATAGGAAGCGCGAGCAAAGAGATAAGGTTAAAAGGGAGGAGTAGGAGGATGGGGAAGGAGCTGACGGAGGAGGAGAGAAAAAGGATAAGACAGGAGATAATCGCCGAGTACGAGAGGGTGGGAAGCGCCTACTACTCCACTGCCCGCCTGTGGGACGACGGCATAATAGACCCCCTGCAGACCCGCGACATCCTTACCTTCACGCTCTCCGTGGCCATAAACAACATACCGCAGGAGAGGAGGTACCCGGTCTTCAGGTTTTAAATCTCCCGATGTTAGAATAGGGCGATGGCCGTTATAAAGACGCTTACAACTCCACAAGAGCGTTTGCAACTATCTAAGAGGTACATGCAGAATGCGAGATAGACGTTAAAGCGAGCGTCCGGATGAGGATATCGGGGCTTACGAGGATTAACGGGTTGATGAGGATTATCCGCATAGTGGAGAAGCACATTCCTCGGCCGTAGAATAAAGCCTATGCCCGCAGTGAAGACGCTTGAGACCCCGCAAGAAAGGTTGAGGCTGGCCAAGAGGTACCTGAAGAATGCAAGGGAAATGCTCAGGATGTCCCCCGTGGATGAGGAAGCCGGGGTCTACGATGACCTAAAGTACGTTGCCGAGGCATCCGGGACGGCCTACTTGGCGGCCTTAGAGGCCCTGAAGGCTCTATTTATGGCGAAGAAGGGGTGGAGTGCGGAGGAGGTGAAGGAGCAGACGAAGGAGATAGGAAGGTACAGGAAGATAATTAAGGAGTTGCCCATAGGCAGGGACAAGAGCCTGTTGCTCAAGCTGTTTTCAGCGGTTTATACTATCCTCCATCTTGGGGGATACTACAGGGAGATGCAAAACAAGAAAGCTATAGACGCAGGATTTGAAAGTGTGAAGAAGATTATCCGCATAGTGGAGAAGCACGTGTCGGGGTAGGGGGAATGGCACATTCTTTTAATTAAGTAAAACTGTTCTAAACAACTCTTTTGTATCGTCAGACATATTTACACCATCAGTCCATTGCACAGTCCGATATGTACGATTAGGAGTAACTAAGAAAGACACTCCATAAAACTCTTTAAACTGATCCCCCTCCTTTTCCAGCACTGCCAATATTGTGCCAGTCAAGTTTCCCTTATATACTGCAAACACATCATATACCTCTTTTAGCGGTCGCTTCATTCCCGGCAGATCTCCTGCCATATAATACGGCTCAAACCACCCTTCTTCTCCCTTCTTTGCCTTGGGGATGACAAAGATTCTGAACTTATGTTTATACTTATCAATCTCATCCAAATATTCTTGTGCCGCAAAGAACGCCACCCACCTGTCCTTGAACTCATAGACGCGGAGTGCTTTGATAAAAGATTGGACGTCTTCCGCAAGGTCTGCGAACTTCCATGGTCGGGCTGTGTTGGTGGAAGCGTGGGGCATGCCCCACCTCCTCAGACCAACTCCGCCTAAATAAATCGTATCGCTTGGATTGTTTCGATCGAGTAAATAAGCATCGACGATCAAGTTATATCCACCAGGCCCGATGGCATTGGCAAAAACCTTTACATAAACATCCTTCCCGCCGGAGAGGGAGCCGACTTTGTAGTCATAGACTTTCTCATGCTGGAACTCAAAAACACTGGCGTCGTTGGCTTTGAGGGAATCCACCGCCGCCCCCAACCCATCCACGCTGGAGATGATTTGACGATGAGTATTAACATAGTCGTTAATAATGTCTCCAGCATGTATTACAGAAATGCCATTACTTAAAAGATCTTTTCCATCACTCGCCAGAATACTGACCACTCTATCCATAGTAAGACCCTTCTTCTCTCCATCCTCCGCCTTTAGGAAACCGTCCCCAGAAACCATGAGAACGGCACCCAAGAAAGAAAACGCAAAGAATTCAAAGATCCTTCCCTTCATCTCAAGAACCTCATAAGGGCAAATATAACCCCTATTATCACCAGCGTTTGAGACACCCAGAACACGAACATCCACTTGATAATATCGGCCTTCATGCTGTGCATTTCAGCCCGGAGCTTGCCGATCTCGTTCCACACCTTCGCTATCTCCTGATGAACTTCGGCACGTAGTTTTCCGATCTCGTCGTGCATCTCGGAACGGAGGCCCTCAATCTTCTCATCCACTTCGGTACTGTGCCGGGCGAAGAGCTTGTACATCTCGGAGCGGAGTTTCCCCATCTCCTCCGCCAGTCTCCTCGCGAACCTCTCCTCAAGGAGGCGAAAGAGGTAGTCCCTCGTCCTCTCCCTCTCCTCCTCAATAACCTCAAGCAGAGCGTTTACACCGTCCTCACCGAGTTTCTCCCGCAACGTGTTTAGAGCAGATAGCTTATCCATCCCAACGCCTATTATAAAGGCGGGAAAGAAAAGTACACGTTTATAATCGCCACCATGTTCTTTCTCGTCGGCATAGTCTGGAACGCCCGTACCGTTGACTCCCTAGCCCGGCTCTACCCTGAGATAGAACCCTACCTGATGGTCGTTAAGGTTACCCTGCCCACGACCCCACCGTCCGAAGGCAGAAAGATCCTGAGAAAAATATGCTCCCTTAAGGATAAACGTCCCTGCAGGATGGCCTGTAACCGCCTGGCCTTAAAAGGCTCATCCATTGTGAAGATTCCTCCATGCCCGAAGACGTACTCCGTCCTGAAGTATCTTTACAAAAAAACGCGCAAGCTCTCGTACTTAGTTGAGATCGGTAGGTTATACCCCCGTACGAAGGAGGCCAAACTTCTACTTAAAAAGGACGTTTCAAAAAAACTCAAACTCCACGTTATGCTCGCCCATAAGATGTACGACCGCGTCCTCTCCACGGCGGACACTACGGATCCCGAGGAGTACGGCCTATACCTCGTCGCGAAGTGGAGAAAGAAAGGGGTATCCTTCTCCGAAGTCCTCAAAATGCCTCCGGAGTACAGGAAGAGGTCCCTGATAAAACACCTTGTACGCTTTTTAAACGCCGAAGATTACGACTCCATAACCCTCGCCCTGATGGAGCTGATAAAGTTGGGAGATTATAAAAGGGCCTACAGGGTTATGGCATCGGAGGTGGCGAAACCCTTCCTACGCTATGAGGCCTCCGACCTGTACGCCCGAATATCCGCAACCGCCCATGACGGGCTTGACGCCGAGAGCTTAGTATGGCTCGGCCTTTCGGCCTACGGTGTACACTATATTGAGGACGCTTATAACTGGTTCTACGAGGCCCGCGAGAGGGCAAAGACGGGTTCTTTCACGTGGACGCAGGCCACGTACTGGCTCTACCTTTTAACCCGTGATAGGTCCTATCTGCAGGATCTCCGCAGGTACAACCCGGTGAGCTACTACTACCTTGACCTCGGTCTGCCCGTGCCATGGAGGAAAGAGGACGTATGGGATACGACGGGGGACCTCCGGAACTACCGGATAGGTAGGATAATGGAGGAGATAGGGGGATGGGGCCTGGCCTTTGAATGGTACTCAAAGGACGTTCCATCGGGGTACAGGAAGGCGCGGGAGCTCCTTGATGAGGGCAACTTCCTGAAGGCCTCCTACCTTCTTGCGAGAGTATATAAGGTGGCGGACAAGAGCAAGGGGGTGCCGGAGTGGTGGGGGAAGATGGCCTTCCCGACCCACCTTTACGGTGAGGAGATAGACTCGGCAGCCAGAGAGTTCGGCATAGATCCGCTATTTTTTAGGGCTATAGTCAGGGAGGAGTCCCGTTTCAAGAGGAAGGCGAGGTCAAGGGCGGGGGCTATGGGACTGGCCCAGATCATGCCCTTCAACGTGAGGAGGTTCCGCAGGGAGATGAAGGAGAGGGTGAGGAACCCCTACGATGCCCTTACCAACCTGAGGATGGGGGCGTTTCTACTTCGGGAAGCCTTCGCCTTTTACTCCTCCCCCCATATAGTAGCGGCATCCTACAACGCCGGAAGGGGGGCGGTGGACAGGTGGCTCTGCAGGTACGGGTACGAACTTCTGGAGTTTCCCCACTTCGTAGACATAATACCGTACAACGAGACCCGGAACTACGTACGCCGGGTGATGCGGAGTTATTGGATATACAGGGACCTTTACGGCAGGTTCTCCTTTGGCAGGAGATAGAGTTTTCCCCTCTCCGGCGTAGAATAGGAAGGTCGTGGTCGGCGTAATAGGATCAACCGGTACCCTCGGAAGGGCGCTCATGGAGCTTATGCCGGATGCCAGAGCCCACAGCAGACGTGATTTTGACCTCAGGAATGTTAGGGAAGCACGCCCCTTTCTCAAGAGGTTCCTTAATGGCCTGGAGGTGGTCATAAACGCCGCTGCCTATACGGACGTGGACGGTGCGGAGAGGGATCCGGTCAGCGCCATCCTCGTGAACGCCGACTTTCCAAAGGTACTGGCACAGGTGTGCAGGGAGATGGGTGTAAGGCTCTTTCACGTGTCCACTGACTACGTATTTGACGGACGTGTGGGCTTCTACTACGAGGACGACTACCCCCAGCCCCTTGGCGTTTACGGAAAGAGCAAACTGCTCGGTGAGAGGTACGTGTTGGAGGAGAATCCGGATGCCGTAGTTATAAGGACTTCATGGCTTTACGGTCCCGGAGGGAGGAACTTCTTCAGCCGCCTACCTCTGATGCTCCTTGAGGGGAAGGAAATAAAAGCCCACGATAGGCAGGTCTCCTCACCCACGTACGCCCCCTTCCTCGCCCGGATCATCCTGAGGATGGTGGAGGAGAACGTACCGGGTGGGATATACCACGTAACCGGAAGGACACCCATAACTCCCTATCAGGCCGCCGTACTCCTCGCCGATACCCTGAACTCCACCTCCCGGATAGTCCTGTACGACCCCGGCCCCTCCATGGACATCCGCCCCGAAGTCTCCGTCCTCCTCTCCTCCCGTTGCAGGTACGAAGCCCCGTCCTTTATCGGCAGCATGCTGGAGTACGTAACCCGCTTAAAATCCCTTCCATGATAGAAAACATAAGGAAGTTTCCCGATATGCTCCTATACGAGCCTGAGGTAATAGGGGAGTTTGGGAATTATACCGGGAGGATAGCCATAATGGGAATGGGAGGGTCGGCAGCCGCAGGCGACTTCTTCGCCGATTGGTCAGGTCTTGACGTAAGGACGGTAAGGCATTACGACCTCCCCCCCTTCTACGGTGAGGGGGATACCTTCGTGGCTATTAGTTATTCGGGCAATACGGAGGAGACCCTTTCGGCCTACTCTCAGGCCGTGGAGAGGGGTATGAAGGGGTTCGTAATAACGACGGGTGGGAAACTGAGGGAGATGGCCGAAGCGGACGGCGTACCGGTGGTACTCGTTCCGGAGGGTTATCAGCCTCGTGAGGCCTTCGGGTTCCTTCTCAAAGCCCTCGTGTACGGGGCGAAGGGTATGGGCATGATAGACTCCGTCATGTACGAAAGCTTCATTAAAGCGGCCGAAAACCTTGAGAGGTACAGGGAGGAACTGGACGGTATGGACTCCCCGACGTACGAGATAGCGAGCCACATGTACCGCCGCCTTCCCCTGATATACTCCGACGGCGCCATCCTGTCCGTGGCCGTTAGGTGGAAGAATCAGATAAACGAGAACGCCAACGCCTTCGCTCACGTTATGCCCTTCCCGGAGCATAACCACAACGAGATAGAGGGGTTTGACCACCCGGAGTCCCTTGATACGAGAGCGTGGCTTGTCTTTTTGAAGACGGATTACGACCATCCGAGGGTGAAGATGCGCATGGAGATAGTGGAGGATATACTGAGGGATTTCGTCCTCGGAGCATCCAGCGTAAACGCTAAGGGCGAGAGCAAACTGGAACAGATGCTCTATCTGGTCTGGTTCGGGGACTTCGTATCCTACTGGCTCACGGTGGAGTACGGTGGAGATCCCTACCGGATTGACCGCATAAAGGCTCTGAAAGGGATCCTCTCCCGGAGATGACGTTTAAGAGGACGATCGGTCAGGAAGTCGCAAAGAGGGTACTGGGGAGGTTGCTGTCCGACCTCAACGTTCCCACGGTGATGTTCGTGGGGCCGGAGGGGGTAGGTAAGGCCACACTGGCCCACGAGTTTGTCATGGCTCTGGCCGACCGGTACGGTCTTGGGAAGAAGGTCAACGCTCTCGCATGTCAGGACGTGGAGTTCCTCTCCCCGATCCCGCCTGTACCCGGAAAACCGAGACCGGACGACTTCTACGAAACCCGCTCCACCATCGGCATAAACCGGGTACGGGACGTAAAGCGCTGGGTAGTCAAGTCCCCCGTGGCTCTGCCCTTCAAGGTGGTGGTCATAATGAACGTTGAGAACGCCACCCCCGAGGCCCAGAACTCTATGCTGAAACTCCTTGAGGAGGGCTGGAAGAGGACGCTCTTTCTCCTCATAACCTCCAACCCCCACAGGGTACTTCCGACCATCCGCTCAAGGGCGTTGAAGCTCAGGTTCTCCCCGTTGAAGTACGGGGACTTCGTTAAGGTGGTGGGTAAGGAGGATCCGGTACTGTACGAGGTGTCCGGCCACAGCCCCGGAGTGGCCCTGCGTATTCTCTCTAAGGTTAAGGACTACGGCAGGGTGATCAAGTTGTGGAAGGAGTACGTACTGGGCAGTAAGGTTGCTACACACGAACTCCTTAACGTCCTGGAGGAGACGGGGCTTATAGGTCTGCGTCTCGGGTACTACGCTCTGAGGGAGATGTACAGGGATGGGGCGGTGGATTACAGGAGGTTTAGGAGGATATACGGTGCGATAAGGGACGTGGAGGAGGGGTACAGGAGGCACTTACCCACGCCTTTCCTGCATCTGCTTGCAGCGTGGACCCCAGATTACTCTACGGTTGACGTCTAACGGAGGTTCAGGCGCTTGAATATCGGCTCCGGTATGGCCTTTATCACCGCCATTATGAGACGCCAGTATCCGGGGGTGTAAACCTCGTCCCCACCCCTCTCCATGGCCTTAACTATATCTCTGGCCACCCTCTCCGGTCTGGAAACGAGCCTCTTCGGAAGGTCAAGGTGAGCCGTCATGGGCGTGTCCACGAATCCGGGTTTTATGGTTATCACCTTCACCCCCTTCTTGTGCAGCCTGTTCCGGAGTCCGCTCAGGTATATGCTCAGCGCCCCCTTGGCACTCCCGTACGGGAAGTTGCTCCCCCTTCCCCTGTCTCCGGCGACGGAAGATATGGCAGCTATCACTCCCCTTCCCCTCTCCTCCATGTACGGGACTATGTGGGTCAGGATGGAGACAGCCCCCATGTAGTTTATCTCTATTATCTTTCGTGCCTCTGAGAAGTCCCTTATGGCCCTCTCCTGATCCCCGAGGTAGCCGAAGGCTATGAGAACCCTGTCTACCTCCCCCATCTCCTTCAGGACCTGTCCGAAGAAGGGGCCGTGGGAGTCGTAGTCCGTAGCATCAAATCGTGCGGCATAGGTCTTTACACCGTACTTAACTTTCAGGTGGGAGGCGAGCCTTTTCGTCTCATCGTAATTCCGGCTGGCCAGGTATAGCTCGTCCCCCTTTCCGGCAAGGATTTCGGCCACAGCCCTTGCTATGGCGGAGTTGGCTCCGAGTATAAGGGTCCTCATGCGGAGATTTTAAGAGTGGAGAACAGGTTAACATCCCCAAGCCATAGACGTGGTTGTCGGGATATATTCTCTACTTCTGCTCTAAGTGTATAAATTATTGCTTCACTTGCGTTACTTTTCCCTTTTCAAAAAGAAGAACGGTCTTTCAGGGTGGATCTTAACAGTTACGGAAATCATAGCGGATGAACTTACACCGTTAAAATACGTTTATGTTCCTGCTTGCTTTTGCGCCTACCTATGACCTCTTCCACTGCACCTATGGAGATAAGACCTACACCCTCGTAGGGGGGAGTATCGTTTCGGGAGGGGACACCGTAAGGCTCTCCCCTCCCCCTACCTCCGATAATTACAACTTCTTAGTCGGATGCAACGAGGGTTTCTTCGTAGTGGAGTGGTACAGAAGGAGGGTGCGGTACTACACCCCGGACGGAAATCTCAAGGTTAAGTTCCTCATAAGGGCCGACCACACCCAGCCCCTTCAGACCTTCAGGTACGGCGACCGGATAGTAATGAACGCCTCCTCTCCGAGACGTCTTAGAGGGGCCAGGACCCTCAACTACGGCTACTACATTCAGATATACGACCTGAACGGGGTCTATGACACCTCCGCCTTCCCTATGCCCGAAGAGGTGGACAGGCTCGGCTACAACGACACCCACACCTTCATGTACCTCAAGGGAGACACCGTCTATTACGCCTTCCACTTCTACCCCTGCGTGTTCAAGTTGGACGCGAGGACCTTCAAGGTGGTGGGTAAGTCCTGCGGCCTCTTCCCTATGCCCAAACCCGGCCGTATCACCTACGAGAGGTACGGTAAGGATAGCGTCCCCCGGTGGCCGGAGTATCCGGACACCCTGCCCTCAATAGTCGCCCTGTACGAGAGGGCGGGTAAGATGTACGTAAAGGTGTCTAATGGTAAAAAGGTTAAAGAACTTCCCCTTCGTTAGCGTCCTACTCTTCCTATTCTCCGCCTTCCTTTTGTGGAGGGTCAGCGTCCTCAAGGAGTACGAGGCTTTCGCCATGGACATCCTCCACAGGGTACCCGCCCCCCTCGTCCTCTCCTCCGTAGGCAGGGGAACCCACATCGTCTACGTGCAACCTCCTACGGCCTGTATAGTGGCACCCGAAGAGTGGCGGAAACTCACCTCCCACCCGGCCACGGTCCTCGTCCTCCCTCATGGGGACGTTGAGGAAAGTAAAAAGTGGGTGAAAAGCATGCGGTACGAAGGTAAAATTATACTGGACACGGGAAAGGTATTTCTGAAACTATTTAAAATCTTCGGCATAAAGGATCCACCTCTGAAGTTAGTTATTAAGGACGGCAGAATAGTGTTCTACGAGGCCGGCCCCTCCGACGGCTCGGCCGTTTTGCGGGCTTATGATTTTTACTCAAGGAGGTAAGTATGGTAATTCTGAGCGTACTAATGAGTTTAACGGATAGCGTATTTATCCTTCCCAAGTTGAGGGACGTAGAGATAGACGGGAATCTGGAAGGGATATGGGACTCCGCCCTGACCTTCAGGGACTTCCGTCAGCAGTACCCCACACTTGACGGGGACGTACCCTATCCCACGACCGCCAGGGTCTTCTATACGGACAGGGCCATATACGTCGCCTTCGTATGCGATGGCAAAAAGCCCGTCCTCCAGAGGGGTAAGCGCGGCTCCCTATCCCCCGACATGGTCTCCTTCACCCTTGACCCTTACGACGCCACGGGCAAGAGGTACTACGCCTTTATGGCCGACCCCTTCGGAAACAGATCGGACGTTGAGATAAACTCCGGTATATTTAACTCCCAGTGGGACACGGAGTGGGAGGCTGCCGGCAAGATAACGGAGGACGGCTACATCGTTGAGATGAGGATCCCCTTCAAGGCCTTCCGGTACCGGAGGGGGAACGTATGGGGGATGGCCTTCGGCAGGGGGACAGGGGACGGCTACAGCTTCCGGATACCCCTCAACCGCAAGGGGATCTTCCCCGATATGCTGAAGGTGAGGCTCTCCCCTCCCCTCTCGTGGGCCTTGACCCTCATGCCCTACATCACCTACCGGAAGGACTCGCTCTACAACTTCTGGATAGGGGAGTACGAGAGGTACGAGAGGGCCTACGGCGGCGGGGACGTGAGGCTCACCCTTGAGGACAACTTCGCCCACCTGACCGTAAAGCCCGACTTCTCCAACGTTGAGTCCGACCCCTACTACATAAACGTTGGCCGCTACCGGTACTTCCTCCAAGAACGGAGACCCTTCTTTACCCACGACAAAGACCTCTTCCAGCCCAACTTCAACTCCTTCCTCCCCTACACCATGCTTCTATACACCCGCAATATTGGAATGGACGAGTACGGGAACGAGATCCCCATAACCTTCGGCCTGAAGGGGGGGCTGTCGCTGTTCGGGACGAACGTTGCCCTACTTACGGTGAGGACGGACTCCGGCCAGATGTGGAACGTCCTCCGCACCAACTACAGGGGGAAGAACCTCGCCGTTGGAACCTTCCTCGCCAGATACACCGGCTCCTATCCGTACCCCGACATTTTAAACCCCGGTAGCTTCGTTGCCGTTAAGGATACCAGCGTACTCGCCGATGTGGACGTGACCTTTAACTACGGCTACTTTCAGGGCGGGTTCGTCGCGATGCACGCGGACTACTACGACGAATTTTCGGGTTGGCGGAGCGGATGGACCAAGGCCTTCGGTTTCGGGTACGAGTCCCAGGAGTGGAAGGTGGGATTCTCCTACAGCGAGATAGACTCCCTCTTCTACGCCGAGAGGATAACCTACATGCCCGCCGCCGGGTCAAAGTACGCCGGGTTCACCATCCACAGGACCTTCTTCAACTTGGGGAAGTTGAACTACCTCGGTGTTGGAACGGAGTTCAGTGTGACTAAGGATGCCGGCGAGCCTCTCTCCAGGTTCGTCAGCCCGTCCCTGGGCTTCTCCTTCGGGCGGGGACACAGCATATACCTCTCGTCGGACCTGGGGGACGCCTACAGCTACGACCCCTTCCGCGACACGCTGGTGCATTACTTCTCAAAGAACTTCAGGCTGTCCTCCTACTTCAACGTCAGGGCCAACTACCTCGGTATGTGGTTCTCCACCGGGAACCTGTACAACTACGCCACGGGGGAACTCGGCGACTACTCCACCCTCAACCTGAACCTCCCGTGGAGGTTCTCGGAGTTCTTCAGGACCTCCAACACCGTAAGGGTGTGGATCTACCCCGGAATGGACCCCACCTACTCCAACATCCTCCGACTCACCTTCTCCCTCGGAAACCTCGCCACCGTCCGCACCGGCTGGGAGAAGAACGTTCGCAAAGGTGAGAGGAGTTTCGTCGGCCTCTACGACCGCGTCTGGGTCTTCCTATCCTTTGAGAAGGGTCTGACCGGTTTATACGTCTCCCTCAATACGAGGCTCAAGCCTACGGACACCCTCAACATCAACCCCTTCAAGTACGAGAGGGCAGACTACATCTTCGGTGTCAAGTTCAAGGGGTACCTTAGACTATGACGAGGTTGCTCTTTGCTCTCGGTTTCGGGGCGCTGTTGGTTGCGGGTAGCCCACCGGCGGAGGCGAAGAGGGGGAGGGACATGGACCTCGGTATGAAGGTGAAGGTCCGGGTGGGCGATAGCACCATCACGCTGTGCCGCTGCCCGACGAACTACGGCAACTGCTTCTGCACGCCGAAGGGGATGATAGACGAGAAGGACGCAGGGAGGTAGGTTAGAGGGCTGGTTATTGTAGGGCGTCAGGGTATCGTAGCCGGTAAAAGGAATATTACGCACATGTTGATTCACCGATGGGAAACTTTACCCATCCGCGCTTTTCCTTTAAAGTGTTCAGGGCGAAGAGTTTGCCCATCCCAACGCTTATTATAAGGGAGAAACCACATTTCCCGGCCGTAAAATAGAGCCTATGGCCAAAACCGCATCCCTTGAAAGCCCTGAGGACGTCCTGAACCTCTCAAAGAGATACCTGCAGAATGCGAGGGAGATGCTGAAGCGGGCGGGTGTGGATGAGGATATAGGGGCTTACGAGGACGTGAAGTACGTATCTTCGGCCAGCGGTATAGCGTATCTGGCGGCCCTTGAGGCAATCAGGGCGCTTCTGATGGAGAAGAGGGGGTGGGATGCCAGCGAGGTTGAGAAGAGGACGAGGGAGATAGGGAGGTTGAGACAGACCCTGAAGGGTCTGCCTCTCGGTAAGGACATAGACAGGTTGCTGAAGCTTTTGAGGGACGTCTATAACATCCTTCACCCTGGGGGGTATTACAGGAGGTTGTTGGACAAAAAGGCCATTGACAGCGGTTTTGAGAAGGTTGAGAGGATAATCCGTATAGTAGAGAAACATATCTCCCAGCCGTAGAAAGGTACGGGAGTTTGAATTGCCCCGGAGGTTTTGGGTGTCGCTATGTGATTCTTCCCCTCCTCCATCATATTCACCGGACGTGGTGAAATCTGAAAAGTATTGCGTTTTAACCGGTTGGGAGGAGTTTTTCACTTGACGATATCCCCTTCGGGCTTAGAATAGGCGCCCAAGGGTGGCACCGACCCAGGACGGAGGGTCGTTGTCCCCCGGTGCCGGGGACAGCCACAACCGGGAGGAGTGTAAGATGAGCAACCCCACCGTAGTTAGGAGATCTTCCTTCAATCTTCCCTTAGTTAGCGAAATCGGCGACGTCGCAAGTGTCGCCGCATACAGCGCGCAGGTGGGGAAATCGGGCTGCAGAGGTCGGCCCGAAACTTAAGATAACGGGGTAAAGCCGTCCTATGCAAAGTCTGAAGGTAGCCTTACGCAACTTTGTTTTGCTTTTCAGGATAGCCCCCCTTGAGGTCCTGATGTTTCTGGGGCTGATGCTACCCTCGGGACTTGCGCCCGGTTTTATAGTCCAGATCGTAGGCGAAGGGAAAGTCCTCCAAAGTACTACCCTCCTGATCGTAGCCGTCGCCTTACTCCTGTTTATGGACAGCATCACGTACCCCCTGAACGCGTACATCAGCGGTAATCTTACCGAGAAGTTCTCCAACTACATGGCGGAGAGGATCTTCTCAAAGTTGGAAGAGTTCCGGAACGTAGAGCAGCTTGAGTCCCCCGACGTACACAACCGTCTGGAGGTCATCAAGAGCATGGCGAGGTACGCCCCGGCGAGCTTCCTCTGGACCTTCTCCCACATTCTGAAGTCCTTCCTGACCGTCTCCGGCATCTCCATCGTCCTGTTCCGCCTGAACCCCGTCCTACCCTTTACGATCATCTTGGCCGTCCTGCCCTACAGCATCGTATGGGGCCAGTTCTCCTACAAGTCGTGGTGGGCCATATACGACACCAGTCTGGAGAACCGGAGGATGAACTACGCCCTATCAACCGTCTTCACCTTCCCCTACATCTACGAGATACTCTCCTTCGGTGCGGTCGCCCTCTTTAAGAACAGGTTCGGTGATGCCTACCGTTCCTTCCACGGCCGGATGCGAAAGGTGAGGATGACGTACCTCCTGAAGATAATCCCCGCCATCATCTTCGGGGCTATCCTGTCAATAGCAGCGATATACCTGGGGTTCAAGGGGAGGTTCCTGGGTTCAACCGTCCTCTCCTTCGTCTATCTGCAGGAGGCCCTCCTAAGCCTAATAGCGTGGTTCTCGGAGTACTCAAGCAGGACCCTTGGGACCTTCAAAGAGCTGGAGAGGTTCATCAACATGCCCGTAAAGAGGGAGCGGAGGAACAGGTACAGGCTCCCGGACGGGGACATCGCCGTAAAGTGCGATGGGCTGAAATTCACGTACGACGGGAGACGCTACGTCCTTGACGGCATAAACCTGACCATATACAGGAGCCAGAAGGTCGCCTTCGTGGGCCACAACGGCGCGGGTAAGACCACCCTGTGCAGGATAATTCTCGGCCTCTACGACCCGACGGAGGGGAGCATCGGGGTCTCCCCCGGCAGGATAACCATGGCCTTTCAGAACTTCGGTAAGTACAAGTTGAGCCTGCGGGATAACGTCGTACTCTCGGATTACAGGGGAGACGCCCACATAGATCACCGGAGGCTGAAGGAGGTCTTAGAGAGGGTGGGCGTAAAGCTCCCGCCCGACACCCAGATAGGGAGGGAGTTCGGGGGCGTTGAGCCTTCCGGTGGGGAGTGGCAGAGGATAGCCCTGGCGAGGACCATGTACAGGGAGGACGCGGATATCGTCATATTTGACGAGCCTACGGAGAACCTGGACCCGGAGGCGGAGTTTGAGATCTTCAACTTCATGATG
>JALWYV010000002.1 GCA_027003075.1 Caldifarciminota bacterium | reverse complement strand
GTGTGTGGGAGGGAGGGGGTGTCCTTTACCTGACTACGACTTTTTTCGTGAGCGACCCGGATTTTATGAAGTAGACACCGGGTTTCAACGGTATGAACTTCCAACCTTTGCCACTATAACGATATACAAGCCTACCCGATACGTCAAAAACGGCTACCGGTTTCTTCTGATCAGCAAACACACGGATCCCCGACGCCATGGGCTGCACTTTTAGTCTTTGCTCCTCTGATTTCTTTTCTTCCGTTTGGTTGAGACTCATGTTAAGGTTGGGACTCGCACACTTCGCATAACATCCGCAGAAGGCGTAACCGTCCGCATCACAGAAGCATATCGGTATGGCATTACCGCATTGGATCTGACAGCCGGACCAAAATCTCCTGTACCTGCCTGACTATGGAAAGTACGTTTCTAACCTGATCGGTGTATGTTCCTCGTTCGTTCGTCTCTGATAGGTTGCCGCGGTATTCACCTTCCCCCCTGTTTTGGGGAAACTCCATAAGCGCACGGAACTCATCGTCCACATATCCTGAACCGCTCCCGTAAGCGGTTCCGAGGATCACCATCCACAGCATACCTCTTACCTCCTTCCCCCTTCGCCTATTACCCTCCGGGTGAAGGGGTTAAGCCCCAAAAGGCCATCGCGGTATCTCCTCTCCCCTCCCTCCCCACCTGCGCCCACTGTCATGCTCTACGGCAATTATAAGGGTGAATTGACGCAGAATGTTCATGTGCCACAAGTTGCATAAAAATTGGGTTTTACAATCGTGCAGTTGGCAGGACGTTCTGCTCACAAAATGCGGGCTTAAAATCCTTCCGTGCTGTTCCTTCTGCTAAGCGTGGACACCACCCTGATTGACTCCCTCTGGGAGACGGCCAGACTGTGGAGGGCTGGCGTGAACGTTAAGAAGGTGGATTCGGCGCGGAACGCCATAATTTCAATGGGCGGTGAAGCCGTGAGGTACGTCATCTTAAGGTATCTACCCGAAGACGACCACCTCCAGACGCGGGCCATAAGGGACATCTGCCTCAAGGTACCGGACACCTGCGCCCCCACCGTGGGAGAAGTCCTCCTATCCAGAGATACGATAGCCCAGAAAAATGCCCTTTATGTGGCTTCGGAGGTGGCCATGCCCTCCCTTGAACCGGTACTGCTCCGTCTCCTAAAACGAAAGAAGGACAAACGGTGGATCTCCCGTACTCTCCGGGCGCTCTATAAGTCGGGTAGTAAAAACGCCTGCCGTGTGGTGCCGAAGTACGCAAACTACCCCTACGAGTACGTCCGCATGAGGGCGTTGATGCTGGTGGGGAAGTACGGATGTAAGGAACATAAGGAACTCCTGTGGAAGGGGCTGAACGACCCCTACTTCATGGTCAGGGACGCCGCCCGCGACGGCCTCGTAAAGGTGAAATTCACGACCGATGAGGTGATTGAAAACCTTACTAAAGTCAGGCGGATTGAGATCTTTAAGCTCTTGAGCGAGAGATGTCCGGATAGGGATCTCCTGTTTAAGGTCAAGCCTACGAACCCCTTTGAGAGGTACTGGTACGGGAAGATAAAGTGCGGATGATCCGGGATAGAATCCCCCCATGCTCCGCAGCGTAATACTAACTGCTCTCCTTGTTTTCACAGGAATATCCTGCTCGCCGGAGGGGAAAGGACGTATAGTCTCCCTCGCACCGAGTGCCGACGAAATAATAGTCGCCGTAGGGGGTAAGGATGCCCTGGTGGGTGTCAGTACGTACAGCAAGGTTAAGGGGATGACTATCGTTGGAGATCTCATAAATCCGGATTACGAGAGGATAGTCGCTCTCAAGCCGGACGTCGTTATAGTCGTCCTTCCTATGCAGAACCGTGTTGCGGAGAGGTTGAAGAAGCTGGGCCTTCGCACCTACGACTTCTCCCCCGAAAGCGTCGGCGAGCTTATAGAAGAGATACGTAATCTCGGAAGGCTCGTCAACAGGGAGGAGGAGGCGGAGGCACTCGCAGATTCGGTCAAAAGGGTGGTATCTTCCATAAAGCCGAAGGGAAGGTTCACCTACTACGTTGAGATATCATCAAAACCGATCTTTGTGGCCGGGGACGGCACCTACATATCGGACGTTATAAACCGGTTCGGAGGGGAGAACCTGTTCTCCCATATTAGGGGATACGCTCCCGTAAGTACGGAGGAGATACTTTCCAGAGACCCGGACATCGTCTTTACGACGCAAAAGACGGGCAGGAGGATAGGGGTAAATTCCTGCGTGGTGAATCTGAAGCACGATTACGTCGCACCCGGTTTGAGCATCTTCCCTTTAGTAAAGGAGTTAGAGCGGAAGATTGATTCCTGCCTGAGCATAAGGGCCAATTAGGTGTACTCTTCAAGGACGGCGTTTATCCTCTCGGCCGTTTTCCTCCACGAGAACCCTTTAATCCTCTCCAGACCCCTGCGTACGTACTCCTCCCTGCTGGATTCCAGTTTCCTTATGGCCTCCACCCACGATGAGGGGTCGTCGGGAAGGGCGTAGAGTATGGCATCTCCGCCCGCCTCAACCACCGTATCCGTTCCTATCACCGGGCAACCGGATGCCATGGCCTCAAGGACTGGAAGTCCGAAACCTTCGTACCGGGACGGGAAGACCAGGGCGAAGGCCCCGGAGTAAAAGAGGGGTAGTTTCTCCCGTTCCACGTACCCCAGTACCTTTACCCTATCTGCCACCCCCAGGTCCACGGCCAACTTTCTAAGGTGTTCGGCGTACTCCTCCCCCGTGCCAACGATAACGAAGTCGTAAGGTAGATCGGGTAAAGCCCTCAGGATAACGTCAGCGTTCTTGTAAGGGTATCGGGCGCCTACCATGAGGAGGTAAGGTCTCTTAAGGCCGAGTTCTTCCCTCGCCTTTTCGGGGTCCATAGGCCTGTAGAGTGAGGAGTCGTAAGAGGGGTAGGCCACGACCACCTTTTCGGGCTTCACACCGAAGAATTCAACAATATCGGCCTTTGACCTCTCGGATACGGTTATTATCCTGTCAACCCGCCATATGAACGGCTTGAGGAAGTACCTGTACAGGAGGGTCTGTTCCCTGTACTTGTCCGGAAGTACTATCGGCTGGATGTCGTGAATGGTGATTATCTGGGGTCCTCGCCAGAAGAGGGAGATAGAATGGTACGTACGGTACAGGACTCCCCTGCCCGTCAGGGTCTGGAGGTAGAGAAGTCTGCGAATTGCGGCCGATTTCCCCAGTTTTGGGGCCGTATTTCTGGGGGCGAGCTTCTTATGTACGTCGGGAAAAATCTCCGGCGTATGGGTCAGGACGAGAATATCCCTCCTCATTCGGGCGAGTTCCCTCACGACGTTAATGGTGTAGATGCCTATGCCGAGGGGCCTGTCGTCCGCTATGAGGGCGTCGGCGAGGATCATATCCTGAACCCTCCCCTCACGATTAACACACCGAAGAGGGCCATGAACAGGCTCAGGAAGAAGACCGTGATACCCACCATACGGGCGTAAGCCCTGTATTTCTTATACTCCGGAGAATCCGGGGCCTCGTCGCCGAGGCGGGTGGCCCTGGGTCCGATGAGGAAGTCGTGCAGGGCCTGTAATACAACGATGGCTGTGTAAAAAAGGAGCTTAAGGCCAACGATCCTGCCCACGGGTGAGGAGTAAGTGGCCGGTTTAAAGAGGTCGTACCACTCTATGCCCCTGACGTGGAGCTGGTACAGCCCCGTTATAAAGAAGAGGGTAAGGGCTATCCATCCGAGACGACTGAAGTTGACTCCAGTGTCGTTAACCAACCTGTGGTAGTACGCCCTGTATTCTGGCTTACGTATGGCCGGCAGCAGGACGAAGGACAGGAAGATCATGCCCCCTATCCAGAAAGTCGCGAGAAGGATATGGGTGTACACGGAGAGGATGTAGAGCCACTTCACGTGGCGGCAATTATACGAGTGTACGGCCTCCCGACGTTAGAATATACCCTTGAGGAGGATCCTTTACGCTCTCTTAGTATCGGCCGTCCTCGTAGGATGCGGTGGGGAAGCGAAGATGGTGGTAGGTACGAGCCGTGAGGTTCTAATGGTGTACTCCGAAGATTCCAAGTTCTCCGCCGGAGCGTTTTACAAGTACATGGTGAAGGTACTGTACACCCCCCAGCCGGAGACCCTGATATACGTCCGTCCCCTCAAATGGGACAGGTTTCCCCAGTTTTCCAACTACCGGAACAAGATCCTCTTTCTCCTGCCGAACGACTCCCTATGGGATCTCTGTAAGGAGGAGGAGGGTGTATTCTTCCGTAAGGATATGTTCGTCAGGGGGGACTTCACCGTACTGGTTTGCTCCTACGACTCCCGTGCCATGCTAAGGCTCATAACGGATCACCTTCCCGTGATATGGGATACCCTGCTAAACAAGGCCATAAGGGAGCTTTCGGAGGTTGAATTCCTCGGAGGGAAGAACAGGAAGCTCATGCAGACTATTGAGAGGGAGTTCGGTATAAAGATGGTCGTGCCGGCGGGGTGGAGCCTGTACAGGCGAGGGAAAGGTTTCCTGTCCATAATCAAGAGCAACCCCAGCCGTTTCATCTTCGTATACTCCGAACCGCACGAGCGCTTCATAAACCTTGAGGACGTTCTGAACCTCCGGGACAGCCTGACTACTATTTACTACAAGGGGGACAGCGTTGCGAGGGAGTACGTCACGTCCATGACGGACGAGGTGAACGGTATTCAGATCTTTAAGATTTACGGCCTCTGGAAGAACGACACCCTCATGGCCGGGGGGCCGTTCGTAACCTACGCCTTTAACAGGGACGGTAAGTTCTACATGTTGGACGCCGGCGTGTTCGCCCCCGAAAGTCAGAACAAGGTGAACCTGATCCTGCGGGTTGAGGGCATAATACGTACCTTCCGATGAACGTCCTCTTCCTGTGTAAGGGGAACTCCTGCCGGAGTCAGATGGCCGAAGGGTTTGCCCGTAAGTACCTGAAGGGTGCGAGGGTACTTTCGGCGGGTTCCAGACCCGAAGGGTACGTCCACCCCCTCGCCGTAAGGGTTATGGAGGAAGTGGGCGTAGACATAAGTGGGCAGAGGTCAAAGGGTATACGGAACCTGCCACCGTTGGAGTGGGACGTCGTGGTCGTGGTGTGTTCTGAGGAGGATTGCCCCTACGTACCGGGCAAGTACCACGAGGTGTGGAACGTCGCCGACCCCTTTAACGGTGATCTGGCACTCTACCGCAAAGTCAGGGACGAGATAGAGTGCCACGTAAAACGTCTGGCGAGGAGACTACCCTGACCTACTCCGTTATTACCACGTCCACCACGCGGTCGTCTTTGGCCAGCTTTATGAGTTTAACCCCTCTGGCCGTCCGGGAGTACTTTGGTATGTCGTGGAGCTTTATGCGGTTTATTATACCCTTCGCCGTAAGGATTATGGCCTCGCTGTCGTTCCCCGGGTACCTGAAGAGGGTAAGGAGCGTCCCCGAAGTCAGTCTGACACCCACCTTCCTCCCCCTGTTGAGTACGGGAACCTCTCTCACCTCCATACGCTTGGCGTACCCCTTCTCGGTTATTACGATAACCTCGTCCTCCTCGTCTATGGGTATGGCCACAAGAGGCTCGCCCCTGAGGGCGTAGACCCCAAGGCTCTGGCGTCTGAGGACGGGTATATCCTCAATCCGTATCCGGTACCCCTTACCCTCACGGGATGCGACCAGAACGAACCTCTCGTTAAGCCTCGGGAAGATGCTTATGACCCCCTCCTTTGAGATGGACGTTCCCTTCCTTCCCCTGAGGACCTCCGTGAACTTGACCCTCTTTATACGGCCGGAGCCGCTCAGGACGATCAGCTCGTACCTCTCCGGGTCCTTCGGTATCGGGAACGCCCATACCACCTTCTCATCTCTGGAGTAGTTCTTGAACACGTTCCTTATGGACCTGCCACGGGCAGCGGCCGAAGTCTCCGGTATCTCGTAGGCCCTCGTCCAGAACACAGATCCCCTGTCCGTTATAACGACTATGTCGTCGTGGGTGGAACATTTAACTATGGCCGCCGGAGAGTCGTCCTCGTAGAACTTCATGGCGCTCTTCCCCTGTGTGCGGCGGTTCATGGCCCGGAAGGACCGGAGGGGGAGCCTCTTGGCGTACCCGCCCTTGGTGAAGACGACCACCACATCTTCCTCCTTGATGAGAGCCTCAAGGTTGAAGTCCCCCACCTCCTGCTTCAGTATGACCGTACGACGGGCGTCCCCATACTTCTCCTTTATCTCAAGGAGCTCCCTCTTCATCAGGTCAAGGAGGACGTTCCTGTCCCCGAGTATGGAACGGTACCGCTCAACCTTCCGCTCAAGGTCCTCCTTCTCCTCCTTCAGGCTTTTGGTCTGAAGACGGGTGAGAGAGGATAGCCGCATGTCCAGTATGCTCTGGGCCTGAAGGGGCGTGAACCCCATGGATATGAGGTTCTCCTTTGCGACGGACGGGTTTTCGGCCTCCCTTATGGTCCTTATCACCTGATCCATTACGTCTATGGCTTTAAGAAGACCGTTGACTATCTCAAGGCGATGGAGGGCCTTGCCTAACCTGTGTTCCGTCCTCCTCCTTATTACCTCCTCCCTGTGCTGCAGGTAGATCAGGAGGGCCTCCCGGAGGTTGAGAACCCTCGGCTGTACGCCCACGAGGGCGAGCATGTTTATGGCGTACGTCCTCTGTAGGTTGGAGTACTTGAGGAGCTGGTTCTCCACCACCCTCGGATCCGCCCCCCTCTTCAGTTCTATTACGACCCTTATACCTTCCTTGTCGCTCTCGTCCCTGAGGTCGCTTATACCCTCCACCTTTCCGGCCTTTACGAGGTCTGCTATCTGTCTTATCAGGTCGGCCTTCTTCACCTCGTAGGGTATCTCGGTTATCACTATGCGGTGGTCCTCAACCCTGTACTTCCCCCGGATGGTTATCTTGCCCTGACCGGTCAGGTAGGCCCTCTTGAGGCCCTCGTACCCCAGGACGTACCCACCCGTCGGAAAGTCCGGTCCCTTCACTATGTCTAAGAGGGCCTCGTCGGGCACCTCCGGATTGTCTATGAGGGCCACGGCGGCGTCTATGAGCTCGTTGAGGTTGTGGGGAGGGATGTTGGTGGCCATTCCTACGGCTATGCCCGTGGTACCGTTGGCCAGAAGGTGGGGGAAACGGGAGGCCATTATGACCGGCTCCCTGTACTGACCGTCAAAGTTGGGTACGAAGTCAACCGTGTCCTCGTCTATCTCCCCTATCACCTCAAGGGCTATGGGTTTAAGGCGTGCCTCCGTATAACGGTAGGCGGAGGGTGGATCGCCGTCTATGGAGCCGAAGTTCCCCTGCCCGTCTATGAGGGGGTACCGCAGGGAGAAGTCCTGTGCCATACGGACGAGGGCGTCGTAAACGGCCTGATCTCCGTGAGGGTGGTACTTACCTATGACCTCTCCCACGACCGTAGCCGACTTCCTGAACGGCCGGTTTGGCAGAAGATTCAGTTGCTTCATGGCGTACAGGATGCGCCTCTGTACGGGTTTCAACCCGTCCCTCGCGTCGGGTATGGCACGCCCAACGATTACGCTGACCGCGTAGTCAAGGTAGCTCTCCTTAAGTTCCTTCTCTAACGGAATTTCAAAAACTTTGCCCATTTGAAGTGGCTATTATAACGGTGGAGGCGATTTTACCACGCTATCAAAAGACTCAGGACCTTTAACGTCACCCACGTGTACGCCCCCGCAACTAAGTCGTCGGCGACTATTCCCCATCCCCCCGGCATAGATTCTAACCTTCGGGCCGGGAAGGGCTTAACGATATCGTAGAAACGGAAGAGCAGGAAGCCCGCAAGCAGAACCTTCCAGTTCAACGGAAAGGTCGCGAAGGATAGGTAAAGGGCCACGATCTCGTCTATAACCACCTCGCGGGGGTCCTTCTCACCCACCTCCTCCGAAACTCTCCCGGCAGCCACTACACCTATAACGAGGAGGGCGGCCAGGATGATGTAGTAATCCGGTCCGGACGTTCCCGTTATCAGGACGAGGGGTACAGCCCACAGACTGCCGAACGTGGCCGGTGCTACGGGTATTTTCCCCACAAAAAGGCCCGTGGCGATAAGCCTGTAAACGAGGTTCACTCGTAGCTCTCCTCCGGAGACGGAAAACTCCTGCTCAGTATATCCCCCTTGAACCTCTCAAGGGCCTCCTTCATGATCTCAAAACCGTTCAGGTACTTCCTGACGAACCGGAACTCCATGCCGGGGATAAGGCCGAGGACGTCGTGGAAGACGAGGATCTGACCGTCTACGTGGGGCCCCGCACCTATCCCTATTGTGGGTATCCTTATCCTCTCCGTTACGTACCGGGCGCTCTCGGAAGGTACCTTCTCAAGGACGATAGCAAAGGCTCCGGCGTCCTGCAGGGCGAGGGCATCCTTCAGTAGTTCCTCCTTATCCCTTCCCTGAAGCTTGAATCCACCGTAAACGTTGAACTTCTGGGGATTCATACCTATGTGGCCCATTACGGGTATACCGTAGGAGACGAGGCGGGAGACGAGTTCGGCGACCTCCCTGCCCCCCTCAACCTTCACGGCCGCAGCACCGAGCTTCATGAACTTCCCGGCGTTCTCAATCGCCCGCTCCATTGAGGGCTGGTAACTCATGAAGGGCATGTCCGCCACAACTAAGGCGTTCTTTACGGTCCGGGCTACCACCCTCACGTGCATTAGCATCTCCTCCATACCGATGGGGAGGGTGCTCTCGTACCCGTGTATCACCATGGCCGCGGAGTCCCCCACCAGTACCACGTCAAAGCCCACGGCGTCGGCCAGGAGGGCGGAGGTATAGTCGTAGGCCGTTATGGCCGTAATCGGCCTCTTCCCCTTAAGACCCACCAGTTTCTTTACGGTCATCCTTCCCATATCACTCCCACCTGTACCTCACTACGGGCAGATCCTCCCTGCGGCTCCACTCCGGAAAGCCGTTCAGGTATAGCCGGTACTTCTCTCTCGGATACTTCACGTAATCCAGCAGCATAAGGAAGAAGGCCGCCTCACGGGGCGTGTTCCCGTAAAAGACGTTCAACCTGACGGGGTCAATGTTGGGCCTGAGTATGCTGTCTACGAGGGCGCTGTCGGCCATAACGTAGTAAAAGCCCTCTTTACCCTTAACTTTGCGGAAGAAGAAGGTGAAAGGGAGCGAGGTCGCCCCCGGTATGTGTCCCCTGCGGTTGTAAAAGGGGGGTGCTATGATACCGAAGTAGTAGGGTGGAATACGGCCGTCAACGAGACGGATATCTTTCCTGAGGATAAGCTTCGTGTTCCCGGTTGCGGAGTCCAGAACTTCAACGAGCATGCTGTCCAGAGAGATGAGGAAACTGCTATCGGGTCGGGCCTTGAGCCTTATTCGTCCCCTCAGACCTTTGCGGTCGCTCACGGGTTTGCCAGCCTCCTTCCACGCCTCAAACCCCCCGTTCAGGATGTAAATCTTCTTGAAACCGAGGTGTTTCAGGACCATGTACAGGGCTGCGACGTTCAGATAATGGTACGTAAGTTTAGCGGAGGAGTATATGAGGATGCTCTCCTTCTGTCTGACTCCGAGGGCCGAGATCCTATCAACGAGGGTGTCAAACTCCGGCATGTGGAAGGGTACGCTGTCCACGGCGATAAGAAAAGCGTCCACAGGGAGGTTTACCGCTCCCGGTATGTGGGCCTCAGCGTACTCTTCGGGGTCGCGCATGTCAACCACCACGCGGGGTTTTACCTTACCGAAGTCATCGGGGGAAACGAACAGAGGAATTTCCGTACTGATCAGAACGAACATGGAGGCTATTTTACTGTTGTAGGGATGTAAAGTTGGAACCCTTCCGGCCACCCATAAAAAATGGGGGGCATTTCAGCCCCCCACATAACCGAAGCGCAGGTGTTCACTTCTTCTCCGAGGCCGCCTTCTTGAGGAACTCTATTATGGCCTTCGCCTCCTCCTCGGAGACGTTCTGGTTGGTCATGGGAACGGAGTACTCCTCCAGGAGTTTCTGGGCTATGGGGTCGTGGAGGATCATGCTGTCGGGCTTCATGATCATGTGCTTTATCCACTCCGGATCACGCTTCAGGGCCACGTCCCTGAGGGGAGGACCGACCTTCCTGCTGTCAAGATCGTGGCATGCGGTACAGCCCTTCTTATCAAATAGATCTTCCCCTTTCTTGGCCAGAGCCTCGTCGTAGGTCAACTCTTTCGCCTGAGATGTGGTGTCTTCCGTAGTCGCAGACGTATCGGATGCGCCCTCTTCGGGGGTGGCTTTTTCAGACGTGGATATGGGGCCGGCCTTCGGTATGTACTTTGCGGGAAGGTTCACCTTCTTCCAGGACATTACGAGCATCGTCAACGCCCTCTTCTCCTTCTCGTTGAACCCAAAGTTGGGCATCGTGGACGTGGGTGTTATACTCTTCGGCTCCTCAAAGTGGAGGAGGTGCCAGGAGAAAACGGACAGCGGGAGACCACGACGCCTCATCTCTTCGGCTATGGTGCGACCGGAAGGCACGGGTTTCCCATCTTTTATGACGTAATAGGGGGCATGGATATCAAACATCTCGTGGGATTTGGAACCTTCGTAGGTCAGATCCGGACCTATATCTCCGCCTTCTCCGAAGAGCTTATGGCAGGCTATACATCCCTTCTCGTTCCAGAGTTTCTTTGCGAGGTTTATGTACGGTGTACCCGGAAGGGAGTCGTTATGCCTGTGGCAGGTGTTACAGTTGATCTCCATGAGGGGCATCTTCTGCCAGTCCTCAAAGGCGTATTCCTTGGACTTCTCCTTACCGAGCAGAGGTTCAAGCCACCTGACCTTCTTACCCTTCTGGATTACGTGGGCTTCCTTCATATTTGTAGCGTACCCCTGTCCACCGTGGCACGTGGTACACCCGTAATCCTTGAAGGGGTGTTTGGCTATGAGACCGTCCAGATCCGGATGTGTCCTGAACACCTCGGGTACGTCCTCACCCTCAAGGCCCCTCCACTCGTACCCCATGTGACAGGTTATACACCTGTCCACACGGTTGTTGAGATCCTTTATCCAGATCTGCTGGACGCCCATCGGCACCTTGGCGGCAGCCTCCGGGCCGAACTTCTTCTCTATGAGCTTCTTGAACTCAACCTGATACTTCTTGTACTCCGGGTTGAGCTCCTTATAGGCAGCAACACCGAAGATAAAAGCGCCTATTATGGCTATACCGTATATGAGCCACGAGTCCATGGGAAAGGGGTCGTCCTTAACGTCGGGGAGTTTGGGCCTCTTAGCGGCCGGTTTGGCCGCGGGCTTTTTCGGAGGAGTCTGGGGCTTCTTCTCCTCAGGGTTGTTCGGAACGTTCTTATTCTCCATCTTTAACCTCCTTTTAAATTATCTCCGGAAGCTCCGGCCACGCCCATGGCCAATATACCTTCCAGTTGGGACCGCGGAAGTACATGGCGAACAGGATGAGACCGACGATGAAGAGTACACCGAGTGTGAACACTATGTTCTGGACGGTACGGCTCTTATGGAACCACACTCCAGTTGCCTCCGCGGGAGACTTATCAAGAAACGCCCATACGGTAGCGGCCAGACCCATGAGACCTGGTATGACCACGCCACCCACGAAACCGCCGTTTATGGTGAACCATGGAGTACGTATGGTGGTTATGGCGAGGAGCTCCTGAAGCCAGAGGAAGTACCACGGAGCCTTCGCGGGGTTGGGTGTCCAGCTGGGATCCGCAGGCTCCTCAAGAGGAGAATCAAGGAAGGTGGCTAAGAACATCACCCACACGAGGGTCGCGAGGCTCACGAGAACTATACGCCTCACTGCCCACGGGGTAGAGTAGACCGGCTCCTCTCCGGAGGTGTCTATCTGGAGATCCTTGCGCTTCTTGGCCAGACGGAACTGCTCAACTGCGGCCAGTCCCTCGTCCTTACGTATACGCCACATGTGATAGGAGAAGAGGAGCAGGACGGCCAGAGGTAGCCCCATAACGTGCAGAGCGTAGAACCTTATAAGGGTAGGCTGTCCGAGTTCCGTTCCACCGGCCATCACGAACTTGATCTTGGGGCCAAGTATGGGTACGGATTCGGCTATCTTAACACCGATGGTGATAGCCCAGTAGGCCAGCTGATCCCACGGCAGGAGGTATCCGGTATAGGAGAGCAGGAGGGTTAGGACGAGGAGGATCATACCCACCGTCCAGTTGATCTCCCTCCGGGCCGCGTGACTTACCCCGTTCTTGTAAGCCCCGGTATAGAAGACGCGCATCATGTGGAGGAATACGGCGGCCACCATCATGTGGGCGCCCCACCTGTGCATGTTCCTCAGGAACCATCCCCACGAGACTGAGTACTCCAGATCCTTTATGGTCCAGTAAGCCCTCTCAACCGAGGGGATATAAAGGAACATGAGGACCACACCGGTTACGGTGAGGATGACGAATAGGACCCACGATATGGTACCGAGCCACAGGCTATAGGACCAGCTGAGCGACCTCTTCGTCATACGAGGGGGGAACCAGTGGAGCCAGAAGTTGCGGGTTATGGCCTTACCGGCTTCGGCCCTATCTGCAGGATCAAAGGTCCAGACCAGAGCCCTCCATACCTTGTAAAGACGCTCTTTAAGGCTCATTTTCTACTACCTCCTTAAGCGAGTTTGAACTTCCAGCCCTTCTCCACCTCTTTTGAGGTGTCCACTATAAGCATACCTGTGGCAGGATCTATCTCAAGGTAGTACCACGGCAGACCTCTCGGGGCAGGACCAGCGTATATGGTACCGTCTCCGGCGTACAGGGACCCGTGACACGGACAGTGGAACTCCCACTCCTCCTTTATCTCCAGATTTCCTACCTTCAGGACCTTGGGTTCGGGAAGCTGAACGAAGTTAACGGTACACCCGAGATGCTGACAGATGGCGGATATGGCCCAGATCTCGTTTCCCTTTTTGAATACGAAGAGCCTCTGTTCGGGGAAGAAGTTGACCCCATCGGCCAGGTCTTCCGGCTTTCCGAGCCTGAACCTCTTGGGAGGTTCGTACAGAACGTTCGGCCAGAGGGAGCGGGCAAAACCGGCGAACACACCACCCAGTACACCGTAACCCACAAGTCGCCCGATGTTCTTCAATACCTCCCTGCGCTTCTTCTTGACGTCGGACATAAGCGGGTATTATATCACAGATAAAACCACCCGTGAAGGGGATTTCCTGCACAGAGTTTTTCTGTTGCGGTCAATTTATAGAATAAAACCATCATATAACACATAAAACCCGCAGTTTCCCAAAGATAAAATGAACTATCAGATGGCAGGTTTCACTTTATCTTCAAAGGCAAACCTTTCGGGGTTTCCGATGACCCTGAGTATATTGAGAACGTCCGCCGTCTCCCTCACGTCGTGGGCACGAAGTACATGGACACCTTTGAGGTACAGGTACGCATGAACGCCGAGTGTGGCGTAAAGCCTATCTTCCGGATCCTCGTAGCCGAGAACGGCCTTTATGAAACTCTTTCTGGATACTCCGTAGAGTACGACGAATCCACTCTCCACAAAACGACCGGCGTGTTTTATGAGCAGGAGGTTATCCACCACCCGTTTGCCGAAACCTATTCCCGGATCTACGCATATCTGCTCCTCTCCGATCCCCGAAGACAGGGCCGCCTCCACCCTCTCCATCAGCTCCCTCTCAACGTCGGCGACCGGGTCATCGTAGTACGGGTTCCTCTGCATGTCCTTCGGCTTTCCCCGGATGTGGTTCAGGACGACTCCCGCCCCGTAATCTGCGGCCACCCGAAGGATGTCCGGGTCAAACTTCCCTCCACTTATGTCGTTCACGATGTGCGCTCCGGCCTCTAACGCCTCCCGGGCAACGCGGGATTTGTACGTATCCACGGATATAACGGCGTCGGGGAACCTCTCCGAAATGGCTCTTATAACGGGGATCACACTCTTTATCTCCTCCTCCTCCGGAACGGGGTCCGACCCCGGTCGTGTACTCTCACCCCCTACGTCCAGTATAACCGCCCCCGCGTTCAGCATCTCCCCTGCCCTCCTCAGGGCGGCGTCCACATCGGGGACACGGCTCCCCGGAAAGAAGCTGTCCGGGGTCACGTTGAGTATGCCCATTATCAGGGTGTCCGATACGTCCAATCTCTTACCCCTTATCCGCCAGAGGTTCCTTCTTGCCACGTTTTACCTCCTTCCCGTTGAGGATTATCACGTACTCTATGTTGCTCACCCTTGAAACCATGGCCGTGGCCGAGCAGTACCTGTTCAGAGAAAGACCCACCGCCCTCTCAACCGCCCTCTGCGGTACGTCACCCTCAACGGTGTAAGTTATGGTTATGTGCGTGTATATCCTCGGATGCTCCTCCCTCCGCTTTCCCTCAACCACCACCTCCATACCAAAGGAGTACCTCATCTTGCTCAGGATACTCTGAACGTCCATGGCCGTACATCCACCGATGGAGACGAGCATAAGCTCCATGGGTGAGAGGGCCCCTTTCCCTATCCTCAGGTTTCCCGAAGGGACCTCAACGTCAAAACCTTCTCCGTCAAGTTTAAAGACCGCCGTACGGGTATCCATAGTCGGGTATTCTAAAATTGTACTATCTTCATTCGCCTCTTGATGGGCCTCTGGGACAGGACAGCGAGCATCGCTATTCCAAACCACGTGATAGAGGAGTCGGGAGCATCGTAGTTCCCGTAAATCCAGAGGGCATACCACACCTCCGTAACTGCAAGTATACCAAAGGCGAGGGTTCTCAACACCCACGCCCTGTCAAACAGGGCGGCCCTCACCGTGGTCAGGACGTTGACGAAGGCGAAGAGGACGTACAGTACGTTAAAGAAGGATCCCATGGGGTTCTGGTTAAAGGGGTGGAAGTTGAAGGCGAGTATGAAGGCCGTCAGAATAGATACGATGGCGAGGACGATAGACGCCGAGAGAGTTAAGGTTGAGTTTGACTCCCACAGATGGCCCAGGTTCCCGGCGAAGAGCAGGAGGTAAAACCCCCCATAGAAGATGTCCCCCAGGTAGGGAAAGAAGGAGGGAGTAAAGGGGGTGGATATGTTCAGAGCCTGATGGATAGCGAAGAACAGAAAGGCTACGCCCCACACCTTTTCAAAAAAGCGCCCTATTCTCAGCATGATGAAAGCGGCGAATAGGTTTACTATGAGGCCACTGACGTAAGAGTAGTCAGAGATGATCTCTTTCGCCCATGGGGAAACTGCCGACACCCCTACCGTTACGAACACCAGGACCAGCTTCAGTACTTCCACGACGAGGAGATATTATAAGCTCGCACCCGTACGTCCTTAAAATACGGCCGTTATGCTCAAAAGGATTTCGGTGTTAGTGGGTATCTTGATCTTTACGGTGGGATGCTACTCCTCGTACTCCGGCGAGTATTACGGGGGTGATATACGGGTGGAGGTAAGCAGGGGAGATACTTCCTCCGTCCCCCTGGATAGTACGTACGTTGAGGCATTTGCCGACCCCGATTTCACGGTGCTGGTCAGGAGGAGTACCGTGGAGTACGTTTACCCCGATGGTCTTGTGGCGGTCATTCAGAACTTCTGGTTGCCCGACGGAACGTACTACGTCAGGGCGTGGAAAGACGCAGACGGGGACGGTACGGTATCTTCGGGGGATCTTTACGGTATCTTCTGCGGAGAGGGGGTGTACGAATGTCCGGAACCTGCCCCGCTCAGCGTGGAAATGGAAGGGTACTACTACCGCGATATACGCGTGAATATAACCGTGAAGAGAATCGTAACCCGGAGGAGGTGAAGCATGCTGATATCCTTTATATCTCAGGTGATCGTGAACCCTCCCGGTTATCCGGAGTACTACGAACCCTACCGCCTTCTGATAGGCCCCACTGCCGGGGTACTACCGGACGGGGCCATCTGGTTCCACGGGGGTACCTTTCTTGACAATCAACTTAAAGATTACGGTATATGGCACGGTGTATTTACCGTAGGGATCGGTGGAGTAGCCGAGATACAACTTTCCATGAACCGCCTGTTGAGTAACCTACCCTCCTACCCCTGGACCCAGATAAACGAGGTATCCTCCGCCATGAAGTTATCCGTAATCAGGCTCCAGCACGTGGGACTGGCTGTCCAGCTCCGGGTCTCTCCGGGAGTGGTCAACGAGGTACCCGACACCATCGTCCTGTTCGCCCCCCATCCCGTTTACTACGGCTTCGTCAGGAAGTACAGTACGCGTACGTCTTACCTGACCGTCCCCCTGACTGTCAGGTTCAGAAGGTTCTCCCTATCCGTTGGGGCGGGTATTGTCCAGTTCGGAACCCGTATGGAGATGCGGAATTTACCCCCCCTTCACGGATGCGAAGCCGGAGTGCTGTGCGACAGCTTGAAGTCGTGGCTCTCCACGGAACCTTTCAGAAGCACGAAGGAGGAGAGCGTACTTACGGCCTACAACGGTTACGTTGGCGGCACCTACGGGTGGAGGGAGAGGACGGATCTCCTGTTTGAGGTCAACTTACATCCCCGTTTCCTTTACAGGGGTATGTTCAAACGGACAGGTGCAACGGGATACGATAGATACTCACCCGGGAACAGGGTACCCCGCGACACGGCTGTAGCAGTTATACGCACGTTTGCGGGTGTAAGACACTCCTTTTCACGGAACTTCATCGTTGATGCCGGAATAGTACTTCCCTATGACACCGGCCTCCCTCCGGGGGACAGGTTAAACCTGCTCAGCGCCACCCTCTACCTTAACCTGCACGTCATCCTGTCTCTGAAGGATCTTGAGTTTTAGATGGCCCTGCTCCTGTGTCTCAGGGCGTAACTTATGAGGTCCTCCACCTTCTGGAAGCCTTCCTTCAAGGCCTGAGTCACGAGGAGTCTGGCCTGAGTGTAGTCCATTCCGAGGGTAGTAAGGGCCTTTATGGCCTCGGATATAGCCGTATCCTCCTCAATCTCCGGCAGTGTAACGTCCTTAAGTGCGAATATCACCATCTCCGCCTTCTTCGTACCCAGACCCCTGACCCTCTTAAGGAGGCTTACGTTCCCCGTGCGGACGGCCATAGCCAGCTCCTTCAGGGTTAACTCCGACAGTATCCTCAGGGCCATGGAGGGGCCAATACCCGGAACCTCAAGGAGCGTTCTAAAAACCTCCAGCTCCTCTTCCTCCCGAAAACCGTACAGGTCAAAGCCTGTCTGCTGGTTAAAGGCCGTATGGACGTAGAGGAAGATCTCCTCCCCCTCTACCGGTGCGTGAGATAACGGCACCTTCACGGAAAAGGTAATACCGGATGGGGTTTCCACCAGAACGTAATCCCCCTTTACCTTCACTACCCGGCCCCGAAGTCCCGATATCATATCACTTCAGGATATAGTTTGCCGCCGCAAGGGCGTCGGTAACGTGATCCGGCACGTCCTCGTCCAGGCCGTAGATGCTCTTCAACATGTATGCGACCTGCTCTTTCGGGGCGTTTCCGAACCTCGTGGAGGAGAGCTTTAGACGGGACGGCGATACCTCAATAAGGTTTACACCGGCCTCCCTGAGGGTTATCAGTATGACTCCCCGCACGGCACCGAGCAGTATGGCCACCTTCGGATTCCTGTGGTATATGATGGCCTCCATAACTGCTCTTTCCGGTTGGAACTCTTCAACGATTCTCAAAAGGGAGTCTCTTATCACCGACAGACTCTCCGCAAGTTCACCCTTCGTCCTTATGACACCCCACCCCTTTACCTCCCTGCCTTCAACCACGATCCACCCCGTAGCCCGAAGGGAGGGGTCTATGCCCAGAACTCTCACGCCACCTTTTCAAGTATTGAGGTATCTATATCAAAGTTGGCGTAGACCTGCTGGACGTCGTCGTGATCCTCAAGGGCCTGGTAGAGCTTGAGGATAGTTTCCGCAGTTTTACCTTCCACTCTGACGGTGTTCTGGGGGAGCATGGTGACCATGGCGGAGGATATCGGTATTCCGGCCCTCTCTATCGCCTCCTTAACTGCGGCGAAATCTTCCGGCGAGGTGGTTATCATCCACATATCCTCTTCTTCCTTAACGTCCTCTGCCCCCGCCTCAAGGGCCACCTCGTAAATAGTGTCCTCGTCCACCCTGCCCTTCTCTACGTATATAACGCCTACCTCGGTGAACTGCCACGCCACGCTACCCGGAGATGCCAGGTTTCCTCCGTACTTGGAGAAGATGTGTCTGAGCTCGCCCGTGGTTCGGTTGCGGTTATCCGTCGTTGCCTTCACCATGAAGGCAACCCCTCCCGGGCCGTACCCCTCGTACATCACCTCCTCGTACTGTACGCCCTCAATCTGTCCTGTACCACGCTTTATAGCCCTCTCTATGTTGTCCCACGGCATGTTGGCCTCTTTGGCCTTCTCTATGGCGAGCCTAAGCCGGGGGTTGGTGTCAGGGTTTCCGCCTCCGAGCCTTGCCGCAACCTGTATCTCCCTTATCAACTTGTTGAAAACCTTGCTCCTTCTGGCGTCCACACGCGCCTTCTTGTGCTTGATCTGTGCCCATTTACTATGTCCGGCCATTCTCCATATTATACCGTTGAAAGTCAGCCTGAATCACCTCAAAGTCTCCGCCCCTCAGATGGGGAAGGAGAAGGGAGGAGTTAGCACCCTGTGAAACGACAAATACCCTCTTTATTCCAATCTCCGTGAGGAAGTCCCGTAGAGCGGGTCCCTCGGAGTAGTACGGCACACCATCAACGACCCTTATCAGGACGTCCAATCTCCCGCCGTACTCACGGGCGAAGGTTCTTATACCCTCCATAACGCTGGAGAACCTTAAAAGGGGGTGGGGTCGCATTACCTCTCTCCATACATCCTCGCTCACGGCGGTTAAATCCAGTACCACCCTGTCAAAACGGAACAGGTCCTCCCTAACGTCCTCCCTCCAGAGCATCGCCCCACACGTCAGGATCTCCGGCAAAAAACCGGCAACCCTCAAAGCCTCCGCCTCCCTGCCAAGGTTCAGGTCAAGGGTCGGTTCCCCCTTTGACAGGAATACTACCCTCCTTACGTCCTTACCTTCCCCTCTTAGCCTGTAGTACTGTACGTTAACGTCGCTATAAACCCTGCGGGGACTGTAGAAGACCTGACGCCCTATAGAGAGCGTCCCTATACGTCTGAAAACGGGGGCGTAGGGGTAGGCACCTGTGGGTACGTTATCCACCGGTATGAAATCCCCGAATACCCTCTTCCACACCTTATCCATCGGCCTATTCTAAGGCATGAAGGCGAAAAACGGGTGTCCGTACGGACTGGCCGACCGTAGAATCACAGGGTGAAGAGGACCCCCTTTTACGACCTGCACGTTAAGGCCGGCGCCCGGATGGTCGCATTCGCCGGGTACGAGATGCCCGTCCAGTACACGGGTATAGTTGATGAGACCCTATGGACCAGAAAGCACGCCTCCCTCTTTGACGTCTCCCACATGGCCCGCTTCTCCGTCTCCGGGCCGGAGGCCCTCCCCTTCCTCAACTACTCCTTCTCCAACGACGTCTCCCGCCTCGGCAAGCGAAGGCAGGCCCAGTACACCCTCCTGCTCAACCCCAAGGGAGGGATCCACGACGACGCGTACATCTACTTCCTTCGCGAAGGGGAGTACTTGGTGGTGGTGAACGCCGCCAACCACGAGAAGGACTGGGGGGTGTTGAGGGAGAGGCTGAAGGGTTTTGATGCCGATATGATAGACGTAACGGAGGAGATGGCCCAGGTGGCCCTTCAGGGTCCGGACGCCCTCCCCATAATGGCAGAAATAACGGGGATTGAGGACCTGAAGACGGCCCGGAGGAACAGGGTCTTCCTCTGGAGGGACCTCATAGTGGCCACCACCGGATACACGGGGGAAAGGGGGGTTGAGGTCTACGGCCCCGTCGCCCCCATGATGGAGCTGGTTGAGACTTTACTCGCCAGGGAGGAGGTGAGGTGGGCCGGTCTGGGGGCGAGGGACATCCTCCGGGCGGAAGCCGGCTATCCCCTCTACGGGAACGATATAGACGAGGACACGGACCCCTTCTCCGCCAACCTCGGTTGGTTCGTGAAGTTAAACAAGGGGGACTTCGTGGGCCGGGAGGCCCTCCTGAACCTTGAGGTGAAGGAGCTGCGTAAGGGCTTCGTAAAGGAGGGGAGGGGCCTCATACCCCACAAGGGGGACAGGATATTCGCAAACGGTGAGGAGGTGGGCAGGATAACGACGGGGGTCTTCTCCCCTCACATCAACGGCATCGTAGCCATGGGGTACGTACCGAAGGACCTGACGGGGGAGGTTGAGGTGGAGAGCCGGGGCCGCCGCTTCCGCTACGAGGTGAGGGACTACCCCTTCGTACAACTGCCGAAGTGGTGATATGCTGCCAATCGCCGACTTCCATCAGGACATAATCTTCATCAACGGCATATTAGAGAGGTTGTACAGGGCGGGGTACCGGTTGGTCGTCGGGGCGGTCTGGCCCCTTCAGGGAGGGGAGGTCTGGGACTACGACAGGACGGTGAGGGGGGTGGAGTGGTTCCTTAAAGAGGTGGAGAGTTCGCCCAACGTCTCCCTTTTGACGGACTTCGGGGAGGTCCGGACGGACAGGCTCAACCTCGTAATCGGCCTTGAGGGGGGGTACCTGAAGGAGATTGACCGGTACGAGGCCCTATACCGGATGGGGGTAAGGCTCTTCGGCCTCACGTGGAACGTGGACTCCGCCCTATCCACATCCTGCTGCGGGGATAAGGGGGGGAAGGGGGGTCTCACCTCCCTCGGTAGGGAGTTCCTACACTGGGCCAGAGAGAGGGGGGTACTCGTGGACGTGGCCCACGCCTCCTACGATGCCATATACGAGACGGTGGAGAGCGGGGTGAAGTACCTCTACTCCCACGGGGGCATCCTGAAGGAGCCGTCCTCCCAGAGGATCCTGACCTACGACCTGGCGAGGGAGATAATCTCCGGTGGGGGAGTCGTGGGTATAGGGTACGGGGCCATCTTCTTCGGGGAGATAACGCTGCAGCAACTGGCCCGGAGGATAGGGGAGTTCTACTCCGTCTTCGGCGGGGGGATAGTCTCCGGCTCGGACTTCTTCGGCCTCGGTGGGAGCGAGTACGAGGGTATAAGGGAGGTGGAGGACATCCATAACCTCCTGAACCTGTTGCCGGAGGGGATAAGGGAGAGGTACGCATGGGGCGAGGCTATGGCCTTCCTCGGCCGGCCTTAGACTACAGGTATGCCGTTGGTACCGGCTAAGGAGGTCATAGAATGGGCGGAAGGTGAGGGGGTGGCCGTAGCCGCCTTCAACTTCAACAACTACGAGTTCCTGGACGCCATCTGCAGGGCGGCGGCGGACCTGAAGGTCCCCGTCATACTGGCCACGTCCGAGGGGGGGATAAGGTACATGGGCATTGAGGTAATAAGGCCCATGGCGGAGGCCCTCGTTGAAAGGTACGGGATAACGGCGGCCCTCCATCTGGATCACGGGAAGAGCTTTGAGACCGTCCTCAAGGCTATCCGCTACGGCTACACCTCGGTGATGATAGACGCCTCCGACAGGCCCTACGGGGAGAACGTCGCCATAACCAAAAAGGTGGTTGAGGTGGCGAAACCCCTCGGCATAACCGTAGAGGCGGAGTTGGGGGTACTCGCCGGCGTGGAGGACGAGGTCTCAGCTGAGAAGAGTATATACACCGACCCCGAAGAGGCCAGGGCGTTCGTTGAGGAGACGGGGGTGGATATGCTGGCCGTGGCCGTGGGTACCTCCCACGGGGCCTACAAGTTCAAGGGGGAGCCGAGGATAGACGTCCCCCGCATAAGGAGGATAAGGGAGCTGACGGGAATTCCCCTCGTCCTCCACGGTGCCTCTGGCGTCTATAGGGACTACGCCGAGAAACTGGGGATGGAGGATGCCAGGGGTGTACCGGACGATATCCTGAAGGAGGCCATAAGGGCGGGGATAAGGAAGGTGAACACGGACACGGACCTGCGCATGGCCTTCAAGGTGGGGGTGCTTGAGGCCCTCCGCGAGTACTCCGGCATAGACCCCCGGAAGTACCTCGGCAGGGGGAGGGAGGAGGTGTACAGGATGGCTGTAAGGAGACTGAAGGTGATCTCTCTACTCTGAGCAATTCGTTTTCAAAGTAACGTATACCTCCGTATAATTCCAGCCTATGCGTAAGGTAGTTTCGTATTTTCTTGTAGGTTTTCTGTTCCTGCAGGGGTGTAAAAAGACAGAGGAGATAACGATTCAGCATGGAAAATACGAGGAGTTTAACGTGGCCGTTGATCCCTCTCTGGGTATAGTAACCCCAAAGGCTCTGGTTTATCTGCCTCCCAACTACGACCCCAACGGAAAGTATCCCGTAATTTACATGCTCCACGGTTTCGGTGGAGATTATCGTACTTATATCTTTTACAACGGTGTACACGAGATCCTTGATCATCTCATATCTACCGGTCAGATTGACCCCGTAATAGTGGTTATGCCCGACGGCCGCAACTTAGTGGGTGGCTCCTTTTACACGAACAGCCTCCTTTACGATCCTTCCTCCAACTCGTATGCCCCCTTCCCCGTCTTTGGTCTCTACGAGACTTACATAATGGACAGCATGATGGCCCAGATAGAGAGGACCTATCCGGTGGACACCACGAAGAGGGCTATAATGGGTCTCTCCATGGGTTCCTATGGATCCTCTAAACTCTGGCTCAAATACCCCGCCAGGTTCAAGGCCGTTGCCCTCCACTCCGGACCCCTCGCGTTTGACTCCCTTATAACCGTGAACATCATAGACAGTATGCTTTCCGATTTCAGTAATCGCAGGCTTCCCCTCTGGATAAAAGACTACCTTGGCAGGGAAAGGGTATGGGCTACCCTCGGAAACGGCCTGTCCGCCGCCTTCAGCCCTCGTATCGTCACCTATCAGGATCCCACGGACTGGAGAGTTACGGAGAACTGTTTCTACTCCCCTGGAGGCCTTGACTCCATAAACGGTGAGGTCCTTCTGGATACCCTCACTGTCATGAGTATGAAGCTCTGTATCGGTGTCAGGTTTCCCTTTACGTACGACACCGCCGGCAAACCGCTGGCATCCTGTATTGATCCCTCCCTTCCTGAGAACTTCACCAAAAGGGCCCTTACGGAGACTTACTGCGTCTGGAAGGCCTTCCACGATCCTCAGACCCTCATAGACACTGCCCTGGCGAGGGATGCCGCTGGCTTTAACGATACCAAGGTGTATATAGACGTGGGTAAGAAGGACGAGCTGACCCTCCTTTCGCACAACAGGGGCTTCAAGCAGGCCCTTCTGGATAAGGGCTTCCCCAGAGGTAAACTCGTGTACGTGGAGTTTGACGGTGCCATAGGTTACCCGGCGGAGATGTTCCCCGGGCTGCACAGCACGTGGCTTTACGTACGTCTGAAGAAGTCCTTCACCTTCATAAACCGCGCCTTAAAGGGCGAAAACATAAAAGCCGGAGATTACGACGCAGCGGAGGGTAAGGATTATGAGTAGGAACATCTTCTCCATCCTTCAGGCAAACTTCGGGGATAAGGTGGGTCCCGAAGTGGAGACCAGGGACTTTACCACCATATACGTCGCCAAAGAGGTTATAGGGGACGTTCTCAAGTTCGCGAGGGACGTCCTCGGGTTTGATCTCTTCGTGTACATCACGGCCGTTGATTACCTCGGATGGAAGGCGACGAAGTTGCCCCATAACAAGAGGTTTGAGGTGGTTTACCACCTCTACTCCACCCACCACAGGGATAGGGTAAGGTTCAAGGTGGCCGTGGACGAGGGGGAGATGGTACCTTCCGTGGTACACGTCTACAAGGGGGCCAACTGGCACGAGCGGGAGGTTTACGATATGTTCGGCATAAAGTTCGCCGGCCATCCCAACCTTGAGAGGATACTCCTGTGGGAGGGGTTCAACGGCCACCCGCTACGGAAGGACTACGAACTACGCAGGTGGGACAACCTGCCACCCAACAAGTAGAGGGAAATCTCCGGGGGCCGGAAGGCCCCCTCTTTTTTATGGGAACCGGAATAGACGTAGGCGCTTACAGGGTCAGCTCCCTCGGAAGGGAGGCCCTCAGGTTCGCCCTCTCAGGGGAACCTCCCTCTAAGGTTTACGTTGAGATAGGGCCGGGAAAGGGGAGACTGGCGGTTATATTTGCCCTGTTGAGTTTCCGGTGTCATCTTTACGATAGCGATCCTTCCCTTGTTGAACATTACCGTTCTCTGACACACTGTTTCGGCCTTGAGGATCAACTTTTCTTTAAATTGAAGGACGTACGAAACATAAGGTACGGGGATCTGCCCGAAGGTATAGGCGTGGTTGTGGCCGAAAGGGTACTTCATCACCTCCGGTTTCGGGAGAGCGTGAAGGTTCTGAAAATACTGCGCAACAGAATGTTTCCCGGAGGGAGGGTGTTCCTGTCCCTGTCCGGTCTGAACTCCCCAATAGGTGAGGGTTATCCCCATGCAAGCTTACCCGTAGAGAAGAGGTACGCTCCCCTTCCTCCGGACGTTGCGAATAAGTTCAAAATCACAGGGAAGGTTTGCCTGTATACGCCTGAGGATGTCCGTTGGCTTATGGGGAAAGTCGGAGGTTTTAAGGAAATTCTCGTAAGACTTACCGACTTCGGCAACGTCATGGCCGTTTACGAAAGGATGTGACTACTTTCATTTTTCATTAAAAATTCCGGAAACTACCAGCGGGACTTTCTACGCAATCGTTAGTATGACCTCTTGGTCCTGTGCATTTTGCCCGGGGATCAGGTATCACACTGATCGGTTTAAACCTGAAATGGCACCCTATAAACGGGTGTTTCACGCTTGCGGGTCCACTGGCCGAAGTGGGAAATCTCAACCACGACTTTACTCTCTACGGAGAACTCCCCCTCCGAATTCCTGAGAACAAACCCCTCCGTAGGAATCCCGGCTATTTCCTCGTCGATCTCCCACAGGTCCTCCTCCCGGAAAAGGAGAACGTATCCACCTTCGGACGGTCTCCACCTTACCGATTTACTCCTCCCCCCACCCCGTACGGTTCCGATCGGCCTCTCCACATGCACTTCCCTACCGGGCACCTTTACCGTAAATGCCAAAAAAAGGGTACACCTGTCACAATCCCCCTCTAACAGTTTGAAGGTGAACCCGTCGTCCTCCTGTATAGCCATTACAACGTTCTTCTGTATCCTCAACCGTTTATCCTTGAGGTATACCCGGTACACCGGCCCGATGGGAGAGAGGTAATAGAAGCTTCCTTCCCAGTACATACGAACCGCCGGAAGGAACGTGAACTCTCTGAAAACGAGAGCAGGGGCGTAAGGGAGAACCACTTCAATCCTCCGGCCATTACACTCGTAATCCGCACCGAAGGGATAAAAATGGAGACCTTCCGGCTCTGCGTAGAGTAATCCGGGATGTATCTTTATCCCGTGCACGTTTACGCCGAAGTTAACGGTAAGTAGGTAGGAGTTTTCACTTTCCTGAACGTCCACGCGGGTTATTGGTAGGGAAGTACGAAGAAAGTACTTCCACGGAGGAACGTTTGCAAACCTGTATTTCCATCTATCTTCCATTTCCGGAACGAGCAGGAGAACCATGAGAAGTGACAGGGTAACCGGGAATACAAAAACGTAGGTGGGCACCTTTGCCGGTAGGGAAATAAGGATAAGGTGTAAAAGTACCATCGCCACCACACCTGCGATCACTTTCGGGAAAATCTTTGAACGCCCTTTACCTGCCAAATCGGAGACGGATTTTAACTTCCACATTATTGGAATTTTACTGTCGGAGACGGATAACTTTCAACAGGGAGCGGCTATAAAATATCTTCGTATGCTTTTACTTCTGAGCCTGACCGTGTCAGATGCGTGGGCCAGACCCGGGATGAAGAGTGGTAATTCGGCCGTCTATTTCGTCATAAATAACGATTCAGATAAGCCGGATACCCTTTACGGGGCCGACGTTAAGGAGGAGATAGTAAAGAAGGTGGAAATCCACGAGACCTACGATGCCGGAAACGGCAAGCTGGGAATGCGTCACGTGCCTTTTATTGTCATACCGCCGAAGGGTAAGGTGGAGTTTAAGCCGGGCGGATATCACGTGATGCTGATAGGACTGAAGGAGACCCTCTCCGAGGGTAAGACCTTCACACTTATCCTCCACTTCAAGAGGGCGGGAGACGTGGTTGTAAAGGACGTGAAGGTCTACGTTACGCCTCCAAAGAAGTGAGACCGGATGGCGGAGGAGAAGGTCCGCAGGGAAATACTGGATCTAATTGCGGGTTACTGTTCCACATCAATCGGTGAGAGGGTTATATACTCCCTCCGACCCGACTACTCAAGGGCGAAGGTAGATTTCAGCGATATAGAAACCGTCCTATCGGAATACGAGGAGGGCATGTCCCTATCCTTTCCGGCCATACCGGACGTATCGGACGTCTTTTCGTATCTGGAGAAGTACGGCACCCTCAACTGCGAGAAACTCGTCACCGTGGCCCGTTTCGTTGACAAGGTGTTAGACCTGAGGGAGAGGATCCATTCCAACCGTCTCGCCCGTTACCTCAACGTACCCACCCACCTGATCAGGATATCTCGGGAGATAAAGGATAACCTTACGCCATCGGGGGAGGTAAGGAAGGACAGGCACTCCACCCTCTCCGATCTCATAAAGAAACGGAACGAGATAAGGGAGAAGCTCCTCCTCCTCTACTCCGATATCGTAAAAAAGCATTACGATAAGCTCAGGGAGAAGCAACCGGTTATTAAGGGGGGGAGGCTATCCCTCGCCGTTATCTCCAACTTCAAGGTAGACGGGATAGTCCACGGTTATTCGGCCACCACGGAGACCATATTCGTAGAGCCTTATGAGGTCGTACCCATCCAGAACGCCCTCGTACAGGTGGAGGACCAGATAAAGGAGTACGAGTCCCGAATAATAAAGACCCTCTCGGCGAAGGTGGTGCGGAGTATAGACCTGATAAGGAGGATCTACGAGAACGTGGGAAGGCTGGACAGCGTATTTGCTCGCGCTCGCTTTTCTCTTGACTTTAAGGCCACCATCCCGAAGTTCGGCAAACGCCTCATTATAAAGGATGGCAGGGAACCCGTACTGTACCGCGTGAAGAAGGGGAAGGTCGTACCTCTAAATCTGGAGATGGATAAGTACGCCCTGCTCATAACCGGTCCCAACGCCGGCGGTAAGACGGTTGCCCTCAGAACGGTTGCCTTTGCCGTACTTATGGCCTCCATGGGTATACCCGTTCCGGCACGGAGCGTGGAGGTACCTGAGGGAGCACAGGTTCACATGCTGGGGTTTGAGACGGAGAGCGACGTTCGCTCCGGTTTATCTAACTTTACGAGCGAACTTCAGACCCTCAGGGACATAGTGGCCAGAGCCAAAGGGGGGGACGTCGTTCTGTTTGACGAGGTTTTCGCCTCTACCGATCCCGATGAGGCCTCTGTCCTGGCCTACAGCCTCGCGAAGTACTTCAGCGATAGGGGTATCTACATCCTCATGAGTACGCACTTCTCAACCCTGAAGATGCTCGCAAAGACTTCCGACTTCTTTATCGTATCTACGGTGGAGGACTACCGTCTGGTACCGGGGAAGGTGGGAGAGAGCGGAGGATTGCGGACCGCCAGGGCCTTTCTGCCCCCTGAGATCGTCTCTTATGCCGAGGAACTCCTCAAGAAGGTCCCCTCGTACATCGTGAGATTGAGGGAGGAGTACGAAAGAAAGCTTCAGAAGTTGGCTCAGGAGAGGGAGGAGGTGAGGCGTACGCTCAGGGAGGTACGTGCCGCCCTGTCCGACAGATCGGGTAAGAGGGACGTAGGGAAAGTTTACCGTATGATAGAGGAGGTTGCACCGAAGAGGGAAATAAGGGAAGGGGAAGAGTACTTCATAAAGTCCCTAGGAGTCAGGGGAAAGGTGGTAAAGGTGGAGGGGGATAAGGTGAAGGTGAAGGTCAGGAACTTCGTCCTTGACGTCAGGGCTGAGGATCTCATGTGAAAATATACAAATCCCGTTGTTGCGTTTAGAATGGGGTGTTGCATAAATTGTTATGGACGAAAAAGGACGTAATTTCTTCAAGGGGATATATCCATAGAATTGTGTAATGGAAGAAGGAGGTAGGAGCATGAGGAAGAGAGCAGGAAGAAGGAGGAAGATAAGCAAAGAAGAGGAGAGGATGAGGGAGATGGCATACGAGATAGTGAAGGGGAAAGGGAGAGGTACAGGGAGGAACATCCGGAAGATCCGAGCAACGGGTACTACGAAAGGGAGGTGAGGTTGTTAGGGGAGAAGGAGAGGGTAAGGGTACCGAGGACGAGGAAGGGAGGCTTTCGTAGTGCGTTGCTGCCGGAGAGGTGGAAGAGGGGGGAAGATGTAGGGATAAGGTTGTTAGAGGTGCTGGTGAAGATAGGGTACAGCAGGGAAAAGGTGAGGGTGATACTTGGGGAGATGGGGATAAGGGCGAGGGACGAAGAGATGGAAGAGTTTGAGGGGAGGATGAGAGGGTTCATAGAAAACATAAACACCGCACCTATAGAGGAGGATATGGCCTTCGTGTATCTGGATGGTCATAGGCTGACGATAAGGACAGGGGATAGGAGTCATACCTTCACGCTGTACCTGGTGATGGGGATAACAAGGGAAGGGAAGAAGAGGTTCCTGCACGTGGAGATAAGAGAAGGGAGGGAGAAGTCCTCCGAGTGGTTGAGGATCCTCAAACTGCTGGTGGAAAGGGGACTAACGAAGCCGCTGATGTTCATAACTGACGATCTTACAGGCCTTGACAACGTCATAAAGGGCCTCTTTCCGAAGGCAGACCATCAGCTATGCCTTAACCACCTCATGCGGGCCATAAGGAGAAACCTACCAAAACAGGAGGCTGAAGATATGGTGGGCTTCATAAAAGCAGAGAAGGAAGGGTCCGATAACAAGGACCTAACGGTGAAGAAGTTCAAGGAGAAACTCCTGAAGATTCAGGAGAAACATCCCCACTTGAAAAACTACATCGCATACCTTCTTATCCTACCCCCGTCAGATCCGCAGGCACATCTACACCACTAATCCCATAGAGGCTGTTTTCAGACAGGTTAGAGTTATGGAGCATAACAACATGGGTTTCTTCGCTTCCATCAACTTCGCCTACTTCTCCATCGCCATCGTCCTTGACTCTATCTCCTCCAGATGGAGCCGCCCCATCCCTTCCTTCCCCTCCGCCTCTTACGAACTTAACCAGATCGCCGCCTTAAAATACTTTACACAATCTTAGTGGTATGCCCCGTTCTTCACCACTTCCCGTGACCCACACCACCTGCACACTATCCCATCTTCTCTCTTCTTCCTTCCTCCCTTCTTATTGCCCCTTGCTCTTATCTTTTTCCCTCCTTCTCCCATCTCATGAAGCATCAGAACTAACCACTTCATAGCCCTTTATTCTATATCCTGTATCACACCATGAACGGAATACCAGATTTTCTTTCAGCACTGTTAAGGTCAGTGAAAGTGCGATATTCGGTGGATCTCTGATCATCCTACCCACCGAATACGGGCGGTACGTTGCGAGCGATAGACCTCAAGGATTTCCCGTCGCATTCTTGAGAATCCGGCATATTACGTTGGGGGGATGGGTAACCGTACTTTAACATCCCGGGATTAACGGGTGGAATTCTTCCATAGTTCCCTTCCTTCTGTTCGGTGCAGGTTTTTAGAACCGTACTTCCATAACCGTAGTATCTACACGTAAGATGTCAGGTGAAAACACCTTCCCTTTCCCACATCACGGGTCGTTCCCCCTTAAAATATTCTCCTGCGGAGAGGTGGCCGAGCGGCCGAAGGCGGCGGCTTGCTAAGCCGTTGAGGGGAGCATATCCCCTCCGAGGGTTCGAATCCCTCCCTCTCCGCTTTTTTCTTATGGAGATATTTGACGTTTACCTTGAGGCTCTGGCTGAGGAGATGCTCTCTCTGGAGGAGTTTCTCCTACGCTTGAAGGAGGGGCTTTACGGTGAGTTTACGGAGGACTCCATAAGGGAGTTCCGCGAGATCTTAGAGAGGAACGTGTCGGAGAGCGCTCACGTTAAGGGGGCGGAGTTGGGTATTCCCGAGGAAGAGGTATACCGGGTGATAGAGGAGAACGTTCTGGATATACGCTCAACCTTTGAGCGTGTATTCGGATGGGTGTGATTCAGGTATAAAATAGGCAACGATGATGGATACTCTCGTTTTTGACGAAGATGTAAGGAGGCTCCTACAACTCCTGATGCAGAAAGAGGAGGAAGACGAGGAAGAGGACTGGGAAGAGTGGGAGGACGAGTGGCTGGACGACGAGGAGTGGGAGGATTACGAGGACGATGAGGAGTGGGAAGAGGAGTGGATAGTGGACGACTACGATGAGGACGAGGACGACTGGGACGAATAGGCCCCTGTAGATGCTGGGAGTCTTAGTTTCTCAGTTTGTAATGCCGGCTGTGGAGGTTGAGGAGGAAGTTCCACCGGTATGGTACGATTCGGATACCCTCACCCCATCTGAAGGCTGGAAGGAGTTGTACGGACTCAACGGATCCCTCGGTTATACTTACGGTTCCTACGCGGATCTGAGCGGCGTCTCTGTAAAGGGGGGGCATCCGAAGGGGACGGCCGTCCTGCTTAACGGTCTTCTGATAAATCAGCCGCAGGGTGGATGGGCGGACCTATCCGATATTTCAACCTTCCTTTTCAGCAGGGCGGAAGTCTGGGAGGGGGGAAGTACCCCGTACTCCATTTACGGTAATTTGAACCTGTCTTACCTTCCGGATACGGTCGGATACGTGGAACTCGGAGATAGGGGAACGGTAAGGGGAGGGTTTAAGT
>JALWYV010000001.1 GCA_027003075.1 Caldifarciminota bacterium | reverse complement strand
AGGTGGGGGTGGCTGTGGGTAGAAGTGTGTGATAGCCGGAAGTTGCACCCTGTAAAATTGGAGTATGACGGTTAATTTTATGCATCCGTGAACGTGCCACCCTTCTCAATGATAGAGACCCAAAGCTCCGTACCTTACCGGTAGCACCTTCAGGAAGAAACGCAGGTCTACAGAGCTTCAAAGTTTCATCACCGATTTGATGGTGAGGTTATACGATTTGGGCAACGCGTACCTGAAAGCAAACTACTCGTTGCGATCGTGGGATAGGCAACTCAAACCACCTCACCTAAGATAAACGCCCCTCCGAACCTTCGTAGCACACCTTTAACCCTCCTCTCAGGTACTACGAACACGAACCCCACACCCATGTTGAAAACCCTGCGGGCCTCCTCCTCCGGTACCTCACCCGCATCAACGATGAACCTCATAAAACGAGGGGTGGGAAGGGCATCCCAGTTTATTTCGGCAGTGTATCCTTCAAGGGCGCGGGGCAGGTTCTCCGGTATCCCTCCGCCCGTTATGTGGGCGCCCCGCTTCGCCCCGTACATCAGGAACATCTCCCTCCCTATACGGTAGTACAGGCGGGTGGGTCTCAGGAGGAGTTCTCCGAGAGGTTTCCTCCCGGCCTCCCTGTACACCTCCGTTATATCAAGACCCTTTTCCTCAACGATCTTACGGACGAGGGAGTACCCGTTGGAGTGGAAACCGCTTGACGGGAATCCGATAAGTACGTCTCCCCTTTTCACCGGCCTCTTCCTCCTCAGGAGCGGCACACCTATACCGAACCCCGCAACGTCAAACGTACCTTCCGTAAGCATACCCGGAAGTTCGGCCGTCTCCCCTCCTACCAACTTTGCCCCCACCTTTCTGCAGGCGGATACGACACCCTGAAGGAGGAGACGTGCCACGTCCGTATCCAGACGGGCGGTCGCGTAGTAGTCCAGAAAGTAGAGCGTCCTGCCGGCGTCCGCCAGTATATCGTTGGACACCATGGCCACGAGGTCCTGGCCGAGGTTTACGATAGCCTCCTCCTTCCCCGTCCTCCGGTAGTACTCAAGGGCGAGGAGTATCTTCGTCCCTATGCCGTCGGTTGATAGGAGGAGGGTCTCCCTTCCCACCTTCACCCTCGCCGAGAAGGAACCGACAGTCCCCTTCAGGGTGCCTTTGAGCCAGTCAACGAGAGCGTTCGCCCTGTCTATGGAAACTCCCGCGTCCTCGTACCTCATAGCATTCCGACCAGTTCAACGAAGGAGACCTCCTCACCGAGCCTCACCGAAAACGGCCTGTCCGTAAGAAACCTCAGGTGCCGTCCCTCCTCGTCCTCAAAGGCGACCTCCACCCCCCTCTCCATGGCCTTCCCGATAACGTAGGGTACGAGGAAGGTCAAGACCTCCGGTGAGTCCTCGTCCAGCATTAGTACGTCTTTGGGGTCGGTATGGTTCAGGAGGTGATGGAAGTGGCCGTTGGCGTTGAAGACCATCCTCGGAGAGCGGGGATTATCCCTGTTGACGTGGTAGAATTCGTATATCAGCCCGACGCTTATTATCTGATCCATGAACACCCGGAAGGTCTCAAACCGCATATCAAGGCTCTCCGCCGCCTCCCGGAACTTCATCCTCTGACCGGAACGGCTCACGAGGTAGTGGAAGGTCTTACGGAACAGATCCTTTTCCCTGACGTCGTAGAACTCGTGGATCAGGGAGTACATCCTGCGGATCATCTCGTAGAACTTCTCCTGTGGAGGGAATCCCACGACGTGCTTCCAGAAGTAGGACCGGACCCTCCTCCTGAGGGGTCTGCCGTACTCCTCCATGAGGCGTCTGGCCCTATCAACGTCCCCCTCCCAGAAGGCCTCTCTAACGTCCCCCGGGGAAGGGGAATCCGGATAGTAGGGCAGGAATACCCTGTGTTCCCTTTCGGGTATCACGTTGTAAATTAGAAGTACAACGTAACTTTCGTCTATAAACTCCTTTATCAGTTCCTCGCTCACCCACTGGGCGGCGTTTACTATCATGAGATGCCTTTCACTGTCGGAGTGAAGGCGGGTAAAGTAGAAGTCCAGGGCCCTCTCAACGTCATTAAACGGCATCTCCACCCTTGAGAGGTCAAGGAAGAAGGCCGAGAAATTCCCCCACCTCTTACTCCATCCGCTGGCCATACCCTTCAGGTCGGAAGGGCGTATCCCACCGACCGGCACCCAGAACCTCTGGACACCCGGTACATCGGAAAAGGGCAATATGCGTCCCGGTGGGGGTACCTCTTTACCCAGCCACCACGGGTTATCTGCGAACAGAAGGTCGGTTAACATAACGTTCGGCGTAGTAGTTTATGGTGTTGCGCAAGCCCTCCTCAAGGCTCACCTTCGGACTCCACCCCAGCCCCCTGAGCTTATCCCACTTCAGAGAGTAGCGGCGGTCGTGTCCGGGCCTGTCCTCAACGAAGGTTATCAGACCCTCGTCCTTGCCCATCATGGCGAGGATCTTTTTAACGAGCTGGAGGTTTTCCAGTTCATCGTCGCTTGCCATGTGGTAAACGTCCGGGAAGTTCCCCCTCTCGTAAACGTCCATGATACCTCTGGCCACGTCCTCGGCGTATATCCATACCCTCCTCTGTTTCCCGTCCCCGTAGACGGGTATGGGGATGCCCCTCATGGCGTTCAGGATGATCTTGGGTACGAACTTCTCGGAGTGCTGACGGGGACCGTAGGCGTTCGTAGGCCTTACGATGGTTATGGGAGTCCCGTAGGTGTTTATGTAGCTCTGGGCGAAATGCTCCTGCGAGGATTTGGCAGCAGCGTACGGGTTACGAGGCATTAAGGGAGCGCTCTCGTCCACGGCTCCCTCCAGAACCTCACCAAGGACCTCGTCGGTGGAGACGAGGAGGAACTTGCCCTCCCGTCCCTTCACCCTCCTGAAGGCGTCAACCGTACTGTAGAAGCCGAGGATCTCGGAGCGGACGAAATCCCACGCGTCCTCTATTGACCTGTCAACGTGGGTCTCGGCGGCGAGATGTACGACCCCCTCCACGTGGGCCATGAGCCGCTTCATCAGGTCCGGATCCTCAACCGATGCCACCACTACCAGAGCGTCAAGGTCGGAATTCAGGAATTCCTCTATCTCCCTTTCAAGGTCGGCCGCGGTATCGTACCCGTAAGATGGTACGCTAACGAGGGGATAGACCTCATTACCTTCGGCCCTTATCAGACTCCAGAAGTGCCTTACGGAGGGTACTACGAACCTGACGTTGAGGGTGGATAAGTTGTCCGGGTTGGCAGCGTAGGTCAGTGCGTCCACCACTATAACTCTGTACCCCCTACGTACCGCCTCCTCAACCGTCCAGCTTCCCAGAAAACCCAGACCCCCCGTAATTAACAACGTTCCCTTTTGCCTCAACGATTCCCCTCCTTTAGCACAGGCCTGAGATTATACCGTTGAAACCCACCCATCCTCGTCTACCTTATCTTCAAAGTTGCCAGAGCGAGGAGGGAAAACAGGAGGGACATTATCCAGAAGCGAACTACTATCTTGTTTTCGTGCCATCCGAGTTTCTCAAAGTGGTGGTGAAGGGGAGCCATGAGGAAGAGCCTCTTTCCGCCGGTTATACGGAAGTACCAGATCTGGAGGGCAACGGATAGGGTCTCAAGGACGAGTACACCCCCGGCTATGGCCAGAAGGAGTTCCTGTTTGGTGAGTATGGCGAGGGAGGCCAGCGCCCCACCGAGAGCCTGCGAGCCGGTATCTCCCATGAAGATCTCGGCCGGATGGGTGTTGTACCACAGGAAGGCCACCAGCGACCCTGCTATGGCCGATGCGAACACGACCAGCTGGCCAGCGTTCTTGATATAGAGGACGTTGAGGTAGGTGGCGAACTTGACGTTACCCTCCACGTAGGCTATGATCCCGAAGACGACGAGGGGATAGAGTACCACACCCGCAGCCAGACCATCAAGTCCATCGGTCAGGTTTACACCGTTGGCCGTACCCGCAAGGACGAGAGCCACGAACAGAACGTAGAACCACCCCATGTAGATGAAGTAGTTCTTCAGGAAGAGAAGTTGTGTGGTGAAGGCCTTGTTGCCGAAGATGTGAAGGGCGACCAAGGCAAACACGAAGCCGAGGCCCAGCTGAAACAGGAGTTTCACCCGTTTGGGCAGGCCTCCCTTTTTGTCCGTCCTGCGGAGTTTGGAGAGGTCGTCAACGAAACCCATGGCTCCCATGACGGACGTGGCGAAAACCGCCGTGAGAACCTCCGGAACGGGTGAGGCGAAAAGGAGGGTGACTATCAGAGCCACAGGAACAAATATCAGACCACCGGAGGAGGGGGTACCCTCCTTTTTGCGATGTCTTTCAGGTACGTCCTCCGATATCCTCTCGTACAGGCTGTTCCCAAACTTCCTTATGTACCATCCGAGGAGGAGGTAAGAGAGGACGAAAGACAGGACGAAGGCGACGGCGGAGCGAAAGGTGAGGTAGGAGAATAGGTTGAACACTATGTGAACGTCCCGTAGGTTAACGAGGAGGTCGGCCAGCACCTTAGACGTCCAGGTTCTTTACGAATTGGGCGTTCTGCTCTATGAACTCCCTCCTCCTCTCCACGATCTTGCCCATGAGGATGGAGAAGAGGTGGTCGGCCTCTATGGCGTCTTCAACGGTCACCTTTTTGAGGGTACGGGTCTCCGGGTTCATGGTAGTCTCCCAGAGCTGCTCCGGGTTCATCTCACCTAACCCCTTGTACCTCTGGATCGTGATGTTGTTGCCCCACTCCCTCTTCAGCTCCTCCAGCTCCTCGTCGGAATAGAGGTAACGTACCTGCTTACCCTTCTGTACCCTGTAGAGGGGCGGCATGGCGATGTAGATATACCCCTGTTCCACTAAGGGTTTCATGAAACGCCAGAAGAGGGTAAGGAGTAGGGTACGGATGTGGGCGCCGTCCACGTCGGCGTCGCTCATGATGATGATCTTCTTATAACGGGCTTTGGAAGGATCGCACTCGTCCTTTATACCGCAACCTATGGCGCTTATTATCGCTCTCACCTCGGCGTTAGAAAGTACTTTGACCACCTCGGCCTTCTCCACGTTCCTTATCTTACCCCTTATGGGGAGTATGGCCTGAGTCCTCCTGTCCCTCGCCTGCTTGGCCGAACCACCCGCCGAATCTCCCTCCACGATGAAGAGCTCGGCCTCTTCGGGGTTTTTGGTTATGCAGTCGGAGAGCTTGCCGGGAAGGGTATCCGACTCTAAGAAACTCTTGCGCTTTACCAGTTCCCTCGCCTTACGGGCGGCCGCCCTTGACTTTGCGGCCACTATGGCCTTCTGGATGATGGCCTGGGCGGCTTTGGGGTTCTCCTCAAGGAACCGACGGAACTCCCGTGCGACTATTCCCTCAACGAACGTCCTCGCTGCAGCCGTTCCGAGTTTGGTTTTGGTCTGGCCCTCAAACTGCGGCTCCGGAAGTTTCACGTGGATTATAGCCGTAAGGCCTTCCCTCACGTCCTCACCGGAAAGGGTCTTGCCCTTCAGCTCCCGGAGCATGTTGTGGGCCTGAGCGTACTCGTTCACCACCTTGGTAAGGGCCGCCCTCAGGCCGGTTACATGGGTACCACCTTCGGTCGTCTGTATGGTGTTAACGAAAGATATTATCTTCTCGTCGTCCGTATCCGTATAGTGGAGGGCCAGCTCAAGCTCGTAGTCTCCCTCCCTCTTTTTAACGTAGAAGGGCGGGGAGAAGAGGGGAGGGTTTCCCTCGTCCACGTAGAGCAGGAAGTCCACAAGCCCACCGCTCTCGTAAACCTCTTCCTCCCCGGTTTTCTCGTCCACGAAGCGGAAACGCACCCCGGATACGAGGTAGGAGAGTTCCCGCAGTCTGTGCCTTATGAACTCCTTATCCCACGTCTGGTGTCCGAATATTTCGGGGTCAGGTTTGAACCTGACGAAAGTTCCCGTACCATTCGCCTCACCTATCACGTGAAGGGGTTCCACCACCTCCCCTCTGCTGAACCGCGCCCTCCATACCTTACCGTCCCGCTTTACTATTACCTCCGTCCATTCGGACAGGGCATTGACCACGGATGCACCCACACCGTGCAACCCTCCGGACACCTGATAGGCCTTCCTGTCAAACTTCCCTCCAGCATGGAGTACCGTAAATACGACCTCAACACCGCTTATGCCCAGCTCCGGGTGGGGGTCGGTGGGGATGCCTCGTCCATCGTCCTCTACGGAGACGGAGTCATCCGCGTGCAGGGTAACAGTGATGTTCTTCGCATATCCTGCCAGAGCCTCGTCCACGGCGTTGTCAAGGATCTCAAGGAGTAGGTGATGGAACCCCCTGCGTCCGGTGTCCCCTATGTACATGGCGGGGCGACGTCTTACACCTTCAAGGCCTTTGAGTACCCGTATCGCCTCCGCACCGTATTCGTTCCTTACTTCGGCCATAAGTGGCAATTATACCGGCGAAATCCTCAAATATTTTATTAGCAGAGTAGGGGAGATACCTACGGTCCTCCTATAATCACCACCTCCCCCTTAAAGGGAGAAACCCTCAGATAATGAGGTTCTCCCTGTAGGTGCCGTACACCTCCTTCAAGGCGTCCATCAGCTCCCCTTCGGTGGCGTAGACCTTCACGGCCTCCACGAAGTAGGGCACGAGGTTCTCGCCCCTCTTTGCGGCCTCCTTCAGCCTCTTCAGGGCCTCTTTAACGGCGTAGTTGTCCCTCGTCTCCCTTATCTTCCTGACGAAGGCCTTCTGCTCCTCCTCTATCTTCGGATCCACGTGGAACTTGGGAACCTCAAGGGGTACGTCTTCCTGATAGGCGTTTATACCTACCCATATGAACTCCCCTTCCTCAACCCTCTTCTGGAAATCGTAGGCGGCGTCGGCTATCTCCTTCTTGAAGAAGCCGAGGTCTATACCCTTGAGTATGCCGTCAAGGAAGGAGCCGTTTCCGAGGTCAAGGATCCTGTCAAAGTACTCGTAGGCCTGCCTCTCCATCTCGTCCGTAAGCCACTCCACGAAGTAGGAACCGGCGAGGGGGTCTATGGTGTTGGCGACCCCTATCTCGTGCAGGATGACCTGCTGCGTCCTCACGGCTATGGTTACGGCCTCCCTGGAGGGAAGCTGAAGGGCCTCGTCGTAGGAGTTGGTATGCAAGCTCTGGGTACCGCCAAGGACGGCAGCGAGGGCCTCAAAGGCCGTCCTGACTATGTTCACGAGGGGCTGCTGGGCGGTGAGGGAGCATCCGGCCGTCTGGGTATGGAAGCGTAGACGCCAGCTTTCGGGCTTCCTGGCACCGTAGCGGTACCTCATCTCCCTCGCCCATATCCGGCGGGCGGCCCTGAACTTCGCTATCTCCTCAAAGAAGTCAAGGTGGGAGTTGAAGAAGAAGGATAAACGGGGGGCGAAGGCGTCCACGTCCAAACCACGGCGTATTCCGGCCTCAACGTACGCGAAGCCATCCGCCAGGGTGAAGGCCAGCTCCTGGGCCGCCGTGGAACCCGCCTCCCGGATGTGGTACCCGGATATGGATATGGTGTTGAACTTGGGGGTGTGGTAGGTGGAGAACTCAACGATGTCCGTCACGAGCTTGACGGAGGGGCCGGGCGGGAATATCCACTCGTTCTGGGCGTGGAACTCCTTGAGCATGTCGTTCTGGAGGGTGCCGCGGAGCTTCTCCCAGGGGACCCCCTGCTTCTCGGCGACGGCGAGGTAGAGGGCGTAGATGAAGATGGCAGGGGCGTTTATGGTGAAGGAGACGGAGACCTCCCCGAGGTTTATGCCGTCAAACAGGATCTCAAAGTCGGCCAGCGTATCAACGGCCACCCCCTCCCTTCCGACCTCTCCCTCGGCCATGGGGTGGTCGGAGTCGTACCCCATCAGGGTGGGCATATCAAAGGCCGTTGAGAGGCCCGTCTGACCCACCGATATGAGGTACTTGAAACGCTCGTTCGTGTCCTTCGCCCTGCCGAAACCGGCGAACTGCCTTATGGTCCAGGGTCGGCCCCTGTACATGTTGTAGTACGGCCCGCGGGTGTAAGGGTACTCCCCGGGAAAACCGAGCTTCTCCGTATAGTCAAATCCGGGAATGTCCAGTGGGGTATACAGGTCCTTTATGGGAACTCCGGAGATCGTAAGGTACCTTTCCTTCCTGTCCTTTGATCTGGCTCTGGCCCTTTCCCTCCACTCCCTGTACAGCTCCTCCAGATCCTTCTTGACGGTTTCACGCATAGACTCTATTTTAAGGGGGGAAGGGAGATAAGCGAACAAAAAAGGGGGCATTCCGCCCCCCTGAGGCTGAGTTCCGTCTTCTGAATCAGTACTTTATCCAGCCGAGACCGGGGACCTTGTTCTGGACGTAGATGGTGGCGGTGGTGTTGTAGGGACCGGTTCCGTTGGTGGGTCCGACCTTTATGAGACCGAAACAGGAGTTGGTGGATATGTCTCCGTCCAGATCCCTGTCAAACCAGATGTAGTACTCGGAGTTTCCGGAGACGTCCTTTATGTCGGCGTAGTCGCTCGTGGAGTTGGGGGCAAGACCGGAAACGCTACCGGGATCGGCGAAGTAGGAGTGAACCTTCCCCGCTCCGAAGGAGGTCTGATGTATATCCTTGAACTGGACGGTTCCGGAGTTGTTAAAGAAGACGAAGTAAGCGGTGTTAGCGAGGGTAGTGTCCACACCCGCCTGGTTGGTGGTCGTGGCTTCCGTACTATCGCCGCTCAGGTACACCTTGACCCAGGAGTGGTGGGTGGTATCGGGATCGTCGTGGGTGTATATGGTGCCGAGATCCTTCTCGTAGGGCATCAGGTCCACGTCGTACTTACCGCCGCCCACGGCCTCTACCGTAACCTTGGTGAAGACACCGTTGTTTCCGGATATGACGAAGTGGGTGGAGTCTATCTCGGCCAGGAGGGAGTCGTCCCCGTAGATCTTGTACGTGCTGGCATTCTCAACCGCGTTCCAGGTAAGATCCAGATCGGCACCGTTGTTCACGGCCTTAGCCGTAACCTCAGGCGTGCCTACCTCTCCCTTCTTACATCCAGCCACCAGCAGAGCGCCGGCAAACAGCAAAACTGAAAACCTCTTCATGACGAAGGTATTCTAAGGTTGATATCCAACGGATAATCCGGAAGAAGGTGCAGTTATTTGACAAAAGTAGGCCCGGCGACGAGTTTGGGAAAGAAGTCGGTTGATTTCCTCGGCATGTTGAGACCCGCCCTCGCCACCTCCATTACCTGTTTCGGTGTTGTCGCCCTCAGAAGGAGGACGAAGTCGTACACCCCATCGTAGAGTTTCTTAAGGGCCTCCCGTCTGTGCCTCTCGTACCCGACTATGCGGTCGTACCGTCCACCGAGAAAGACGTTGTCGCTCAGATGGGCGGGTACTCCGGTTATTGGCCCGTCTTTGACGTTGAAGTTCAGACCGATGGGCCTGGCTCCTCCGCCTTTGAGTACGACCGGGAAACGGTTGAGATGCTCGTCCCTGACGTCCCGGAGGACTTTCTTCTGAACGTTCCCGTTTTTCAGGAGTTTTTTTATGAGTACCCTGTTAACCTTCAAACCCCTGTGGGTCGGCAGTATAACGAGGGCGGGATCGTTTACGTCCATAAAGGCCACGAAAACCTCTCCCTCCATGCTGTACGCCCGGTACCTGTGATGCCCATCTGCTATCACCATCTCGCGGGGCAACTTTCCCTTTACCTTCGCCGTGTACAGATAGGTCCTTACTCCGTAAAACTCCGCTTCAAATAACAGGTCAACTGGCTCCGTGCGTTTCAGGACACCGTCCTCATCCTCACCTATGAGCATGACGGGAGCGAACTGGTAGGGGAAGTTTCGGGCTATCTCCCTGTAAAATGCCACGCCCTCCGGAAAGGTGTCCTCGTGGGGGTATATCCGGTAATCCTTCGGGTCTACCATACACAGGAGCGCCCGTCTAACGCGTTTTACCCCGTTCAAATTGAACTCCTGAACGACGAGGAGGTAGGTCTGGCCGACGTGTCTCAGGGGCAGGTTCTTCAGGCTCTCCCACGAGGAGCTTAAAAACGGCCATAGGTTCTCGTAGGGGACGGCGAAACCTTCGGTTGATAGGTAAACCTCAGGCGCCCGCATTAAAGAATTCCACCACTATTCTCGCGGCCTCTTCGGCGGCCCTCCTCTGGGCTTCTTTCGTCTGCGCCCCTATGTGGGGTGTGGCTATGAGATTGGGGTACTTCAGGAGGTGGGGCGGTGGAGGTTCCTCCTCGTAAACGTCAAGGGCCACGGTTATCTTCCCCTCCTCCAGGACCCTTACGAGGTCTTCCGTGGGTATCAGGCCTCCCCGCGCGGTGTTTATCAGTATCGCCCCCTCCTTCATCCTCTTCATGAGGTCGTAGTTTATTATACCCCGCGTGTTCTCGTTCAGGGGAAGGTGAAGGCTTACGACGTCGGCTGTGGAGAAGAGTTCCGGGAGGTCCACCTTACGGTACCCCGGAACGTCAACGAGGTCGTAGTAAACGACCTCCATACCGAAGCACTTCGCCCTCTCGGCCACCGCCCTTCCTATCCTTCCCATGCCCACCACACCCAACACCTTACCGTGGAGTTCAATACCCTTGAGTTTCTTCTTCTCCCAGAGGCCGGCCTTCGTGGAGGAGTGGGCGCGGGGGATGTGCCGTGCCGCGGCTATCATCAGGCCGATAGCGAGTTCGGCGACAGACACCACCGTCGCCTGTGGCGTGTTCTTTACGGTAATACCTCTCTCTCTGGCGTACGCGAGGTCCACGTTGTCCAGCCCCACACCCGCCCGGACCACGAGACGCAGCCGGGGAGCCGAATCCATGAACTTTCTGTCCACCTTCGTCCTGCTACGGACTATCACGGCTTCGGCTTCGGTGTACCTCTCAGGGGGGAGTACGGTTATCCCCGCCTCCTGAAGGATATTCCGGGCTATCGGATCAAGTTCGTCCATTATGGCCACTGAAGGCATATGGGATATTGTACGGGGGAAGCACACACGGTATTCCACAGTGGGGATATACCACTTTCCGCACCTTTAGAATATCGGTTGAACATGCTCAGAGGAACCTGGCGCGTTAAGGTAGGGCTGGCTCAGATGCTGAAGGGTGGGGTGATAATGGACGTTACCACTCCGGAACAGGCCAGAATAGCCGAGGAGGCCGGAGCCGTGGCCGTCATGGCCCTGGAGAGGGTCCCGGCCGACATCCGGAAGCAGGGGGGAGTCGCCCGTATGGCCGACCCCGAAATCATCCTCCGGATAATGGACGCCGTGACCATACCCGTAATGGCAAAGGTCCGGATAGGCCACTTCGTTGAGGCCCAGATACTGGAAGAGCTCGGAGTTGACTTCATAGACGAGAGCGAGGTTCTTACCCCTGCGGACGAGGAGAACCACATAGACAAACATCCCTTCAACGTCCCCTTCGTGTGCGGGGCCAGGGACCTCGGTGAGGCCCTCAGAAGGATAGCGGAGGGGGCGGCCATGATAAGGACCAAAGGTGAGGCCGGCACGGGTAACGTGGTGGAGGCCGTCCGGCACATGCGCCGTATAAATCGCCAGATAAGGGAGCTAACGACGAAGGACCCCGAGGAACTCTACGCCGCAGCGAAGGAGTTAAAGGCCCCCTACGAACTGGTCAAGTACGTTGCGGAACACGGTCGCCTTCCCGTACCCAACTTCGCCGCCGGTGGGATAGCAACGCCCGCCGACGCCGCCCTGATGATGCAGCTGGGAGCCGAGGCCGTATTCGTGGGTAGCGGTATATTCAAGTCCTCCAACCCCCGCCGTATGGCCGCAGCCATAGTTGAGGCCGTCGCCTACTACGACAACCCGAAGGTTCTGGCCCGTATCTCCCGTGGCCTCGGTGAGCCGATGAGGGGAGTGGACATCCACGAGCTCTCCGAAGGGGAACTCCTCCAGACCAGGGGCTGGTGATGAGGATCGTAATAGCCAACCAGAAGGGAGGGGTGGGCAAGACCACCACCGCCGTGAACCTCTCCGCCGCCCTCGCCCTCATGGGGGACAGGGTCCTTCTGGTTGACGCGGACTCTCAGGCCAACGCCAGCATAGGGGTGGGTCTCGTGAACCGCACGCCCAACCTCTACCACGCCCTTATAGGTCTGGCCGACGTACGGGAGGCCATATACCCCACGGAGGTCAAGGGAATGGACTGTCTGCCCTCCTCCCCGGATCTGATAGGTGTTGACGCCGAACTGAAGGGGATGGGCGGATGGGAGTACCGCCTGCGAGACCTCCTGAGGGGGCTGGATTACGACTGGGTCATAATAGATACGCCCCCGTCCCTCGGTACCTTAACTATCCTGTCCCTCACGGCGGCCGACAGGGTGATCATACCGGTTCAGGCGGAGTACTACGCCCTTGAAGGTCTGGGGCAGCTCCTTGAGACCCTGAAGTACGTTATCAACCTCCTGAACCCCCGTCTGGAGTTGATGGGCGTTCTTGTGGCCATGTACGACAAGAGGGTGAGGCTTGCAAGAGAGGTGTACGAGGAGTTGCGGAGGTACTTCGGGGACAAGCTCTTCCGCTCCGTTATCCCCCGAAACGTCAAACTGGCGGAGGCGCCGAGTTTCGGGAAGCCCGGTGTGGTCTACGACCCCTCATCCCGCGGGGCCATCGCGTACATGGAGCTGGCAAAGGAGATAAAGTATGCCAAGGTCAAGTCGGCTCGGTAGGGGACTGGGTGCCATATTCAGCGAGAAGGAGGACGTGAGTCTCCAGAGGTACGTACCCGTGGACGAGATCGTGCCGAACCCTTACCAGCCCCGCCGCAACTTCACGGAGGAGGAACTCCTTGAGCTGGCCGAATCCATAAAGAGCCACGGCATGCTCCAGCCCATAGTGGTCAGGGAGAAGGACGGCAGGTACGAGATAATAGCCGGTGAGAGGAGGTGGAGGGCGGCCAAACTGGCCGGTCTTGACCGGGTTCCGGCCATAATAAGGGAGGTGGAGAGCGAAGAGGAGATGCTGATATTCGCCTTAGTTGAGAACCTGCAGAGGGAGGACCTTAACCCGGTTGAAAAGGCCCTCGCCCTGAAGAAGCTCAAGGAGGAGTTCAACGCCACGGACTCCGAGATAGGTAAGATAGTGGGGAAGAGCCGGAGCGCCATAACCAACACCCTTCGCCTTCTGGACCTTCCGGAGGAGGTCCTAAATCTCCTCGCGAACGGTCGGATAAGCGAGGGACACGCGAGGGTTCTACTGCGGCTGAACGACCCCGACGATCAGATCCTGTGGGCGAGGAGGGTGGTTGAGGAGGGTATAAGCGTCCGGGAGCTTGAGAGGCTGCTATCGGACGGGGAGGACGATAACGTCTGGGTGAACGAGTACGAGGAGATGCTCCAGAGGAAGGGGTTGAGGGGCCGCCTCAAGGCGGGAAAGAGGTCGCTCACCCTTGAGATAAAGTTCAAGAGCCGCGAGGAGCTGGACGAGTTCCTCGGCAAGCTGGGTTGACCTTCAACCTTACAATCAAAAGGTGGGTGCGAGAAGTCATCTGAGAAAGATCGGAAGGTTCATGTACGAGCTTCCGATGGATTACAAGCCGGGTATGAGGGTCCCCGGCCTGATATTTACGAGTTCCCGGATAATGCCGGAGGACGAGGCCCTTGAACAGGTGGCCAACGTGGCGACGTTGCCGGGTATAGTGAAGTACTCCATAGGGATGCCGGACATCCACTGGGGGTACGGCTTCCCCGTCGGGGGCGTTGCCGCCTTCCGGGTAGAGGACGGGGTCGTCTCTCCGGGGGGGATAGGGTTTGACATAAACTGCGGGGTCAGACTCATAAAGACCAACATATTTTACGAGGAGCTCCAGAGCGTGGCCGAGAGGCTCGCGAACAAACTCTACTCCTACGTACCTTCGGGTGTGGGGGTGGGGGGTCCCTTCCGGGCGAGCAAGAAGGATCTGGAGAGGGTCTCCCACGAGGGGGCAAGGTACATGGTGGAGATGGGGTACGGCTGGGAGGAGGATCTGAACTTCATAGAGGAGAACGGCCAGATGAAGGGGGCCGACTTCTCAAAGGTGTCCCGGAGGGCGAGGCAGAGGGGGGCGGACCAGCTGGGTACCCTCGGGAGCGGCAACCACTTCCTTGAGGTTCAGGTGGTGGATAAGATTTACGACAGGGAGGTTGCTCAGAAGTTCGGCCTTTATAAAGGGCAGGTGGTGGTCATGGTTCACTGCGGCTCAAGGGGCTTCGGCCATCAGATCGCCGACGACTACATCTCCGTGATGCTCTCCGTTATGAAGAGCAAGTACGGGATAGACGTTCCGGATAAGCAGCTCGCCTGCGCACCCATAACGAGCAAGGAGGGGAGGGATTACCTTAAAGCGATGGCCTCGGCGGCCAACTACGCCTTTGCGAACCGCCAGCTCATAACCTTCAACGTCCGGAGGGCCTTTGAGGAGGTCTTCAGGAAGTCGGCCGACGATCTCGGAATGCACCTCCTTTACGACGTGGCCCACAACATAGCCAAGTTTGAGAGGTACGATGTGGACGGCAGGACGGTGGACGTCCTCGTTCACCGCAAGGGGGCAACCCGCGCCTTTCCGGCCGGCAGGCCGGAGATACCGGAGGCCTACAGGGACGTGGGCCAGCCCGTGATAATACCGGGGGATATGGGCCGGTACTCCTTCGTCCTGGTGGGTATGCCCGGTTCTATGGAAAAGAGTTTCGGATCCACGTGCCACGGTGCCGGAAGGGTCCTCTCCAGACGTAAAGCAAAGAAACTGTTCAGCGTTGGAGAGGTTAAGAGGAGACTTCAGGAGAGGGGGATAATAATCAGAGCGAGCAGCAGGGCGACGATCCTTGAGGAGGTGCCGGAGGCTTACAAGGATGCGGAGGAGGTGGTTAAGGTGGTGGAGGGCGCCGGCCTATCAAAGATAGTGGCGAGGAACAGGCCCGTAATAGTCGTCAAGGGGTAGGCGAGGGCAAAAGGGGGAGTCTTCTAACGCTTCTCTCTCGTGTAGAATAGCAGGTCAAAATGGTCAGGATAGATCTGGAGACGGCACCCTTCATGGGAGACTTTGAGATAGTGGAGCGTAAGGGTACGGGACACCCTGACACCATATGCGACAGCCTCGCGGAGGAGTACAGCAGGGCCCTTTCCCGTTTTTACATCGGCAGGTTCGGGAAGATACTGCATCACAACCTTGACAAGGCCATCCTCGTTGGCGGGGAGGCCTCACCCAGATTCGGAGGAGGGGAGATAAAGGAACCTATAGAGTTCACCCTCGTGGGGAGAGCAACCTACCGGTACAGGGGGGAGGAGTTCCGTAAGGAGATAGAGGAGATCTACTACGAGACGACGAAGGAGTGGCTCCGCAGGAACCTCCCCCACCTTGACGTTGACCGGCACATCAACCTATACCTGAAGGCGCGGGCCGGAAGCGAGGACCTCACCGACCTCTTTGAGAGGGAGGGTGGGGTTCCCCTTGCCAACGACACGTCCTTCGGCGTTGGCTTCTACCCTTTGACGAAGGCCGAAAAGCTGGCCTACGAGGTGGAACGTTTCCTTAATTCACCCCAGTACAAATCTGACAACCCCTTCGTGGGAGAGGACATAAAGGTGATGGTGGTGAGGGACCTCAAGACCTACCGGATCACCGTGGCCCTCGCCTTCGTTGACAGGTACGTGAAGGACGTCAAACACTACAGGGAACTGAAGACGAGGGTCCAGAACGACGTGTACGTACGCGCCAAGGAGATACTTGGGGATTACCCCCTGTCGGTTGAGATCAACGTGGCCGACGACTACGGGAGGGGGTCGGTTTACATAACCGTAACCGGCACCAGCGCTGAGGCGGGGGACGACGGTCAGGTGGGAAGGGGGAACCGTGTGAACGGCCTCATAACCCCCTACAGACCCATGACCCTTGAGGCCGCGGCCGGCAAAAACCCCGTCTCCCACGTGGGGAAGATATACAACGTAGCCGCCAACATGATAGCGAGGGAGGTGGTGGAGAGGTTCCCGGCCGTTGAGAACGTTTACATCTACCTCGTCTCCCAGATCGGGAGGCCCATCAACGAACCCCAGCTCGTCCATACGAGGGTGTGGGGTGGGGTGACGGATACGGAGCTTCAGGACATAAAGGAGTACGTGGCCGACAGGGTCAGGGAGGTAGGTACGCTCTGGAAGAAGATCGTGTACGAGGGCGTGGAGGTGGCCTGATGTTCTTCCGCAGGAAAAAGAAGAAGGTACCACCCCCGAAAAAGAAGTCCCGGATAAGCATACCGGACGACTTCTGGGTAAAGTGTCCCTCCTGCGGGAGCATCCTCCCGAACCCGGACCTGACGGCCAACGCCAAGGTGTGTCCGAAGTGCGGCTATCACTTCCGTATAGGGGCGTACGAGTACGCCAACCTCCTCTTTGACGAGGGCATAGAGAAGGAGATCGGGGCGAACCTCGTCTCCGCGGACCCCCTGAACTTCCCCGGATACAAGGATAAGATGCGCAAGTACGAGAGGCTGTACGGCCTCAAAGACAGCAGCGTGGCCGGGATAGGACACATATTCGGTAGGAAGGTGGTGGGGTTCTTCACGGACTTCGCCTTCCTTGGGGGGTCAATGGGGTCGGTCTTCGGGGAGAAGTTCTACAGAGCGGCAAGGGAGTCCCGACGTAAACGCGTACCTCTCATAGCCGTCCTCTTCTCCGGGGGCGGGGCGAGGATGCACGAGGGGATATTTTCGTTAATGCAGATGGTGAAGACCACCGTGGGGGTCATACAACTGGAGGAGAGAGGGGTTCCGTACATAACCGTCCTCGGGGACCCGACCATGGGCGGTGTTATGGCCAGCTTTGCGGCGTTAGGGGACGTGATAATAGCAGAACCGAACGCCCTTATTGGTTTTGCCGGGCCGAGGGTGATAAAGCAGACCATAGGGCAGGACCTCCCTCCCGGATTCCAGAGGAGCGAGTTCCAGCTGGAGCATGGGCAGGTGGACCTGGTGGTGGACAGGAGGGAGATGAAGCGTACCATAGCCCGCCTCCTTGATATGATGACTGCGGGCATAAGGTGAGGGGTTCTGCTCCCTCTTATAATACCCTCCGGCTCTATGGCGTTGAGCATAAAGACGCTTGAAAACTGGTTGTGGGAAGCCGCCTCGGTGATAAGGGGGCCGATTGACGCCCCGAAGTTCAAGGACTACATACTGCCACTCATTTTCCTCAAGCGCCTTTCGGACGTCTTTGAGGACGAGATAAAGGCCCTGGCGATGGAGTACGGGAGCCGGGATGTGGCCCTGCAGATCGTGGAGGACGAGAGGAGGGAGGCGGACAGGAGGTTGTGGGAGGTGTTGAGGGTACTGGGGGTTAGGATGGAGGGGGAGAATGGGTAGGATTAGGGAAATAAGAATTTCGGGATACCGTTCTATTAAGGATCCTGTGAAAATAGTTTTTCCTGAAACAGGTCATGTAGTATTAATAGGAGAAAATAATGCCGGAAAATCTAATATAGTCAAAGCGATACGGTTACTTCTGGGGCCTGTCTGGCCAGGTAATTACGACCCTGAAGATTTTGAATTTTTCGGTAGAGATAGGAGTAATACGATTGAAATTAGCGCAAAATTTGATCCTCCTCTTGCAGGGAAGTTTGAAGCTATCATATGGCGATACAATCCATTAGAAGATATTCCGGTGTATTATAAAGGAATCAGTCACGGAGAAGCAAGATATATTAGAAATGAAGATAGAGAAGACTGCATTGCAGTTGTGGTTGAAGCAGAAAGAAACCTCTCTTATCACCTGAGCTATTCTTCTAAATGGACATTGCTTAGTAGAATTATGAGAAGGTTCCATAAACATTTAAAAGAACACAATGAGGTAGTAAATAACCTTAATGGATTATTCGAACAAATTAAAGAAGAATTTCTCAAGATATCCCCATTCAAACAATTTGTTGATGATTTACAAACAGAGTTTAATGATATGATTGATGGAATGCAGCATCGTCTTGAAGTGGATTTTGAAGCTTATAATCCAGCAAATTACTTTCATGCATTAAAACTACAAGCCATAGAAGGGGAGACTGTTGTTTCTCTGGAAGAGATGGGGACTGGTGAACAACAAATTTTGGCTCTAACACTTGCATACTCTTATGCAAAAGCCTTTCACGGTGGAATACTGCTAATTATTGAAGAACCTGAAGCCCATTTGCATCCGCTTGCACAAAAATGGCTTGCCAAAAAGCTCCGCAGCAGAGCTCAGGAGGGACTCCAAATACTCATAACAACCCATAGCCCTGAATTTCTATCAATAGAAAACTTGGAAGGATTAGTCCTTGTATATAAGGAGAACGGTGCTACAAGGACCCGACAGTTAACCCGCAAAGATCTGTCCAACAGTCTTATAAAATTAGGGGCTCCTTCCGATAAGGTTAATGAAGACACGGTAATCCCGTATTACAGTGTTCATGCATCCCCTGAAATTCTTTCAGGTTTTTTCGCACGTGCTATAATACTTGTAGAAGGGCCTACTGAAGTATTTGCATTGCCAGAACTTTTTGAAAAGCAGTACTTTCAATTGGAAAAAGAAGGTATTGCTATAATAAGTGTAGGCGGCAAGGGAAATCTTGCTAAATGGTATAGATTTTTTACTTCTTACGGTATACCTACATATATTATTTTTGACAACGATATAACAGATGACAAGCAAGGAATAAAACGTAAAGATGTTTTGCGTTCAGTAGGAATAAACGACGAAAATGAAATTGGCGATTTGATATCAGCCAATGACTGGATTGTAGAGGATAAGTTTACTATATTTGGGAAAAATTTTGAAAATGCTATGAGGCAATATTTCCCGAATTATAGAGAATTAGAAAAGAAAGCAAAAGATGAAGGATCTACAGGTAAACCATTTATAGCAAGAGAAGCGGTACGGAGATTGGATCCGGACCGGGATCACGAGGGATGGACATACATAAAAAATATGATTGACAAGATAAAACATTTAGTTAAAACAGGAACACAACATGAACAGAACAAAAATGATTAAATCTAACAATTTCCCTCCCGGCCACAGAATGACAGAGTTAGGGCCTTTGCCGGAGGAGTGGGAGGTGGTCAAAGGGGCTGATTTGTTTAGGAAAAGCTCACTACGTGTAAAGGATTTAGAGCAAAGTTTTAAGGGTATTATACTCTCCATTACTAGATACGACGGATTGATACCCCAGTTTAAAAAATTTAAAAAAAGGGTGGCAGGACGCGATATAAGTAATTATAAAGTGGTGTTAAAGGGGTAACTTGTATATGGATTTCCCATCAATGAAGGTGTTCTTGCGGTTTCTAATTATCCCATCGGAGCAGTGAGTCCGGCTTATCACGTGTGGGATATAGTTCGCAAGGATGTAGATCTAGATTTTCTTAACTGGTTAGTTAAACAACCTTTTATGATTTCCCAGTACATGCGTTTTGCTTCCAACGTCGTCCACAGGAGAAAAAATCTAAAGCCCCAAGATTTTCTGAAAGTTCTTTTCCCCCTCCCCCCTCTACCGGAGCAGAGGGCCATCGCCTACGTCTTAAGGGCTGTGCAGGAGGCGAAGGAGAAGACCGAAAACGTTATAAAGGCTCTCAAGGAACTCAAGAAGTCTTTGATGAGGCACCTATTCACCTACGGCCCCGTGCCTCTTGACGAGGTTGATAAGGTGAAGTTGAAGGAAACGGAAGTCGGAAAGATCCCGGAACATTGGGAGGTGGTGCGGTTGGGGGAGGTGGTAAAGATCGGACACAAAGGGGTAAAGTTAAGTGGGGATAGTATTCCATTCATTCCTATGAGTCTTATCCCTGATGAATTTATGTTTATAGAGCGGTGGGAGATGAGACGCAGGGAGGACGTTAAAAGTGGGGTTTTGGTAAAAGAAGGGGATTTACTGGTAGCACGAATAACACCGAGTTTTGAGAACGGAAAACAGGGAATAGTTAAGAGTATTCCCGGAGAATGGGGTTACGCTACGACAGAAGTTTTTCCAATATGGACAGACGAAAAAAGCTCTTTGAATTTGTTTTATCTAGCATATTATCTGAAGTATCCAAAAGTTCGCCAAAATCTATCGAGTAAGATGGAAGGAACGACGGGACGGCAAAGACTTCCAAAGTCACTTTTAATTTCTCTCCCCATCCCCCTCCCTCCTCTCCACGAGCAGAAACACATAGCCGAAATTCTGAAGGCCGTGGATGACAAAATAGAGGCTGAGAGGAAGAAGGTGGAAGCGTTAGATACGCTCTTTAAAACCCTCCTCCACGACCTCTTAACGGCCCGAAGGCGTCTGCCAAAGGAGTTCGTCAAGCAGTTTGAGGGGGACGGTTCGGCTGTAAAATAAACGTGCCTATGTTGGAGATTTTGGCGCCGGGGATGATTGAGGAGATGGAAGACGAGAAGGGGAGGGAGTTGATTGAGAGGTTCAGGGAGCTGGTTGAGAGCCACGAAGATGTGTCAGAGATGTTGGAGGATAAGGAAATATTAACGACCTTGCTTCAGATAAGGTTCCTTGTCCTTTCTAAACTTGCAGAAGAATGGGAGGGAGTGGATATAGTTGAGGGAATAGAACGGATTGGTGAGGGGTTCAAAGACCATCCGCAGCTTATAGATATGTTCCCCTATGTTGAAAACTATCTGGTACCGATCGTTAAATCCTCATCCAAACTAATCCGTACGGTCTTGAACGAATCACCTGAAGAATTCAAAAGTTTTGACTTCAAAAGTATAACGTACCCGGATTTTATGCGTTCCATGTTTTCACATCCCGTTTGGGCGATTATCTTGATCTACAGACCGGAGATAGCGGAGAGTCTAAAAGACTCTATAAATCTGTCCCTTAAGGTTGAGGTTTTACTCTTCGTTTTTATGTTCTGGATGGAAAATAAAATCAGCATAAAAGAGAACGTTTTGATGGAGGCGAAGGATACTTTCAAATCACTTGTACAGCATTATTTTATCGCCTTTAGAAGATTTTTGAAGTTCGTTGAAGGGGATAAGAGAGCTGAATTCTCGTGGGAGTGGGCGGGTGTCATAAAGGATAACCGTTCGGCTGTGGAGGTCCAGCATGAAATATTCAGGTGGAGGGTTGAGAGCTGCCCACTTGACGTTCATCCGGGCTTATAATATCTACCTAAAGGAGGCAAAAAATGGTAAAGACGTATAACCTGTTTATCAGCCATTCATGGACATATGAGGATCATTATAGGAGATTAATAAATCTCCTACAAAAGCGTAAATATTTTAAATTTAAGGATTATTCTGTTCCCCCAGATGATCCTATTCATACCTCCGGTAGTGATAGAGAACTTTATGAAGCCATAAAGAACCAGATGAAATCATGCCATGTGGTTTTAGTTTTGGCTGGAGTATATGCAACATACAGTAAATGGATACAGAAGGAAATATTAATAGCGAAGAAAGAATTTGCAATTCCTAAACCAATTATTGCAATAGTTCCAAGAGGTCAGATTAAAATATCCAGAAAAGTAAGGGAAAACGCTAATGAGATTGTTGGATGGAATACAGAATCTATAGTTAGAGCAATACGAAAATGGGCAAATGCATAAGGAGTTGGAACTTTCGAATTTTATAAGGGGTTTGGAAAAAGAGAGATATGGTAATAAATATGAAGATCATCTATTAGAAATTTATAAACTTTATGTAAAAATGACGGACAATATAAGCGAAAGACGGCATAAGACGAATAATTTATTCATAACTATCAACTCAGCCATTCTCGGGGTGATAATGTATTCCTTTAAAACATCAAATGCACTTTTCATAATCCCCGCTTCATTAGTAGGATTCGCAATAGCAATGCTATGGGGGGATCTTATAAATTCATATAAACGAATGAATAGCGGCAAATTTAAGGTTATACATGCTTTAGAAAATTATCTACCAGTGAAGCCATATACCGCGGAATGGGAAATATTAAAACAAGGGAAACATCCCAAAATTTATAAGCCGTTTACCTCTTATGAGGCACTAATTCCCAAAATTTTTGCCTGTATGTATTTGGTTACGGCAATATTTATGGTCGCTCAAATCGTATATAATATCTTCCTGTGATGTTCTCCGAACGCCACACCGTTCAGAACCCGATAATACAGCACGCTCAAGAGGTGGGTTGGGAGTACCTTCCTCCGGACGAGGCCCTGAGACTGAGGGGAGGGGAGAGCAGCCCCGTACTGCGGAGCATCCTGATAGAGCAGCTTCAGAGACTCAACCCCACTACCATAACGAACAGGACAAAGGCCGAAGAGGTAATAGACAGGCTCGTAAGGGTGAAGCTCAACATAGAGGGGAATTACGAGGCGTGGGAGTACCTGAAGGGCCTTAAAACCGTTTTCGTTGAGGTGGAGAAAAGGGAGAAGAACGTCCGTCTCGTTGACTTCAAAAATCCACGCAACAACACGTTCCACGTTACGGAGGAGTTCCGTTTTGTCAGTGGTGCGGCCGTAATACGGCCTGACGTCGTCTTCCTCATCAACGGCATACCCGTAATAATCCTTGAGGCCAAATCACCCACGAAGATGGAGGGGATACCGGAGGCCCACGACCAGATACGCAGGTACCACGAAGAGGGCCCCGAACTCATGGTTCAGAGCCAGATATATGCCCTGACGAACCGGGTCCGGTTCTTCTACGGACCCACGTGGAACCTATCCAGAAAGGCGCTGTTCAATTACAAAGATGAGCAGGCCGGGGACTTTGAGACCCTCGTAAAAACCTTTATATCTCCGCAGAGGGTCCTGAAGGTCCTGAGAGATTATATCCTGTTCGTACGCAGAGACGGGGAACTCTCCAAAGTCGTTCTGAGACCCCACCAGATGCGGGCTGTGAGGAAGGTTATAGGCAGGGCAAGAGACCCCATAAAACGGCGCGGCCTCGTATGGCACACGCAGGGTTCCGGTAAGACCTACACCATGATAACAATTGCGAGGTTGATACTGGAGGACCCGAGATTTGAGAACCCCACCGTCCTCATGATAGTGGACAGGAACGAACTCCAGCAACAGCTCTTCCAGAACCTTGAGGCCGTGGGCTTCGGCAACCTTCACGTTGCGAAGAGCAAAAGACACCTGCGGGAACTCCTCAAGAGTGACACCCGCGGCCTGATAGTTTCCATGATCCATAAGTTTGATAAAGCGGACGCCAATCTAAACACCCGCTCCAACATAATCGTCCTGATAGACGAGGCCCACAGATCAACGGGCGGGGACCTCGGAAACTACCTTATGGGGGCGCTCCCCAACGCCACGTTTATAGGATTCACCGGCACGCCGATAGACAAGACGAGCAAGGGGAAGGGTACCTTCAAGGTCTTCGGAGCAGACGACCCTCCGAGGGGTTACCTTGACAAGTACTCCATAAAGGAGTCCATAGAGGACGGGACGACCGTTCCCCTCTACTACCAGATGGCACCGAACGACCTCGTAGTTGACAGGGTGACCATGGAAAAGGAGTTCTGGGAGGCCGCTGCCCTTGAGGGGGTGGCCGACATTGAGGAGATAAACCGGGTATTGGATAGGGCTGTCAGGCTCAAAAACATGCTGAAGAACAGCGAGAGGGTGGATAAGATCGCCCGTTTCGTCGCCGATCACTTCAAAAACAACGTTGAACCTATGGGGTACAAGGCCTTCCTTGTGGCCGTGGATAGGGAGGCGTGTGTCCTCTACAAGGAGGCTCTGGACAGGTACCTGCCCCCTGAATACAGCGAGGTCGTGATAAGCCGGGGCCACAACGACCCTCCCCATCTGAAGCGCTACCACCTGAACGACGAGGAGGAGACCCGCATAAGGAAGGCCTTCAGGAAACCCGACGAAAACCCTAAGATCCTCATCGTCACGGAAAAACTCCTGACCGGCTACGACGCCCCTATCCTCTACGCCATGTACCTTGACAAACCCATGCGGGACCACGTCCTCCTTCAGGCCATCGCCAGAGTGAACCGCCCTTACGAGGACGAAAGCGGCCGCAAGAAGACCAACGGCCTGATAATAGACTTCGTCGGCATATTTGACAACCTTGAGAGGGCGCTGACCTTTGACTCCGAGGACATAAAGGGGGTCGTGGAGGGGATTGACGTCCTGAAGGAGCGCTTCGCGGAGCTGATACGGGCCGGAAAAACGGAATACCTGAGTTTTCTCAACGTGGGGAGCGCCGACAGGATGGCCGATGCCCTGTTGGAGAGGTTTCGGGACAGGGATAAGAGGGAGGAGTTTTACAGGTTCTTCCGCGAACTTCAGGAACTCTACGAGGTAATATCCCCGGACCCTTTCCTGCGCCCTTTCATAGAGGACTACAGGAAACTGGCGGAGATGTACAGGGTACTCAGAAACGCCTACGATCCGAAGGTTGACGTCAGTAAATCCTTCCTCAGGAAAACGGCTGAGATAGTACAGAGGAACACCCACACGTCAAAGCTTAACTTTTTGAACGAAACCTACGAGATAACCCCCGAAACGCTTGAGACCCTCCTTGCGGCAAGACACACACCCGAAACCGTAAGGATGTTCAACCTCCTGAACACCATAGCCCGGCTGGTGGCACAGGAAGGGAGGGAAGAACCCTACCTCATTCCCATAGGAGAGAGGGCGGAGAGGATAAGGAAAGCCTTTGAGGAGAGACAGATAAACAGCAGGCAGGCCCTGAAGGAACTGGAAAGGCTCGTAAGGGAAATAAAGGAGGCCCGGAGACAGATGAAGGAAACCCATCTCTCCGGCAAGGCCTTCGCCGTAAAGTGGTGGATGCGCGTGCAGAAGGAAATGGATCCAGAAACCTCCGAAAAACTGGCCACCGGTATAGACGAAGCCCTGAAGGAGTTCCCTTATTGGGGCAGGAGCTCCACACAGGAGGGGAGACTTAGGAAGAGGATTTACAAAATCCTCCTTGGGGCCGGAATAAAGGACGTCGTGCCGTGGACGAACGACATACTCAGATTACTTAGGAGGATAGAGGATGAGAGATATGAGGGATGACGTAATGCGGGATGTTCTCATCGCCGAGGTCTGGACATGGGCGAGGAGAATAGGGGTTGAGGACAGGCTGAGGGAGATACACGTAAGGCCGATGAAACGCAAGTGGGCGAGCGTCTCAACGAGGGGGAGGCTCACCTTAAACAGCGAGCTGCTCAAACAACCCGCCCGATTCCGCCACGAGGTGATAGTACACGAGCTGGTTCATCTTAAGCTGATGGACGGGAAACATACGAAGTTCTTCAAACTTCTCGTAAGGGCCTACCTGAGCAAGTACGGTATAGATACTTCTGACCTGCCACGAAAAAAGCCGCGAACTTCCTTATAATCTCCATATGTTGACCCTCCTTTTTGTCTCCGGTATTGAAGACAGCGTATTCGTCCGTAAACCCAACAAACTCCCCTATTATGCCATGATCGGGTCGTCCGCCCTGTCGGCCATAATGTTCGGCACGGGAACGGTTATGGCCCTATCGTCCGAGGACGCGCAGGGTCAGCTCATCGGAGGGGCCTTACTCTCACTTGGGGCTTTCCTTTTCGCCAGCTCCACGACCATAGCCCGCTTCGTGTACGGAGAGTACGTGGGAGGCGCCGTTTCATGCTGTATTAAGTCGGCCTCCTGTGCCATCCTGATCGGATCTTCCTACGTCAAGAGGGAGGACGAGTCGTTTGATCCCCTGTCGGCCGCCGCCTTTTCAGTATCCTCTCTGGGGTGCGCTTCGGCCTCAATCTACGACGCCATGAACGTCCATAATATGGCCAACATGAAGGTTAAAGTGGTGGAGATCGTGAGGATAGACACCGTTTACGATACGGTAAAAACCGTGGAGAAGGATACGGTCGTTGTGGTAAAGGTAGTTAAAAAGCTCAAAAGGCGCAGGTACAGGAGGAAGATAACGCCGAAGGACAGGGAAAGGGCGCTCAGGGAATACAACGCCGGTCTTGAGGCCTTCGCTCAGGATAGACTGGAAGACGCCCTGATGCATTTCCAGAGAGCCTCCGAATACGACCCCACCTTCGTAAAGGCGAGGGAGGCCGCGAGAAGGGTGAGAAACAGGTTAGGGCGGTAATATCCCACTTCGTGGTTGCGTAAAAAGTGACCCCGGAAGGAGGTGGTTGTTTGCCACGCATCCTATTCATACGAAATTGATATGCGGTTGTTTTGCCGAAATGTATTAAAACCCGCGCTAAAATTATGTACCATGAGGCGGATAGTTATCCTCACGGTTCTCTTCGTGATCGCAGGATGGGGATGCAGGAAGGATGTACCGACGATCCTCATTCGGGCGGTTAGCGAATACCGTGCGGGCAGGTACGATACTTCAACGGAACACGTCGTCTGGATGTTCGGTATATCCCCGTACGACACGCCTCAGGTGAGCATAAACGGGTATCCCGTAGATATATACAGCGCGTGGATGGACGGATACTTCGTGTGGGACTCCGTTCCACCCATATCGTCAGGGCAGGAGGTAGAATTGAACCTGCAGTTCAAAGATCTGAACGGAAGTGACAGAGAGGCTTCGGCCATAAACGAGGTACCTCCCGTCCCGAAACTCACTCTCGTGAGCATAGATTCCCAGCATATGGTCGTATCGTGGGAATCGCCCGATCCGGAGAAGGTGGACTTCGTACTGTTCCATGTCAGCATTACCTGCAGAGATACCGGATGGAACTTTGAGTCCGGTGAGTACGACACCCTCATCTCCGACCTTGAGATGAACACGGTTAAGGTGTACGTACCCAGGGCGTGTTCCCCCTATCCCGTTCCTATAGAGCACACCCACGCCTATTTTCTCCTCTCGTTCGTGTCAGCACCGTGGAGTGGCGAGGGTGACAACGTGAAGGGGGCGAAGGGACAGTACTTCGCAGTAGCCACAGTCTCCGACACCGTATCATGGAACCGTGATACGACCACAACCGTAACCTATCCCGTACCGAAGCACGACCCCCGGAAAATCTACGACCTCCTGAGCAAGTACTTCGGCCATCCCCACGGGGAGTAGCGGAACCGGGCAGGAATCTTCCCCTTTAAAATTGCCACCTATGGTTCTGCTGTCGCACATAGAGGATCTCGTCAGGGAGTACGAGAAAATAAGGGGGTATCTTTGACGAGGATGTCCTCGTCAGCCGGATAAAGGAGCTGGAAGAGGAGTCCCTGAAACCGGACTTCTGGTCGGATCAGAAGAGGGCGAGCAGGGTGATGCAGGAGCTTTCCGTCCTGAAGGAGAGACTGAAGACCTTCAGGGAGATAGGGGAGAGGTTAGACTACCTGAAGGAGGTCTACGAACTGGCCGAGGAGGATCCGGAGGTGGCCGAAGAGGTGAGCAGGGAGTACGAGGACCTGAAAAGGGCCATAGAGGATTTCCAGATAAAGCTGCTCTTTCAGAACGAGGAGGATTACCAGAACGCTATCCTTGAGATCCACCCCGGAGCAGGGGGGACGGAGAGTCAGGATTGGGCGGAGATGCTTATGCGTATGTACGTGCGATGGGCCGAGAGGAGGGGGTACAGGGTGAGCGTCCTTGACTACCAGAGGGGTGAGGAGGCGGGGATAAAGTCTGCGACCCTGATGATTCAGGGACCCTACGCCTACGGATACCTGAAGGGAGAGAAGGGGGTACATCGTCTGGTACGCATTTCCCCGTTTGACGCCAGCAACCGCCGACATACCTCCTTCGCAGCCGTGGGCGTACTCCCGGAGATGAAGGACGTTGAGGTAGAGATAAAGCCGGACGAGTTGAAGATTGAGACCTTCAGATCCAGCGGTGCCGGTGGCCAGCACGTGAACAAGACGGAATCGGCCGTCCGCATAACCCACATACCTACGGGAATAACCGTCGTAATGAGGAGCGAGAGGTCCCAGCACCAGAACAGGGAGAACGCCATGCGGGTTTTAAAGGCCCGCCTGTACGAGTACTACCGGAAGAAGCAGGAGGAGAAACTTCAGGAGCTGGCCGGACCCAAGTCCTCCATAGAGTGGGGACACCAGATAAGGTCCTACGTCCTCTACCCCTACAAGCTGGTCAAGGATCACCGTACCGGGTACGAGACCTCCAACGCCGAGGCCGTTCTTGACGGCGAACTGGACGATTTCATAAAGGCTTACCTTTTCCATAAAGGGGAAGGGAAAGGTTAAGGTACGGCCTTAGATTTGATGGATAGATGGCGTTAAGGCGGTGGTTGTTCTTTTCCTTACTGCTTCTCGCATGCCAGAGGGGAGCGGAGAGGTTCCCGTACGGAAAGGGTTATACCTTCATCAACCGGTGGGGGGATACGGTTGCCCTTGACTCCCTGAGTGGACGTACCCTCGTCGTGAGTTACTTCTATACCCACTGCCCGGACGCCTGTCCCCTTACGATGGCCAACCTCAAAAAACTCCACTCCAGCCTCCCCGACAGCGTGAGGGAAAAGGTCCTCTTCCTGTCCGTGAGCATAGATCCGGAGAGGGATAGGCCTGAGGTACTGCGGAAGTATGCGAGTATGTACGGTATAGGCTCGTCGGGCTGGATCTTCCTTACCGGAGATCCGGAGGAGGTCCGCAGGTTCATAAAGGACGTGGGTGTGATAGCCGTAAAGGGAAAGACGGAGATAGCTCCCAACGGGGACACGGTCTACTTCCTGACCCATACGGACTACGTCCACGTCGTAACCCCGGACGGAAGGATAGTTTACAGAGGGGACGGAGAGAAGCTGGATCTAAAGAGGATTAAGGAGAAGATCGCATCTTCTCTGCCTTAGAATAACGGGGAATATGTTCGCCCTTGAGTTCCTGAACTTCGCCTACAACGTTGAGGAGTACGTTTCAAGGAGTGAGGTGTTCTATCAGTCCCCGTTCAACGTTCTGTCCCCGGAAAGAGGGGTAGGGGTCGGTCTGGCCACGGGTACGGTACCGGGGGACGTTTACGGAGGGATAAGCGTAGGGTACTTACCCTTCTCCTTCCATCTGAAGGTCTACCGTTCGGGAGAGATCCTTATAACCACCCTTCCGGACACGACTGCTCCCCCCTCTGAGGACAACGTACCGGAGGTGGTGGATCGGGTGAGGTTCGGGGCGTACGAGGGGAGGGTCGGTGCGTTTAAACCCTTCGGTAAGACGTTGAAGGTTGCGGCAGCCGTTAAGTTTATCTACGCGGGGGCGGGGAAGTACGGCAGCGGTGTGGGGGGTGGGATAGACGTTGCGTTCCTTTACTCGCCTCTCAGTCTCCTTGACCTGTACGCCGGCATTAAAAACGCGGCCACGTCTCCGGTCGTATGGAGTACCGGCAGGCGGGAGTTCGCCCTTCCTCTCGTGGACCTCCGGGCAAGGGTTAAGGTTTACGGGTCCACGTACCTCTTATTTGGCGGGGAGTACTCACCGGACGGGCGCGGGTTCTCACCTCTGCGGGACGGTTTCTTATCTTTAAGGGCTTCTTTCTGGAGGATGGACGTTTATGCGGGTCTCGTTGAAGGGAAGGGACGGCTCGGACTCTCCTACAACCACGGCAGAGGGAAGTTCTCCTTCGGTACGTCCTACCATCTGGACTTCGGGTACTCCTTCCTCGGAAGCGTGAGCTTCCGCATGTAGTACGCCACCTTAGAATAGGGGAATAAATGTGGTTTATGTCCTTTATTGATTCCCTTCTGTTTTACGGGGGGTTGACCCGGAAGGATCTCACGTTTGACAAGGACCTCTCCACGCGGACTGTACTGAAACCCCGGCCCGTTCTCCGCTTTCTATCGGATCCCCTGAGTTTCGTGAAGTGGTCCGTGGATTCCCTTCCGTCCTACGCTTCCCTTAACCCCAGAAATATCCCTTCCACCTTCTGGCCTGTCAGGTTCAAGCCCGTACGGATGAGGACCCGATTTACGGTGAAGGATACGGTAATAAGGGGCATAGTTGAAACACTTCACTGCGTGGACTACTTTACCAACAGGGCCTTCGTAAAGCTCAAGGAAAGGGAGAGGGATACCCTGAGGGCCAGATTGATCGCCACGTGGGATCCCGACTCACCGGAGGGGGACTCCCTTACCCACGCACAGGTGCGCACACTTTCGGATTCGGTGGATTACAACCTCCTGTTGAACGCTCTCGTTTGCGTTCTTAACTTTGATACCTCGTCGGTTCCCCGGATGGAGGGGGACTTCCAGTACGAGTACGTCACGGGCTTCGGGAAGGTGGCGATAGGGGGTAAGGGGAACAACACGTACCGGGGGGAGTATGTGGCCATATACGACTTCGGCGGGGACGACGACTACCTCCTCACGAGGGCGCCCGTCCTGATAGTGGACCTCTCCGGGGAAGACAGGTACTCCGGGGAGTTCGCAGCCGGTATTCTGGGAATATCCGTCCTCTACGATTACGCAGGAAACGACGTCTACGTCTGTAAGGGGACGTGTGGCGGTGTAGGTCTGGGAGGTTTCGGACTCCTCTACGATCGGGAGGGGGACGATTACTACTCCGGCGGTTTCCACTCCCTCGGTGCCGGAACCTTCGGAGGGGGGTACCTCATGGACGGAGGCGGGAACGACATCTACAAGGCCGTAATATACGGTCAGGGGTTCGCAGGGACGTACGGCGTCGGTATCCTCTCCGACCACGGTGGGAACGACGTCTACACCCTCGGCTACGGTCCCATCCACAAACCCCTATTCCTCAGGCAGAGGCAGGCCATGGGTCAGGGCTTCTCCATAGGGTGGAGGGACCGGTTCGGTGGCGGTGTGGGCATACTGGCCGACGCCTCCGGAAACGACCACTATTCGGCCGGGACGTACGCTCAGGGGGTCTCCTACTGGTACGGTCTCGGCGCCCTTTACGACGGGGGAGGGGACGACAGGTACACCTGTGCCGAGTACTGTCAGGGAGCGGGGATTCACCTCTCCGTCGGTGGCCTCGTAGATAAGGACGGGGACGACCTCTACTACGCCTACTACGGCCCCAGCATCGGGGAGGGACACGACCTGTCCGTAGGCTTCTTCTACGACTCAACCGGGAACGACACTTACTACACCAGCGGGGGGTTCGGTGTGGGCCTGACCAACTCCGTGGGTATCTTCGTGGACGGAGACGGAAAGGACAACTATTCGGCGAGGGAGGAGGACATATCCTTCGGAGGGGCAAACGTACAGAGAGAGATGGGGGGCATAGGGATCTTCCTTGATCTCGGAACGGATATGGACGTCTACCCCTTCAAATCCCACGCCCGGAACACCTCCCTATGGGTAAGGCCGAAGTGGGGTCTCGGCTGGGATAGGTAGTTTCCCCTTTACAATCACTGTCTATGCTGAGGTTAACGATCGTCCTGATAGTAACGGCACTTCCCTTTGTTTCTCTGAGGGCGGAGGCCATCCGATTTAAGGTGGACAAGGCCCACACGTCCATAAACTTCAAGGTGCGCCACATGATGGTCACGACCGTCGTTGGGACCTTCCACAACTTTGACGGCTGGATAGATCTGGATACCTCCGACATAACCAAGAGCCGGGCCGAAGGCTGGGTGGACGTCGCCAGCATAGACACCCGAAACAAGAAGAGGGACGACCACCTGAGGGACTCCGACTTCTTTGACGTCCAGAAGTACCCCCGGATGAAGATGGTGGTGAAGAGAATTTATAAGAAGGGGGGCGAGTGGTGGGCGGACGCCGACCTCACGATCAAGGGCATAACGAAGACGGTATCCTTCCCCTTCAAGTGGTACGGACCCGTTAAGGATCCGTGGGGAAACCTTCGCATAGGCGTTGAGGCCAGTTTCACCATAGACCGGTACGACTTCGGTATAAGGTGGAACAAGAAGATGGAGACGGGGGGTCTGGTCGTGGGCAGGAAGGTGAAGGTAGAACTGAACGTGGAAGCGATACACCGGGGTAAGTAAAAGGCCCATACTTTTGCGTACCTGCGGGTACGAGATAGAACTAAGCCCGATATATCTCGTGAGGTAGGAGGTGAAACGTGCTGCCGTTAGCGGTCTCCTTCTTCTCTACACGTATAAACAGCGATATACCCAACTACTGCTACCAGAGTTACCTTGAAGGAGACCTCGCACTTAACGATGGCTATTTAGTGGCAGCAGTACTAAACAGAAACTGGCCTAATAAGTTCTGGACGATAAGCATCTTCGTTGATACCACCAGAGGTACAAATTGGCTTCACGTAAAGGACCTGATAGGCACATTTGATGACGGGTGGGTAATGGACACGAGCAGGTATGCGATAGTTGACCCCTCTGTCAGCATAATGGGAGATAATCCGAACGGATTCTACCTGATAGGAATGGTAAGCCTCAAGGACACGTCACGAAGGGATTCAAACATGATAGTATTCTGCATGGCGTTCTCCGATCCCCATCTGTCAGGCAGCTGGTACTGTTACAACATGCACGAGTACAGCCCGAGGAGGAGGGACAAACCGTGGGTGATGGGAGTTTTAAGCAGTAGCAGGGTGATAGGGGCGTGGATGAAGGAGGACACCGTTTTCATCCTTACCAACGACAACCACGGTGCGCCGGGTGATTGGGTGATCAGGAAATCTGTTGGTCGTCGCCGTTCAATTTTCAATATTCCATATTTCGCCTATCACGATGGTGTGTATTACCTTGTAGTTGAGGAGAAAACTGATTTAGACTCCGTTTACATCCACGTCCTCTACTCCACGGACAGTGGCACGACGTGGAACGAGGTACCGGGTGTGGCAGCACGGTTCTACAGGAGACCTCTGTATAAGCAATGCAACGTTCCGTTTAATGGCTTCACGAAGCGGCTCAAGAGCATATCGGCCTTTGGTATAAACGGTCTTGCGGTTGCCTACGTCTATGGGAACGACCGCAGCGACACAGGGAGGTGCAACGTATACGTCTCCTACAGCTTTGACGGAGGGACAACGTGGATAGATAGTGCAGTTTACAGAAGTGACAGCATTCAAGGAAATCCCGTTTTATCCTCCTCCGGAGATACGCTTCTTCTATTCTTCGTTGAGAGAGTCAGATCTGACATCCTTCCCGATACGAGCATGGTGATGTACGGATGGATGGAGGGAGGTGTGTGGAGGAACAGGAGGATAGCATCTGCTTGGGGCTACCATCCCGATATGTTTCCTGCCTGCCACAACAAACCGGGCAATGATTATGCGAGTTTGATAACGTACAGGGATACGGTGTATTACTACACTGGTGGTGATAGGTCTCGTGATGGTTATATCTTCTCCGGTGGGGGGAACGCGTGGTTTTTCAGGGGTATAGTGAGCGAGATCACCGAGGTTGAGGAGGTTGTGAGGAAAACAGGGAAGGCCACTATCAAGGTTGTGAGAGGTGGTATTGAAGTTCCGGAGTACGGTGAGGTGTATTCCGTCAGCGGCAGGCTCGTTTTCAGAGGCAAGGGCAGGGTCTCTTTGCCCGCCGGGGTGTATTTCGTGAAGGTCGGGGGTAAGGTGTTTAGAGTTGTTGTAAGATAAGCCCTTTACCCCCTCGTATCAGCCGCAACCGTAGAATTCGGGTATGATAGACTCCTCCCTCTTCGTAATCTCTTTGAGCGCCATAAACTTCTGGGCGGGCAGGCATACCACACTTCCCATAACCGACCTCTACCTGTCCGACCCCAACCTGACGTACACGACGGCCGAGAAGATAGCCCGTAGGTGGAAGGCCCAGGGTGATACCTTAAAACTATTCCCCGCCTGCGCCCTGATAACAAAACTATCCGGCTACAACGTCCGCGCCGGCATCGTTGGAGACGTTTACAGGGAGGAGGTCCTCAGCATAACGGGCGATAACCCCCTCGGAAAGTTCGTATTTGACAGGGCGAAGAAACTCACGAAAGCCCACAGGGACACCCTTCAGATAATACCGGAGTACGTACCCCGTTCCGTCAACCGGATAGTCACCGCCCTCCTGAAACTCTACATCGCCCTTGACGGGAAGGTCTCCGAAAGGAGCCGGGCGTACATCTGGGACAGCCTGAACCTTAAGGAAAAGAGGGCATTTGAAAGGAAGAACCTCAGAAATCTGAACGAGGAAGCCTACGCCTTTCAGGTGGCCTGCCTGCTTCTGGACTCCCTGAGGTCAGCCCTCCGAAGGGAGGGAGGCAAAATAAAGAGCCTAAACGTCCCTACACCGTGGGGGTACGTCTCCTTCGGTGGGCCCGAGAACGACAGCTTCCCCGACGCCCTGATAGTCGTGGACGCCGGTGGGGACGACACCTATAAGTCCGTGGCCATAGGAGTAGATAACGGAGGGAACGACACCTATACCGGTTCCGTCGGGTTCGGCCTCTTCTCCGTAGCCGCCTTCGTGGACGTGGGAGGGGACGACGTATACGAGGGTGAAGGGCAGGGGGCAGGGTTCTCCGGTTTCGGCGTCCTCCTTGACCTGTCCGGAAAAGACACGTACAGGGGTAAGGTCTTCGTACAGGGAGCCGGGTACAACGGTGGGGGCCTCCTCATAGACGTCTCCGGGAACGACACTTACTACGCCTACCAGAAGGCTCAGGGATTCGGATGGGTGAGGGGTATTGGAATACTGGCCGACCTCTCAGGGAACGACTCCTACAGGATGGAGGACTCCCTGACCCTCTTCCCGTCCCCGCAGGATCCCCGCCATAACTCCAGCCTCGGTCAGGGTATGGGGTTCGGCGAGAGGAGGGACTTCTTTGACGGGAGATCCCTCGCCGGAGGTGTGGGGCTGCTCCTTGACGGGGAGGGGGACGACAGGTACGAGGCCGGGGTATTTGCTCAGGGGGCCGGGTACTGGCTCGGTACGGGAGTACTTTACGACGGAAGTGGCAACGACGCCTACTCCGGAGTATGGTACGTTCAGGGAGCGGCTGCCCACTTCGCGATAGGGGCGCTCTACGACAGAGGGGGAGACGACGTGTATCTGGCCACCAGGTCCACGTCTCAGGGTGTGGGACACGACTTCTCCTACGGCCTCCTTTTAGACGGTAGGGGAAAGGACACCTACACGTGCGGAAATCTCTGCCTCGGGAGCGGGAACGCGCAGGGGGTGGGCGTATTCTGGGATATGGACGGCAGTCTGAAGGTAAACCTGAGGGGGAAAGGCCTCGGCTTCAGTAATCCGGCCGTTGATTCCCTGAGTATAAGGTCCACCTTCCCGACGCGGGGGGTAGTGTGCAAGGGTAAAGTCTGTCCGTAAGGCGGATTTACCGTAAAGTAATACGCAGTTCTGCGGTATAATACGCAGTTATATGAATGGGGAAAAAGGGAAGGAGATAGAGAAGAAGGCAGAGGAGATGGCCGAGAAGCTGGCCGACGAGATGAACTTCACGCTGGTGGACGTGGAGTGGAAGGAGGGCAGGAAGGGAACCCTGCGTATCTTTATTGACCGTGAAGGTGGTATAACCATACGGGACGTTGAGAGGTTCTCCCGCACCTACTCCGATATGCTTGATGCGGAGGACTTTATAGACCAGTCCTACGTTCTGGAGGTGTCCTCTCCGGGTCTGGACAGGAAACTCGTAAAGCCGCGGGAGATAAACTGGGCGATCGGAAAGAGGGTCGTTCTCGTCCTGAAAGACGGCAGGACCTACAGGGGAGTTCTGGACTACTACAACGAGGAGGAGAACACGGTAGGCGTTAGCGGTAAGTTCTTCAACCTCGCGGACGTGGCCCTCCTCAGGTTAGACGAGGTTTAAAAAGGAGGTAAGAATGGAAACCAGAATAAGGTTTGACGAACTGCGACTTGCTCTGGAAGAGTTCGCCAACAGGCACGGTGTGGACTCCAAGAGGGTCGGCAAAGTCCTGGAAGCGGCCTTAAAGCGCACGTTTGAGCATAAGTACAGGTACGCCCATCCCAAACCGGAGGTTGAGGCTCACGTTGACCTTGATAGGGGGGATATTAAGGTCATCCTGAAGTACCCGGACGACGAGAAGAAGACCGAGGTAATAGATCCCTCCAGCCTGAGTATAGACGACGTCCATACCCTGAAGAACTACTTCGTCCAGATGATCAAGTACGACATCCAGAGGTCCAAGCTGGCCAAACTTACCCCCTACATCGGAAAGATAGTCACGGGAAAGATACAGAAGGTGGACAAGAGACGGGGAATACTGGTCGGGGTAACGATTGACGACATAGGCATTGAGGGGCGCATAGAGCCTTCCGGCATGGTGGAAGGGGAAGTGTACCGCCCCGGTCAGGATATAGATGCCGTAGTCCTCAGCATAGAGGAGAAGAGCGCCTATCCCCTCATACTCTCGCGGGCCCATCCCGCGTACGTCAGGGCTCTCCTTGAGAAGATCCCTGAGGTCTCCGACGGAACCGTCCAGATAAGAGCGATAGCCCGTGAGGCCGGAGTTTTGACGAAGGTGGCCGTATCCACAACCGACCCATTCGTGAATCCGGTTACGAGCCTCGTGGGTAAGAAGGGTATACGCCTCAGGGACCTGAGGAGGAGGTTGCCAAGGAACGAGAGTATAGAGGTCGTGGAGTACGACCCCGATAGGGTGAGGTTCGCCGTGCTGGCCCTATCGCCGGCCGAGAACGCCGTGGCCGCCTATGAAACCGAGGACGAGATACGGGTTTACTACGAGAACGAGGACGACCTCGGAAAGGCGAAGGGCAAAGAGGGCCTGAACGTGATCCTCGCCTCCCGTCTGGTGGGTAAGAGGATCATGGCCCTTCCCATATCGGAGTACGAGCCTCCGGAGGAGGGCGTAACCCTTTACGACATAAAGGACAAGCTCCCGCCTCAGATATACGAGAAGATGAAGAGGGCGGCCCTCGTGTACTTCAAGAAACTGCCTCCTCTCGTCCATATCCAGCGTCTCCTTGACGTGGACGAGGCCACGGCCATAAGGGTGATAGATATCGTTGAGGAGGCCATAAGGGAGAAAGCCCGAAAGCAAGAGGAAAAGAAGGAGAACGGAGAGAATGCGTAGAAAAGGACCGGTTCCGCTTTACGAACTGGCGGAAGAGCTGAAGGTTGATCCGAAGGTGATCATCCAGATACTCCGGGAGAACGGCTACAAGCACGTCCGGAGTAAGACTCACAATCTGAACCGGGATATGGAGATGCTGGTACGCCGGAAGATAGAGGAGCAGAGGCGTCAGATCTCCCGGGAGTTGAACGTTAAGAAGCAGATCTACAGGCCGGTTACACCGCCCCCGCCCGGCCGCAAAGCCAAGAAGAAAGACGACAGAAGAAGGGACGAGAAGCAACCCCGTCAGACGAAGAAGCTTACCAAGAGCCGGACGAAACCGAAGCCAAAACAGAAGGCCGAACCCAAAAAGCAGGTTGATAAGATAATCGTAACGGGTCCAATGTCCCTCAGGGAGTTCGCCGACGCCATGGGGAGGGACCCGGAGGAGATCATCAAGAAGGCCTTTGAGATGGGTACGCTCCTCACGATAAACCACATACTTGAACCCGACCTCATTGAAGTACTCGCGGGGGAGTTCGGCGTGGAGGTGGAGTACTCCGAGGCGGCCGAGGAGCTGGTTGAGGAGGACGAAAACCTCTACTCCGACTGGAGACCGAGACCTCCCATAGTCACGGTTATGGGACACGTGGACCACGGTAAGACCACCTTACTGGACGCCATAAGGGGAACCAGCGTGGCCGCGCAGGAGGCCGGAGGGATAACCCAGAGCATAGGTGCCTGGAGGGTAAAGAAGGGAGATTACGAGATCATATTCATAGACACTCCCGGACACGAGGCCTTTACGGCCATGCGGGCCAGAGGGGCGCAGGTGACCGATATGGTCGTGCTTGTGGTGGCGGCCAACGAGGGGGTAAAGCCTCAGACGGTTGAGGCCATAAACCACGCCAAAACGGCCGGAGTTCCGATAATCGTCGCCATAAACAAGATAGACGTCCCCGGTGCCGATCCCATGATGGTGAAGAACCAGCTGATGAAGTACGGTCTGGTTCCGGAGGAGTACGGCGGGGATACGATAATGGTGGAGGTCTCGGCTCTCAAGAAGATAGGGATAGACGACCTCTTAGATGCCATTATTCTAAAAGCCGAAGAACTGGAACTGAAGGCTCCGTACAAGGGGCCCGCCCGTGCCGTCGTCATAGAGTCCCGAATGGACACGAGGGGAAGGGGTCCCCTCGGGAGCGTGATAATTCAGAAGGGAACCCTTAAGGTCGGGGACGCCTTCTGGTGTGGTCCCACCTACGGAAAGGTCCGGGCCATGTACGACGAAACCAACCGGAGGGTCAAGGAGGCCACGCCCGCGACCCCTGTCGTCGTGCAGGGTTTTGAGGAGGTGCCGAGAGCCGGAGATATACTGGTGGTCGTCCCGTTCGTACAGGAGGCCAAGGAGAGGGCTGAGGAGTACCGCCGTACGATGAAGTACCAGATAGATAAGCGGGTGGACGTCAAGATAATGCGCCGGATCCAGGAGAAGTTGAAGGCCGGTGAGAAGTTGAAGATCCCCGTTATAGTCAAGGCGGACACTCAGGGATCCGTGGAGGCTCTCGTTCAGGCCATCCATAAGATGAAGTACAGGGAGATAGAGCCGAGGGTCATCCACAGCGGAGTGGGACCGATCACCGTTACGGACGTGGACCTCGCCACGGCGTCGGAGGGGGTCATACTCGGCTTCAACACCAAGGTCAACAGCGATGCCCGTAAGCTGGCCGAGACCCGCGGTGTCCCCATACGCACCCACAAGGTGATCTACCACCTGCTTGACGAGCTCAAGAACATCCTCGCCAGCAACCTTGAACCTGAGGTAGAGGAGGTCAAGATAGGTGAGGCAGAGGTTAAAGCCACCTTCAGCACTAAAGCCGGAACGGTGGCGGGATGTTACGTAAGATCCGGGAAGATAACCCGGGACGCCCTTGTAAAGGTGGTCAGGGACGGACAGGTAATAGCCCAGAGCCGCATAGCATCCCTGAAGCGTTTCAAGGACGACGTCAGGGAGGTGCAGGAGGGATACGAGTGCGGTGTCAGGCTTGAGAGCTTTAACAAGTTCAAGCCGGGAGACGTATTTGAGATCTACACGAGGGTGGAGAAGCCGCGGGTGTTGACGGAAGAAAAGGAAGAGGCTGAGGTATAACTACCTGCACCGTCCGACCATATGGTGAGGTTTTACTCTTAGAATATCCGGATATGCTGGCTTACGCTTTTCCGGGCCAGGGTAGCCAGTACGCCGGTATGGGCAGGATCCTCGTACGGAGGTACCCGGAGGCCGAGGAGACCCTAATACGGGCCGAGAGGATAAGCGGGAGACCCCTCAGGCATCTGCTGTACAATCTGTCCGACGAGGAGTTGAAGAGGACGGAGAACACCCATCCGGCCGTATTCCTCTACGAGGCTGCCCTGTACGACGTTCTGAAACGCGACGCCTTCCCCGACGTGGTCTTTGGCCACAGCCTGGGGGAACTGGCGGCCCTGTACGCTGCCGGCGTCCTGGACTTTGAGACCGCCTTAAGTCTGGTCCTTGAGAGGGGACGCATAATAGTTGAGGACTCCGGGAGGGAAGGGGGTATGGTGGCTCTCATAGGGGAGAACGTCCTGAGCCTCGCCGAAGAGGTCCTGAAACGGCTAACGTCCGTCGGTGTGGTCATATCCAACTACAACTCCCCAAAGCAGATCGTACTATCCGGCCACAGGGTTGAACTTGATAAGGTGGTGGATTTCATGGAAAAACAGGCCCGGAAGATGAGGGCCCGTATACGGGCGGTAAGGCTGAAGATCAGCTTCGCCTCCCACTCTCCCCTGGTGGAGGGTGCATCCAACCGCCTGGCCCGGATCCTTGACGGGGCAAGGTTCAGGGATCCGGTCGTTCCCATAATAATGAACACGACGGGTAAGGTGGCCCTCACTGCCAGCGATGTGAAGAGGGCGGTGGTCCGACAGCTCAGCTCCCCCGTCCGTTTCGTTGATATGGTCAGGGAGGCCGTGGGTATGGGGGTCAGAGAGGCGTGGGAGGTGGGGCCGGGCAGGGTACTTTCAGGACTCATATCCCAGATAACCGACCGGATAAAGGCGGTCCCTATGGATCCGAAGTACTCACCTATCAAGACGTAACGAGGATACGCAGGAGTCTACGCAGAAGGAAACGTACGGCCTTTTCCTTCATTTCTATTCTGTCGCCCTCCACCTCCACCCTCCCCACTTCTTCCCCGTACGGCGTGATTATGCAGTAGTAGAAGTACCCCTTTCCGTTGAACTCCCCGCTCGTGGATAGGGCAACTTCCGAACCGGTTATTCTCCTTACACCCTCGGCCATCTCGCGGACGACCTGAGGGGAGTACACGGTATACTTCTCAACCGTCTCCCTATTTACCCCAAGCACTTTGACCTTAACGTCCACGGAGTAGGCAACGACGCTACCGAGAAAGTACTCCGACGATCCCGGGATGGAGGTCAGGGCGTGGGCGAGGGCCCCACCCGTACAGGATTCGGCGGCAGAAACCGTAAGGCCCTCACCCACCAGAACCTCTTTAAGACAACGCAGATCCTCCATCACGAGCCGGGCATGAGCTTTACGTCTATCTTCCCTCCCTTCTTTCTGGCCAGGTCGTTCAGTTCCCTGAGAAGGGCGTCCAGATCCTTGACACCGTACTTCTCGGCGTTCTCTCCTATCGTCCCCCAGATGGGGGCACCGCACGCTATAGCAGGGATACCGTACTTGAAAAAGATATCCACGGACTCAGGATACCTGATGACTACCTCCTCAACCGTCGTCTCGGGGGTGATCTCCATGCTCACCTCCCTATGAGTACCCTGTGGTTCTTCGTGGAGTCCGTACTAACCAGAGATACTATTCGCGTAAACACGTCCGACTGCACGAGGCCGTAGTACGTCTTGAAGTAGGAGGTGTCCCTCATGGCTATATCGGCCGTGCCGTTCAGGGTGAAGCATCCGGTGGTGTGGAAGTAGAGCTTGAGGTAGTGGCGGTAGATCACCCGGTAAACTCCGGTGTACGTGTCCAGAGGCGTGGTGACGGTGGTGGTGTCCAGAACTCTGGCGAAGGAGGAGTCCACACTCAGGGAATCAAAGTAGACGTAAAGGGTACATCCGCTCTGGGGACTTATGAGCGAGTCCGTAAGGGGGTACACGGCGGGAGTCAGAGGAGTCCAGGACTGGCCTACGGTGAGGGGTTTGACCCCTATGAGGTAGTCAAGGACCAGACCGAGGCTGACGGTATCCATGGCGAAGCGGATCTTCAGGTAGAGGGTATCGCCGCTCACCTTAAAGGTATCCTCCCTCACCTGCCCGCTGGAGTACGTGGAGTCCCTGAAAGGTACGAGATAAAATCCACCTGAGGTTATACCGTCAAAGAACGTCCTCTTCACGGTATCTATGGAGGAGCTGTCAGAACTGAAGATGTAGAGGCTATCCCTGTACACGAAGGTACTGTCAAGTCCGAAGTACACCACCGTACTTTCCGGTGTGGGGGTCGGCTCCGGTTCCGGTCCAGATCCCGTATCCGGTTCCGTGGACTTCTTACACGAAGCTATAACACCGACCAGAAGAAACGCCATCAAAACTCTACGCATGGTAAGTGGATTTTAAAGGCGCGAGGACAGGTACGTCAAGTGGAACGAAAAAAGGGGAGGCTACGCCTCCCCTATCCTTTCCGAATTTCCCTCTCTCAGGCCTTCTTGTGACAGAACCACCAGTCGTAACACTCGTGTTCGCCCTTCTTCGCGGCCTCAAGGCGGGCCTTAGCGTCCTCCACGCTCTTCGCCGGCGGTACTATGAGCCTGTCCCCTATCAGTTCGTTCTCGGGCCAGTTGGCGGGTACGGCGAGCTTCTTCTCGTCAAAGGTCTTGAGGGCTTTAAGGGCGCGCACGATCTCGGGAATGTTGCGACCGATCTCCTGCGGGTAGTAGATTATGGCACGGATTACACCGTTAGGATCCACTATGAAGACGGCACGGACGGTGGTCGTGTCCTTGTTGGGGTGTATCAGGCCGAGCTCTTTAGAAACCTCAAGGGTGTGATCTGCTATGATGGGGAACTCTATCTTCAGACCGAGCTTCTCCTCTATCCACTCCACCCACTTTATGTGGGAGAAGACCTGATCCACGGATAGACCTATCAGCTCCGCCCCGAGGTTGCGGAACTCGTCGTAGTGCTTCTGGAAGGAGTAGAACTCCGTCGTACAGACGGGGGTAAAGTCGGCGGGATGGCTAAAGAGTATAAACCACTTACCCGCAAAGTGATCGGGCAGCTTTATCTTTCCGTGGGTCGTCTCCACCTCTATCTCCGGGAACCTGTCTCCTATCAGCTTCATCTTTCTACCTCCTTTTGGGTTTGCGAAGGTATTTTAAGGGTGAATCCTGACCTGTAAGGTCGGATTTTATTGAGCCTTACCCGTTTTATCTGCTCAAAAATTTGAATTATTTTGCTCGGTATGTGAAAATTTCCTAAATCTCCCGTATAATAGTTGCAAAGGAGGGGATATGTTCCATATTTTTCTCAATTCGTTCGGGACGTTCCCGGACGGTTTCCTTGTGAGTGAGGCCCGTGAATCGGCGTGGTCGGACGGTGTAAGCGTGGGGAAGGACGCTTCCGTACGTATATCCGGTATAACCGTAAGGCCTACGGTACGGCTTAACGGTACGGTGATACCTGAGATGCCGGAGGGGAAGGTTACGTTCCTCGGTCGTGGCACGTCTTCTGCGTACGCCCTGTACAGGAGGTTGAGGTTCGGGGGAGAGGGGACGGACGTCACCCTTACGAGGGCGAACGGAGGGGTGGAGGTGCAGTTCTTCGTCCATCCCGGAAGGGATCCCTCTCAGGTGGGACTTGAGGTTGAGGGGGCAGCGCTCTTAAGGGACAACGGGGGAGTTTACATCGTGAGGGATGGAAGGAAGGTTGTGAGGATAGGCGAGATCAGGGCATTTCAGGGGACGCGGGAGGTGGAAGTCTCTGCGGAGATAAAGGGGAACGCGATACGATTTATAGTCAACGATTACGACCCCTCGGACACTCTGGTGATAGACCCCGTTGTAACCGCCGTCGTATCGGGGAGCGGAAAAGATAGACCCGGAGGGGTGGTGGTGGACAACGACGGGTACGTGTACGTCGTGGGAACGACCAGCTTCCCGTTTGACTTCGCTCCCTCCAGAACCTTTCTGGGGCCTACCGCATCCGATACCCTGAGCGACGTGTTCGTAACGAAGTTAACCCCCGATCTCACCGGTCACGTGGCTACAGTTATCCTATCCAGCAGTGGCAGAGACGCAGGAGACGCTATCACTCTGACAGGCGACGGGGATGTCGTGGTGGCCGGGTGGACGTACTCGCCCTCCGACTTCGCCCCCTCCCGTACGGTTCTGGGAACCACCGGAGGTAAGGACGCCTTTATAACCCGTCTGTCCGGGGACCTGAGTACCCACCGGGCGACCGTTATTCTCGGGGGAAGTTCCTACGACGAGGCCCACGCTGTGACTACGGACGACAGCGGTGACGTCTTCGTGGCCGGATACACGTCGTCCTCCGACTTCGCTCCGAACAGAACGGTTTTCGGTACACCGGGAGGCGGGAACGCCTTCATCACTAAGTTGAGCGGAGACCTGTCCACCCATATAGCCACTGCCATACTGACGTCCAGCGAAACGGACGTGGCCTACGCCCTTACTTACGACCCTTCGGGATACGTTTACGTGGTGGGACAGGCGGGGGACGGATCCGATTTTATGCCCTGGCGTACGGTATTCGGTACGCTGAACCTATATCAGGCGGCCTTCGCTACAAAGCTTACCGACGATCTAAACTCCCACGTGGCCACGGCCATCGTATCAAGCGAGGACGCCGACCGTGCCGAGGGGGTCGCCTTAGACAGCGCCGGAAACGTCCTCGTAGGCGGTACCACGGGATCTGCACTTACCTTCTCCGACTCCAGAACCGTGTACGGGCCAGCGACGAGAATCTCGCCTTTTGTGACCAGACTTACACCGGATCTCTCGTCCCACCTGTCTACGGCCGTATTTGGGGATTCCATGTACGTGATCTTCGGAGGTATGGCCGTAGCCGGAGATGGGGACGTTCTGGTGACCGGTACGACCTACAACGCCTCAAAGTACTCGGTCTCAAGGACCGTTATAGGGACGGAAGGAGGATCGGACATATTCCTCACGAGGATGGACGGAACCCTGACTACCCACGTTGAGAGCCGGGTCTTTGCGGGGCCCTCCAGCGAGGGGGGTGTAGGGGTCGCCGTTGGAGGCGACGGGAGCGTATTCGTCGTGGGCTACTCGTTTCAGTCTGTGGACTTCATGCCCTCAAGGGTGGTTTTTGGAACTGTGGGCAGTGAAGACGTGGTAATTGTGAAGATGGATCCGGATATTGTGGACGTTTACGAGGCTCCTGAGATTCGGGATAAGGTCAAACTTCAGGGGGATGGGATCGTCGTGGTACTGGATAGTCCCGCCTACGTCGGATACGACGTATTCTCCGGCGATGGACGTCTCGTGAAGAGGCGTAGTATCGGGTACCTGCCGGCGGGGAAGTACAGGATACCTCTGGATCTACCGTCCAAAAGGGTGGGTTTCGTTCTGGTAAGGGTAGGAGACAGGGTAATGAAGGTAGGTTCAACCGTAGGGAAGTAAGGTTATATTTCCCGTTTCAACGGTATAATTGCCGGTTATGTTCCAGATAACCCTTGAGGACATATCCGGTGAGAGCGATGTGGAGAGAGACCTGGACGTGGCTATAGTGGGTGGGGGGCCCGCCGGACTCACCGCCGCCCTGTACGCCGGAAGGTCCATGTTGAAGACCGTCGTATTTGAGAAACTTTCCATAGGAGGTCAGATAGCCGTTACGGACGACGTTGACAACTACCCGGGCATAGAGAGTATCAAGGGGCCAGAGCTCGCCAAGAGGATGGAGAAGCACGCCAAGAAGTTCGGCGCCCATATAGTTTTCGCGGAGGTAACACGCATAAGGAAGGAGGGGGAAGGGAAGTTCGTTCTGGAAACCACGGAGGGAGAGTTCAGGGCGAAGGCCGTTATATGGGCTACCGGTGCCGAGCCGAGGAAACTCGGCGTTCCGGGTGAGAAGGAGTTCACGGGCAGGGGTGTGTCCTACTGTGCAGTATGCGACGGCCCCTTTTTCAAGGGCAAAGAGGTGGCAGTCATAGGGGGAGGGGACTCCGCCTTTACCGAGGGGTTGTACCTGACCAACATCGTAAAGAAGGTCTACCTCATCCACCGCAGGGATCAGTTCCGGGCGCAGAAGATATACGTTGAGCAGATGAAGAAGAAACCGAACGTTGAGTTCCTTCTGAACAAGGTCGTGGTGGAGTTCGTGGGGGATAAGATGCTCAAAGGCCTGCGCTTAAGGGACACGAAGACGGGGGAGGAGAGCTTCCTTGAGGTGGATGCGGCTTTCATATATATAGGTCTCCGTCCTATGAACGACTTAGTTAAGGATTTCGTTGATCTGGACGAGAGGGGCTTTGCACTCGTGGGTGAGGATACCAGAACGAAGACCCCCGGCCTCTTCGTCGCCGGCGATGGCAGGGTCAAACCCCTCAGGCAGGTGGTTACGGCCGTAGCGGACGGTGCCGTGGCCGCCATGATGGCGGACGAGTACATAAGGGAACTGGAGGCCCACGGGGGTTGAAGGTTTTCGTTACGGGTAAACCGGGCGTAGGGAAGACGACCCTAATTAAGAGGTTGTACTCTCTGGACCCGGATAGGTTCAGGGGTTTCTGGACGGAGGAGATAAGGGAGAGGGGAAGGAGGGTGGGATTTAAGGTAATAACGACGGAAGGGAAGGAAGGTATTCTTGCCCACGTGGATTTTGAGAGTCCCTACAGGGTGGGGAAGTACAGGGTGAACGTCCGGGGATTTGAGGAGGTGGTTGTACCCATCCTTGAATCGTGCTTACCTCTCTGTCCAGAGATCGTACTTGTGGACGAGATAGGTAAAATGGAGCTCTTCAGTGATAGGTTCGTCAGGGTGGTTGAGGGGATAGCCTTTCGGAGGAACATAAGGGTTCTGGCCACCATACCTATAAAGGACGTTCACCCTCTCGTGAGAAGGATAAGGAGGACCTCCCGGCCCATTCTGATAACCCTTGAAAACAGGGAGGAACTGTTTCACACTCTGGCAAAAAGAATGGGGCTGGTTTGATCACGTGTCATAGGGAAGTCAAGATACCGGAATTGCTCCGGTATACCGGAACAATTTAAACGCTTATGACAATTGGGGTATATGAAACAATAATATCCGTTATGGCATTACCTCTTCCTATCCGACAGCCATATAAAGAGGAAACCGGGAGATGCGGCCAGTATGTTTCCGAAGTAGTACAGGATGGAGAGGGATACAGCCCCGGTTTTACCAACGGCATGGGAGAGCAGATAAATGAACCCCCCTTCACGGATACCCACCCCCCCTATGGTTACGGGGAGCATGGTTATGAGGTTTACGAGGGGAGTGTAAACCACCGTCTTTATAAACGGAGGATCTAGATGGAGGCCTTTCCCTATGAAGTATGCTCCCACACCGAGAAGGCTCTGCATGATGAAGGAGACCACAAAGCCTACCCCCACCTTCCCCGGGTTATCCCTGTAATGGTCAAACGCCATCAAGAAGCGGGCCAGTTTATCTCCTAACCCCCAGAGGTGGATCCTGCCGAGCAACCGGGCTACGGGATGCCTCAGTCTCCGGCTCAGGATAACGACGGAGGCGAAGAAGGTCAGGACAAAGCCCACAAATATCAGGGGAGCGATGGGTTGGAGCGGTTTGCTGCCAAGGAGGACGCCTATGACGGCTATGGTGGTAAGGGCGAGGAAACCGACCATACGGTCTATGAACACGGAGGCGAAACTTGTGGAATGGGAGTTTATCTCCAGACCGGCGTAGTACCCCCTTATGGCGTCCACACCGGCCCCGGCGGGCAGGAACATACCGTAAAAGAGGGCCCCCAGAGTTATAAAGACCGCCCTGAACGGGGATATCTTATCCTTGTAGGGCAGGAATATCCACCATCGGATACCGGACAGGGAGAGGCCAAGGAATATGAAGAGGACGCCGAGAAACCCCAAAAGTACGTCCATCTTAAGGATCAGATGATATACGGCCTTTATATCGGTCGTGCGAAAGACCCAGTAGACAGCGACAACCGTAAGCAGAACCTTTACAAGGTTCGTGAGTAATTTTCTACCCTTCAAGCGGCAGGAATTATACGAGGGCAAAAGGAAGTATTCACAAAGTCCCCACCGTAAAATCCGGGTATGGTTGCGCCTATTACAATAGTTTTTCCCGTTCCCATCGGTGCCTACGATGGCTCACTTCCCAAAACCTATTTATCTTCCCGGATAAAGATCCCGGGGGATGGGATAACTTACAGGATCAGGCTTCCTCTCCTGAAATCGGACACTCTAAAGTCCGTATCTGTGGCGTTTGATGTGGAAAGTAGTGGTAAATCTACACTCCTGATAACTGTTGAAAACGTGACTTTTGAAATCCCTGCGAAAGACCGTATTGAGATAGGGTACAAAGGGGGAAAGTGGTACATCTCCCACAACGGTCACAGGGAAAATCGTGAAGGGGGAAAACCGGGGGAAGTGTTATCCCTCAAGATCCTTCCTGAAGGAAAGGTGGTTCTGGTAGGGGAATCTTTGAGCGTACGTCTTGAGTATTCGGGGAAGCCCATTTACAGGGTAAGGGTAGGGGACATCCTGGACTCGCCGAAGGACTACGCCGGGAAGAGGGTTCTGTTAGTGGTTTCCCCTGGAGGATGGGGGTGTCCGGTAAAGAGAAGCACCCCTCATCCCGAGGATCTCAGCCGTTCCGCCATGACAGTTTATGACTCTACGGGCTGTATATACGGCAGTGGAATGCTAATTGCGGGAAGGGTACTATCCCCGGATGTACATCCTATCTACATGCCGGGTGAGGAGAAAATCGTGATAGTGGGAAGGGTAAAAGTAGACAGGAGAGGTGTACCTTACATAATCCCATGAGTCTGGAGGGAGGCTGTAGATACGAAAAATCGTCTTCTGCATGGGACACTATGTTGCTGTGAGTACTTAAGTTCACATTGAAGACTACTTTGTACCACAAAGCGACTTCGCAAACCTCCGGAAAATTTTAACTTACGTGGGGTGCTTGAACGACCGTTCAAACGTATTGAAATGTCGTTTTCTCAATAGTGATGGGCATCCACACCCTCTTCGCAAACCCCCCGGCATTTCTGCAGGATTGGAGGTTTGCGAACCTCCACCTTCATTTTCCCGCCCTTATAATACCCGGTAGAATCGCATGAGAATTGAGAATTTGGCGAGGGATGAGAGATGGGTTTTCAGCCTACCTATAAGGGATTGAAACGTTTAAACTCGTGCACTACTTTTCCATTCTCCTTTATTCGTTTTCAGCCTACCTATAAGGGATTGAAACTTGGTTCAAATTTAAGTACGTACCTGAACAAAACGGAGTTTTCAGCCTACCTATAAGGGATTGAAACTACGACTCCTTCAGTGGGCCACCGGCATGGTGATAGGTTTTCAGCCTACCTATAAGGGATTGAAACTACCCGAAGCGACTACCGGGCCCCGCCCTACTCTCACGTTTTCAGCCTACCTATAAGGGATTGAAACTATCCACGGTCGCCGCCGTCCTCTCCCAGTTTTCAGCGTTTTCAGCCTACCTATAAGGGATTGAAACAAGGGCGAGTACTGGGAAATTGCCCCTAATACGGTAGTTTTCAGCCTACCTATAAGGGATTGAAACTGTTAAGAGGGGTCGTCTTCATCCTCCCCAACAGGCTCGTTTTCAGCCTACCTATAAGGGATTGAAACCGCATTTTCTGCACAACTTTCCATGCATCATCTTTACTGTTTTCAGCCTACCTATAAGGGATTGAAACTCCCCAGACTAATGCGATTTAGCCCACGGGTATGTGCGTTTTCAGCCTACCTATAAGGGATTGAAACAGGGATTGAAACCGTCTTTTCACCAGAACGGATCTATTGCCCACGTATAGTTTGCAGCCAAGGGATTGAAACGAACGGACTTACCTATGCATTCTCATCATGAGCGGAATGGCCAGAAGCAGGAATAGAACGTTAGGAATGGAAGCGGCTATCCACGGATCCAGTTTCCCCGTCTCCCCGAAGGCGCGGGCAGACTGCAATGCTCCCCAGTAGAAGAAGGCCAGAAACAGTGCAGAACCGAAGGATACCGCCCTGTTGCCCCCTCTGGTGCTTGAGAAGACGGCCAGAGGCAGGCCGATGAGCAGGATGATGAAGTTCATTATGGGGAAGAGGAAACGGATGGCGAGTTCCGTCCTCTCCTCGTAGTTTACCAGACCCGCCCTGTTCAGGAAGTCTATCCTGTGGAGAAGTTCCGGAGTCGTCATAAGGGAGTCGCCGAGGGGTTTAAGGAACTGGGCCGGGGTCTCCTTCATGAGTGTGTCCGTGTACTTTGCGTACCTCCTCAGTATCTCGTCCTCGCCCTGAAATACCCTGTGTACCACGCCCTCAAGCGTCCACTTTCCACCCGCGTACTTTGCGACTACGGCGTCCATCCTCTCCCTGATCTTCCCCGCACTGTCAAACATGAATATGGATATCCCCTGCGCCCTGTTTTCCTTCGCGTTTATGTAGGTAAAGAAGTACAACCTGTTTCCCTCACCGAAGAAGGAGAGGTTCCGGGCGAAGGTACGGCTGGGCAGGTTCTTCCGCTTCTCAATCTCCCGTGCCTTTATCTCCGCCGCCCTCAACCTGCCTTTGGGGACGAGTTCCCAGTTGAGGTATATCCCTATGCCGGTATTTATAACGCCGAGCAGGAGTATGGGAAGGAACACCCTCCAGACGTCCACACCGGAGGCTTTAAGGGCCAGTATCTCCAACCTCCGGTTCATCTCACCCACGGAGAAGAAGCAGGCGAGGAGTTCGGCTATGGGCATGAGTATGCTCAGGAGGTAGGGAACCATCCACGCGTAGTATCTGGCGATAGACAAAGGAGAGGGCTTGTGGTCGGCTATCTTGTCCATCATCTCAAAGAAGTTCACCACCACGAAGATGCCAATAACACCGACGACGAGGACGAGGAAAACCTTCAGGTACTCCCGCAGAACGTACCGGTCAATCTTCGTAAGTATCAACTCCGGCGTCTCTCTAGCTTAATCTTTTCCTTCTCCCTCTTCACCTCGCGCAGAAGTATATCCTTTATTTCGTCCACGACGGACATGGGATCCTTGTTCCGGGCCTCTACCCTTACGGTCTTTCCCTTGAGCTTGGCGACGGCCGTACCGACGTACTGACCCCTCTCCTCGGCCATGTGAAGGTCCACGTGCATCACGAGATCCTTGAACTTCTCCAGAGATTTGAACCGCTTGTTTATGTAGTTTTCCAGAGCCTCCGTAGCCGGGAAGTTCTTAAAGTGCAGGTTGATCGGTATCATAGGTACAGTATTTTACCCCGGATTGGTCCCCCACGTCAAAGGGTATCCCGCTCAACGAAGGTGGCTATCATCACGACCTCGGCAACTAATTCTCCGTCCACGAACGCCCTACCTCTGGCCTTGGCCAGCCTTCCACCGAAGCGGAGTAGAGTGGCTTCAAGTATCAACGTATCTCCCGGCCTTACTACCCTCCGGAAGCGGACGTTCTCCACTCCAGCGAATAGGGGAAGGACGTTCCCCCTGTTCATCTCCCGGAGTTTGTAGGCCATACCCACACCTGCGACCTGCGCCAGGGCCTCTATCTGGAGGACTCCCGGCATTATAGGTTCACCCGGAAAGTGACCGTTGAAGAAGTCCTCGTTGAACGTGACGTTCTTTATGCCAACGACCCTCCTGTCGTCAAGGTGTACTATCCTGTCCACGAGGAGAAAGGGGTAACGGTGGGGGAGGAGGGATAAAATATCCTTAATATCCAGCTCGTCGCCCCATATCCCTTCCTCGTAGAGCTTTTGAGAGAAGGCCGTGTGGGAGGCGTGGCCACCCCGGAAGACGACGTAATGCCCGTCTATAAACCTGCCCGTCAGGGCGAGATCGCCGAGAAAGTCCAGAACCTTGTGCCTTACGGCCTCGTCCGGGATCCTCTCGTTCCTCGGGCCACTTTCGGTTAATATCAGGGCGTTGTCCAGACTTCCCCCCTTCGCCAGACCTCTGGAGAGCAGCTCCTTCACCTCATCTTCAAAGGCGAACGTCCGGGCCGGAGCGATCTCCTTCAGGTAGGTCTCAGGCGTTATAACGACGTCTATAAAGGCGCTGTACCGGATGGGAGACGTGTACTCTATGGCGTAGGACACCCGAAGGGAATCCGAGGGCAGACCCCTTATCTCCGCTCCGTTTTCACCGTAAACGATGGGCATCTTGAGCCTGTACGCCCTGCCTTCGCCTACGGTCTCGGAGTGGTCGTAGAAGGCCTGTGCGAACTCCAGAGCAGAACCGTCCAGAGCCGGGATCTCCGGTCCCCTTACCTCTATTTCCGCCCCCAGAATCCTCAGACCGTACAGAGCGGACAGCAGGTGTTCCACCGTCATAACCTTTACGTCATCCCTGCAGAGGGTGGTGTTCCGGGTAGTGTCGCAGACGTTCTCGTAGAGGGCCGGGATAGAGACTCCATCCTTTATGAAGACGTACCCCGACTCCGACGGCCGTACGGTAACCTCGCACTCCTCTCCGGTGTGCAAACCCTTACCTTTGAAGGAAATTTCGGACTTCAACCTGCGAAACATCGCCCCATTCTAAAGAGGGAGAGGCATGGGACAGGGAAGGGTTTGCAACGGGTCAGTCTACGCTCTCCCAGTCCTTCCTTATCTCGTCAAACAGATCCCGGTAATTCTGGACCTTCTTCACCTGAACTTTAATTTCGGAGACGCCAAAGGCATCCTTAACGAGGTCGGCCGCCTTCTCAACCTTCTGGGCGACTATCCTGCTGCTCACCACGACGTGGAGGGTATCCCCATCCTTCGTATAGGTGGCGTCCGACAGGTACCCGGCTACGGTAGGGTTCTTCTTTCTTATAACCTCAATCGGATCTTCTACGGTAGGTTCGGTTGGCACCGGTTGAGGCTCACTCTCTCCAGCGGGAGGGGTAGGGGGGGCGTACCCTACGGGTGGTGGTACCTTGTTCGGATCTCCGAGGTAACGACTTATCTCGTCAAGGTTTACTACCCTCCTGAAGGCCGACATCCGGGCCACGTCGTACACTATCCAGGCGTAGGGGTCGGAGGACTGCCTTATGTGTACCTCCATATCCAGAGCCATACGCAGGAGTACAACCTTTTCTTCAAAGGACAGGCCATCCTTCACCATCAACCTCCTCTCCAGATACCTCACCAGACCGGAAGCGAACTCCTGAGGGGAGAACCTCTCCGTTATCTCCATCACCCTGTCGTAGGCCTCCTTGAAGTTCCCCTTAACCACGTCGTCCATAAAGAGGGAGTAGAGGTTGTCCGGCACGACGCCGAGCATGTCGGATACGTCCTTCTCCGTAACCGTACCGTCGGAGTATATGTGGGCCTGCTCCAACATCACGAGGGCGTCCCGGAGGCTCCCCTCGGATCTCTCGGCTATCATGCGCAGGGCCTCGTCCGTCACGGATATCCCCTCCTTCGCCGCCACGTACTTAAGCCTCTCCACTATATCGGATACGGAGTGAGGCTTCAGGTTGAACTTCTGGAGACGGGATAGGACGGTGGCCGGTATCCTGTGGGGGTCGGTGGTGGCGAGAACGAAGACGACGTAGGGCGGTGGCTCCTCAAGGGTTTTAAGAAGGGAGTTGAAGGCCTCGGTGGTGAGCATGTGGACCTCGTCTATTATGTACACCCTGTACCGGGAGACGGGCATGTAACGGAGCTGTTCCTGTATCTCCCTTACGTTCTCTATGCCGCGGTTGGATGCGGCGTCTATCTCAACCACGTCAACGCTCCTGCCCTCGTCTATCTCCTTACAGAAACGACACACCCCGCAGGGCTTAGAAGTGGGCCCTGCCTCGCAGTTCAGTCCCTTGGCGAATATCCGGGCGAGGGTTGTCTTCCCTATGCCTCTGGGACCGGCAAACAACAGGGCGTGGGGTATGTCCTTGCGATCAAGGGCGCGGGCTAAAACCCTCTTTACGAACTTCTGACCTACGACCTCTTCAAACGTCCTTGGCCTGTACTTATTCGCAAGGCTCATCTTCTTTCAGGGGTTTTGCCTCCTCAACGAGGAGGATGGGTATATCGTCCTCAACGCGGTAGACAAGCTTACAGCGGTAGCATCTCAGTTCGTTCCTCTTCGGGCAATAGGTCAACTCCCCCTTACATTTCGGGCAGGCTATAACCTCAAGGAGTTCCTTCTTAAGCACGGGTGTAGATTATACGATGGATGAGATACCCTCTAACACCCCCGGATCTCCTTCAGGTACATCAGCGTACCGAGGATGGTCTTGGCATCCTTAAATACGTTCTCCTTTACCGCCCTCTCCGCCTCCTCCGGCGTCATAAGGACGAGAGTAATATCCTCGTCCTCGTCCCTGTCTTCACCCACGAAAGTAAGACCTTCGGCCACGTAGAGGTGCATGTACTCGGTGGAGTAGCCCGGAGCGAGGTAGAATTCGGCGAGTTTCCGCCACTGCTCCGCCCTGTATCCGGTTTCCTCTATCAGTTCCCTTTTCGCCGTCTCAAGGGGATCTTCACCCGGCTCAAGGGTCCCGGCCGGAAGCTCGTATATGTAGTCCCCCACGGCGAACCTGTACTGTTTCTCGTATATTATCCGGCCGTCGGGGAGGACGGGTATCATAACGACGGCACCGGGATGTTTGACCAGTTGACGGACCTTTACCTTCCCGTTTATCTCGTACTCCCTTACGACGAAATCCATGAAACTGCCCTTATACACCACCTTCTCTTTCAGCAGACGCATCAGGGTATTTTAGAGTCGCCCTAACAAAAAGGGGGGCCGCACGGCCCCCCGAAAGAGTGGAAAGGTTCTTCTTACCTCACGACTACCTTGAAGACGCGATCTTCGGCTTTCACGAAGAACACCCCGCTACGGTTGAAGGTGAAGGTTTCGGACGCCCTGAAGGTGCCAACGCGCCTGCCGGCGAGGTCGTAGACGTAGGCTACGCCGTCGGCTCCACGCAGTCTCACCGTCCTGCCGCTCACGTACAGGCTGACCTTCTCCTTCTCCACCTTCGGCCTCTCGGCCACGCTTATGACCTCGTCACAGTAGTATCCCGTGGCGACGATATGGACGGTGTTCAGGGTGTCTCCGGGCGTTACGGCGTAGGCCACGACGGGATTGGTTGAACCTCCAGAACAGGCCTCGTATACGTCAAGGTCGTAGAGAGGAAGGTTCCCGGGGGTATAGTAGGCGTCCACGATGTTTCCCATGGTGTCAACACGGTAAACCTTCTTACCGTCCGTCAGGAGGAGTTCTCCGGTGTAGGGGAGGTAGGATATACCCGTGGGTATATCCAGAAGGCCGGTGAGAGGAACGTTCTTGCGCACGGTACCGGTCGTGGGGTTGATGAGGGTGGCGGCGTGAGCCGTTCCGTCGGACATTACGAGCCATAGGGCGTCGCGGGTTCCGGTCTGGTAGTCCATTCCGTAGGTTATGGCCGCGGCTATAGAGAAGAGGTCAAGGGAATCTCCGGTCCAGGCGAAAACTCCGGGGGATACCTCCCGGTAGGATGCCAGAGCCTCACCGTAGACGTACCAGCCGTCGTACTCAAGGTGTCCGAGGAAGAAGAGGCTGTCGTTATCCGTGGCTATGCCGAAGGGATGGTTGAGGTAGGGGTCGTAAACCGGAGCGAAGGCCCATGTCTCCATCCTGAAGGTACCGGCGGGATCACCCGGATCAAAGGAGTACACTCCGCCGTAGTAGTCGCTTATGAAGTACCTCTGATAGGTCGGGTTGTAGGTTATGAACCAGAAGTTCTGACCGAGGAGAGGATCTACCCTGAGGGAGAAGGTGCCCAGAACGTCCCCAACTCTCACGTGGGTTCTGAAGCGGGTCTGAGATGTGTCGTAGGTCGGGTCAGGATCCCGGCTGTCCGTCACGTAGACCACGGCCCTGTAGTACATACGGTCGGAAGGCGTGAACGCGGAGAAGGTGACCGTGTTTATATTCCGTGGGGAGAGATCTACCGAAGTATCCGCCGAGAATACTACGGTGTTCGTCACGGTATCGTATACGTCAACGTGGAAGGTGAACCCAGTGATGGGGAGGGTGTCGGCGTTGAACACCTGAGCCGTCACGCTAACGGGGGAAACGGGGATAAGCTCGTCCGGGTTAACATCAAACACTAAAACGTCGTTGGTCTGTACAGGAACGAACCTTATGAGGATGGCCGTGCCGCTATCGGGGACGTGGTTGTCGGGTATGCCACCATAAACGTACTGCACGTACCAATCGGGGTTCGTGCCTGTGGCGGCGGTGGAGTCCTGCATGCCCACCGTGGCATCGTTGTAATCAACGGCGGAGTTGTACTGGAGCTTTATGTTCCCGTTATCGTAGAATATGACCTCAAAGTTCATGAAGACGCTTCCGCCAAATCTCGGAACGTTATTGTACTGTACTACAGCACAGGCGCCGGAGTATCCGTCGGGACAGGAGGAGAAGGACTGGAAGTATATGTCATCTGCCCCGGAGGCGGTGGGGTTGAGGTCGTCCCACATTACGGCCACGAAGCCGGCCCGAATGGTGTCGGGAAGGGAGGTGTTGGAAAGGCCTATGTACGTGGAAGTGTTCTCCAGTATCACCGTACCGTTGGAACAGATTGATATGGAGTCCCTCGTCTGATCGTAGAACGGGAACGAGAATCCGAGGTAGTAGAGCGTACCTGCATCGGATCCGGAACACCAGTCGTCTCCCGCTCCCACAGGCGTGCCCGTGCCGGATATGTCTACGTAGTTGAAGGTGACTGGATCCCCGTCCTGATTGGATAGTATCAGGTACCCGTACCCACCTACGTCCATGTAGGGGCTATAGGCGGAAGAGCGAGGTACCTTAATCAGGTGTGCATTGGACGGCTTATTTCTAAGTACCGCCTTTATATACGCTTCCGGCAAGCTGACACTTATAATCCAGAGCATGACGGAAAATTATAAGATTGAACGGCATAAAAAAAGGGGGGACTTTGCAAATAAGTCCCCCCTTAACGGTAGGTTTTCCGACTACTTTATCAGGTTAAGCGGGTTGAACGGGCTAAAGGCGTTGGGTACGGCGTAGGTGGAGCGGAAGACGTCGTAGAATATAGGTCCGTACGTGACAATGAGGAGGAAGACCGCTATTGCGATCCAGATGGTGAAGTTATCCAGATAACGCGGAAGGTTCTCGTTCTCCCTGTGGTAGGCGTCCGTGAACTCCAGATCAACCTCTTCAACGTTAGCAACGTCGGGCTTCTTGAAGACGGTGGCGAGGAAGTTTATGAAGTAGATAAGGAAGGAAGTGAACATCAGGACACCGCCAACGGCGGATATACCCATGAGGATCTTCTCTTCAAGGTTCATGTAAGGGGAGAGACCGAGGTGTGTCCTCCTCGGTATACCGGCACGGCCGAGCTGCATCATGCCCCAGGAGAATATTAGAACGCCAACGACCCAGAGGTAGGCGTGCCACGTGGCCAGCTTCTTGCTCCACGGCCTCTTGCCGAAGAGCTTCTCCATGAGGATGTAGGAGAGGGTGAGAAAGGTCATGGCGGAAGCCGTACCGACCGTAAGGTGGAAGTGTCCCGGTATCCAGGAGGTGTTGTGTACGACCTGGTTTACGTTGTAAGAGGCGTTCACTATACCGCTTATACCTCCGAATATGAACACTATCATGGGGCCAATCATTCCGGCAAAGCGGTAGTCACCCCAGGGAAGTTTCTTTATCCAGCCGAATAGACCGTTCCCGCCCCTCACACGGCCGGCGTACTCAAGGGAGGCGGCGAGGTTGAAGGCCGTGAGGAGTGAGGGTACGGCCACCATGAAGGTCAGGAAGGCCTGTACGGCTTTCCACGTGCTGCTTATACCGGGGTCGGAGAACTGGTGGTGGGTACCCACGGGAAGGGAAAAGAGTATGAACATGAGGAAGACTACACGGGCCATGGGCTCGGAGTAAAGTTTGCCGCCCGCTATACGGGGCAGAAGGAAGTACCAGGACAGATAGGCCGGAAGGAGCCAGAAGTAAACGAGAGGATGCCCGAACCACCAGAATAGGGTACGGGCGAGTTCGGGGTTAATGCTCTTAACGAGACCGAGGGACCAGGGTATCAGGAAGAACAGGACCTCAACGGCCACACCGATCGTAGCGAGGAACCAGACGGCGTACGTGGCGTGAACGGCGACCATCGGAGGGGGTGTAAGTTTGCCAGGATTCTCATTACGCCATTTCAGGTGGGTTATAACGGTGTTCAGGATGGCTATCCAGGACCCCACTATCAGGAGGGTAGCACCTATGTAGAAGGCCGGGTGGGCCTGAAGGGGAGGGTAGAAGGTGTAAAGAACCGTGGCCTTGTTCGTGAGGATCGCCCACGCGGCGAGGAGGGTTCCCACGACCATCGTCCAGAAGGAGAGGTGTACCAGCCCCCTGTTAAGCTTCCTCTTGAGGGACACCTCCGTTACGATGTAGAGGAATCCCACTATAAAGAAGGTGGTAAACACTATGGCGTTAAGAACGCCGTGGAGGGTAAGACCCTGATAGTATATCTTCGTTCCGTAGGTAAAGCTACCGTACTTGTATATCCCCGCCCTCGCCAGAACCTGAAAGAGTCCGAAGGTAACGCCCGTGGCGAGGGAGAGGATCCCTATCATCATATGCCAGAAGGTTATGTTCCTCAGGTACTTTTCTATCTTCATGTTTCGCCTCCTACATTCCGTGTTCCTGCTTCCACTTCTCGTACTCGGCCTCGGGCAGGACCTTTATAACGCCGTACATGCTCTGGTGCCCTATGCCGCAGAACTCGTTACAGACGAAGCGGTACTCACCGGGCCTGTTGAAGACTATCTCAGCCTTGTTCACGGCTCCGGGGATGGTCATCAGGTTAACGGCCTTCCCCTCTATCTCAAAACCGTGCTGTACGTCAAGGCTCGTGGTGTATATGGTTACTTTAGATCCCACAGGTATAACCACTTCGTTGGGCTGGAAAGACCACATGCGGGCGAGGAGTTTCAACTGGTACTCCCTGGGCCCTATCTGGACGAGTTCGCCCTTGTCAAAGGGCTTGAAGTCGGTGACGCACGTGGGTACGTCTATCCCCTTGAGGACGGCTATACCTATAACGGCCACGAAGAACACCAGAACGAGACCAAGGGAGATCTTGAAAGCCCATGCCTCGTACTCGTCTATGAAATCCCACTTCATGGCTTTAACCTCCTCTTGAGATTATCAGAAGGGCGTATATCGCGAACCACATAACCGCGTACATCAGGATCATGGCGATGAAGAAGGCCACCGCCCCCTTCGGCTTGAAGTCTTTGAGATCCCTGTTCTCCATCATAAGGCGTATATTCTATAAAGGCAAAAAACTCCCTTTGCAAGTGGTAATGAGAACCGTTTGCAGACCTGTATAACAATTTTAATTCGTTTAACCGTATCCTTTCCCAGAAGGTTAGATCTTGCGTGTAACCTCGCGGATGAGGGTGCGTAAAGAATCCGGTGTATTAACCGGATGGTAGCACACCCTATCCTTACAGATGTAAACGGTCGTACGGCCATCCCTGGCGTCCCTGCCCTTTGAAAGAGAAAGATGGGATGACCACTCACCGCTTACGAACAGATAAACGGCATCGGGTAGGGGGTTTTCCCTAAGGACGGCCACCACCTCATCTTTCCACGGATCACGGCTACCCACGACCACCACCTCGTACCCCGGGCCAGACGTCAGGGCGAGGGCGGAGAAAGAGGCACCGGAAGGAACGTTCTCCGCGAATCCGGCGAGGGTCCTGCTGAGGGCGTTTACCTTATCCCCGTACTTTCCCCCCATCGCTTTCAGTACTTTGAGATCGTACAGCATAACGGAGTTGCCGGAGGGAAGGGCGCCGTCGTACATGTCGGCCACGTCAGACACCCTGTCGGATACGAAGGCCCCGCGTTCTTCGTCCCACAGCCTATCCACAACTTCATCCGCAAGGGCAAAGGCCCACTTTAGATAGGACTCCCTCCCCGTTGCGTAGTGGAGGTGTAAAAGGCCGTATATGAGGTAGGCGTAATCTTCAAGCGTCGCCGGGACGCTATCCGTATGCAGAAGGCCATCTTTACCGTAGAGGTGATTCAGTACGTACTCTGCCGTTCTTTCAGCCAGGTCGGCGTACTCCTTTCGGCTCAGAACGAAGGCCGCCCGTGAGAGAGCCGCCACGGTGAGGCCGTTCCAGTCGGTGAGTACCTTGGTGTCTTTGAAGGGTTCCCCCCGGCGCTTCCTCGCCCTCAGGAGTTTCTCCCTTACTGGTTCAAACTCCGATATCCTCCTCTCAAACTCGTCGCATTCCATGGCGTAGAGGACGTTCTTACCCTCGTAGTTCCCTTCGGGCCTTACGTCGTAACATTCCCTCAGAAGGGCCAGTTCCTCCGGCTTGAGCAGGCTCTCCAGTTCTCCGTAGGACCACACGTAGTATCCACCCTCTTCGCCGTTGAAGTCGGCGTCTATGGCAGAGTAAAAGGCACCTTCGGGCGATAGCATCTCGTTTTTCAGGAAGGTTACCGTCTCCTCCACGGTTCTCCTGAATAGGTCCTTACCTGTGCGGGCGTAGCCCTCCGTGTATCCGAGGATGAGCATCGCCTGATCGTAGAGCATCTTCTCAAAGTGGGGGACCTTCCACGCTCTGTCCACGGAGTACCTGTGAAAGCCGAAGCCCACGTGGTCGTATATCCCTCCCTTGCGCATGGACGTCAGGGTGTGCGTCGTCATACTCAGGGCTGTGCCGTCGCTCGTCAGGTCGTGGTAGTGGAGGAGGAAGAGGACGTTGTGTACCGTAGGGAACTTGGGAGCCGTGCCGAAGCCTCCGTAGAGGGGGTCGTACCTGTCTCTCAGGTCCCCGTAGACCTTCCGGGCGACGTTGAAGGAAGGTTCAGCCTTGGGGGAAAAGGTCTTCAGGCTGTTGAAAATACTCTCGGCCTGCTCCGCGGCTCTCGTTATCCTCTCACGGTCGTTCCTCCACAACCTCTCAACCTCCAGAGCGAGGGATATGAGGGCGGGTTTCGGGAGGTAGGTAAAGATACCGAAGGGTCTTCCGTCCGGTGTTAACAGTACGTTTAGGGGCCATCCGCAGTTCCGCGATATTAGGGTGCAGTAGGTCATGTACTTGCGGTCCACGTCCGGCCTCTCCTCTCTGTCCACCTTGACGTTTACGAAGACCCGGTTTAACACCTCCGCGACCTCCGGGTCGCTGAAGGACTCCTCCTCCATAACGTGGCACCAGTGACAGGAGGAGTACCCTATGGACAGGAATATCGGTTTATCCTCCCGCTTCGCCTTCTCAAAGGCCTCCTCTCCCCACGGATACCAGTCCACGGGGTTGTCGGCGTGCATAAGCAGGTAGGGGCTTTTTTGTCCTTTTAAGTGGTTCATGGTCGCAGTTATAAGCAAAGTTATCACGGTATAGGGGCAATTGTAAGGGGGAAGTACGAAATACAACGTCAACTATCCCCACGGCAGGCCACCCGTAAAATCGTGGCATGAAGGTAGCCATAATAACCGGTGCAACGAGAGGTATAGGCCTCGCAACGGCAAGAGCCTTAAAGGAGGAGGGATGGTCCCTCACCCTCGTAGGCAGGAAACCCCCGGAGAGTCTGAAGGAGGAGTTTCCGGAGGACCTTATACTCGCCGCCGACGTGTCCAGACCGGAGAGTGCCAAGGAGGTGGTTAAGGCGACGTACGATAAGTTCGGACGTATAGACGCCCTCGTCAACAACGCTGGCATGACCCTTGACAAACCCCTCCTGAGGATATCCGACGAGGATCTGGAGAAGGTCTTCCGGGTCAACCTGTTCGCCGCCTTCCACTTCTCCCGTGCCGTTCTGAAGTACATGAAAAGGGGTGGGGTGATAGTTAACGTCTCCTCCGTCGTTGGCATAGTGGGGAACTCCTGGCAGACGGCCTACGCCGCCTCAAAGGCCGGTCTCATAGCCTTCACCAAGTCCCTCGCCAAGGAGATGGGCAGCCGGAACGTCAGGGTGGTGGCCGTGGCCCCCGGTTTCATAGAGACGAAGATGACCGAGAGCCTGCCGGAGGAGGTCAAAAAGAGGTACGTGGAAGGTACGGCCCTTAAGCGCCCCGGTAAGCCGGAGGAGGTAGCCTCCGTTATAGCCTTTCTCCTATCCGACAGGGCCTCCTACATCACGGGGCAGGTTATAGTTGTGGACGGAGGGATGATTTAAACGGATATATTGCCCCAAATACTTCACCTTTCACCAGTATAATCCCCGCCTATGGTTTTCAGGCCCGAGAAGGAAGATGTAGCGAAGAACTTCATGAGGCACGAGAAGGACACGGGTTCCCCTGAGGTGCAGATAGCCCTCTTGACGCAGAGGATAAAACACCTCACGGAGCACGTTAAGCGCCACAGAAAGGACGTCCATACCCGCTATGGCCTCCTTAAGCTGGTTGAGAGGCGTAAGAAACTGATGCGATACCTCAAACGTACGGATTACAGGACCTACGTGAGGGTGATAAAGGCCCTCGGCCTCAGGGATGTGAAGTAGCAGTATGCGGAAGAAGTACGAGTTAAACTTCAACGGGCGGACGCTCGTCATAGAACCGGCGGATCACTGGGCGAAGCAGGCGGCGGGGTCCGCCCTCGTCAGGATGGGGGACACGGTCGTGCTGGCCGCCGCCACGTACAGGAAGGCCGATCCCAGGAACAAGCGGGACTTTCTACCTCTCCTTGTGGAGTACAGGGAGGAGTCCTTCGCAGCCGGAAAGATACCCGGAGGTTTCTTCCGCCGTGAGGGAAAGCCGAGGGAGAAGGAGATCGTCTACGGCAGGGCGATAGACCGTTCCCTGAGGCCCCTCTTCCCCAAGGGTATGACGGACGACGTTGAGCTGGCCGTTATGCTCATATCCTACGACATGGAGTACGAGGGCAACTTCCTCGGTGCCATAGCCTCATCGGTCGCCCTCACCCTCTCCGAGATACCCTTCAACGGACCCATAGGGGCGGTCAGGATGACCCGTAAGGACGGTCAGTTCATCCTCTTCCCGACGAACGATGAGGTGGAGGAGGGGGAGTTTGACCTGCTCGTGGCCGGCACGCCCGGAGGGAAGTTCCACATGATAGAGCTGGGGGGGAAGGAGGTACCGGAGTCGGTTCTCCTTGAGGCCCTTGAGGTTGCCCGTGAACCGATAGAGCTGATAGCCAACGTTCAGGAGGAGCTGAGGGAACACTTCGGTAAGGAGAAGTTTGAACCCACCCTCCTGACCTATCCGGAGGGGCTGAAGGACGATGTCGTGGCCTTAGTCAAGGATCGTCTCCTTGATGCGATGCTCTCCGGGACGAAAGGGGAGAGGAACGAGGCCCTTGACAGGCTCAAGGAAGAGGTGATAGAGGCCCTCTCCGAGAAGTACCCCGACAGCGAGGTGGAGATAAACGATATCCTTTACAACCTACAAAAGGAAACCCTCCGCAGGTACGTCCTTGAGAACGATCGCCGTATAGACGGCAGGGCTTTAGACGAGATAAGACCGTTATCCGCGGAGATAGGCGTGCTTCCGAGGGTACACGGGTCGGCCATCTTCAGCCGCGGCGAGACTCTCGCGCTCGTCTCCACCACCCTCGGTACCCACGAGGATATGCAGATGATGACTGAGCTGGACGTGGAGGAGTTCAAGAGGTTCATGCTCCACTACAACTTCCCGCCTTTCTCCGTTGGAGAGGTCAGGCCCATGAGGGGGCCGGGGCGTCGCGAGATAGGACACGGAAACCTCGCCGAAAGGGCCCTTGAGCCTCTAATACCCGACGAGGATACCTTCCCATATACCGTAAGGGTGGTCTCGGACATACTCTCCTCCAACGGTTCCACTTCCATGGCGAGCGTTTGCGGTGGCTCCCTCTCCCTGATGGACGCCGGCGTACCTATAAGGGAACACGTGGCGGGGATATCCATAGGTCTGATCACATCCGACGATAAGAGCCAGTACAGGCTCCTTACGGACATACAGGGGATGGAGGACTTCTTCGGGGACATGGACTTCAAGGTGGCCGGTACCACAAAGGGTATAACGGCCATACAGCTGGACCTGAAGATAGACGGACTCACCCTCGGTATGATAGAGGACGCCCTCAACAGGGCAAAAGAGGTCCGCATGAAGATTCTGGACTTCATGAACGGGGTAATATCCAGACCGCGGGAGAAGGTCTCCGAGTACGCTCCCAAGGTCGTAACCCTGAAGATAGACCCTTCCAAGGTGGGGGAGGTAATAGGGCCCGGTGGACGTGTGATAAGGTCCATAATCGGCCAGACGAACACCAAGATAGATATAGACGACGAGACGGGTACGGTATTCATCTACGGTAAGACCTACGAGGACGTTCAGAAGGCGAAGGACCTGATAGAGGAGATCACGGCCGACCTTGAGGTCGGGAAGACCTATATGGGTGAGGTCTTCCGTATAGAGCCTTACGGCGTATTTGTGCGCATAGGCAAGAAGGACGCCCTGCTTCACATATCGGAGTACGACTTCAGACGCACCACGCCGGAGGAGCTCAGGAGACAGGTTAAGATCGGAGACAAGATACTGGTAAAGGTCATAGACGTGGACGATCTCGGCCGGGTCAAGGTCTCCCGGAAGCAGGCCATGAAGGGGGTGTCCAGACTCTCCAGAGGCCCGGCAAAGAACAACAGGAACGATAACCGGGGCGGAAGGCGGGGTTAGTCCATGGAACAACTCACCTTTCAGGCGAAGGACGGGTGGCTCCGTGTTAAGTTCGTCCTCGGCGTTGAGAACGGGAAGGTGAAGGAGGTGGAGTACACGGCTGCGAGGTGCAAGACCCTCAGATCCCTCGCCGACACCCTCAAAGATGCTCTGGTCGGTGTTGAGGTGGACGGGATAAAGGACGTTGCTAGGGAAACCCTCGCCGGTATAGACCTCCCGGAGAACAGAGAAAACCGCAGGAGGCTTCTGCTTAAGGCCTTCGGCGTTGAGGATGGGAGGTAGGTACACCCTGAAGAAGGGGGAGATCCTCCGTAGGAGGGACGAGATAAGGTACGCCTTTAAGAACTCCCGTACCGTCCTATCAACGGACTACTTCGTCCTGAGGTATGCTCCGCATAACGAAAGGAAGGTGCTTTTTGCTGTGGAGAGAAGGGTAAGAAGGGCTGTGAGGCGGAACAGGATAAAACGGAAACTGAGGGAACTCTACCGACTGAACAAGGACAGGTTCCCCGCTGGAATCTGGATCTTCATAGGTAAGGAGAAACTCGCCGATCTCAGGGGACACCCTCCCGTTGACTGGAAGAAGGTGGAAGAAGTAAATCCGTCCCCTTTATAATATCCGTCCCTACGGGGTGGCGTAGCCAAGCGGTCCAAGGCGGCGGTTTGCAAAACCGCTATTCCGGGGTTCGAATCCCCGCGCCACCTCTTTGTTAAAGTTTACGCTAAAGGTGGAGTACGCCCTGAAGGCCCTCGTAAGACTCGGCCTGAGCGAGGAGCCCATGAGCGTACCCCAGATCTCCAAGGCCGAGAGGATACCCCCCAACTTCCTTGAGCAGATCCTCGTCAGGCTGAGGAGGAAGGGGTTCGTCCGGAGCATAAGGGGTAAGAAGGGCGGGTACATGCTCGCCCTCCCGCCCTACGAGATAACCGTTTTGGACGTGATAGAGGCCGTTGAGGGGAAGTACGGTCTGGTAAAGTGTCTCACACCGGGAGGGGAGGAGGAGTGTTTCGTGCCGGCTACGGACTGCGTCCTCCGGAGCGTCTGGAACAGGGTTCAGGCGAAGATAAAGGATATCCTCTCCGACATAACCATAGAGTCCATAATTCAGGAGTCCAACCTTAGGGAGACCCTACGCCGGAAGGTCAAGGTCGTACAGCACGGGTAGGTTGGAGTACCTCAGATGTTCGTAGTTTATACCTGCAACTCCGGGTACTTTTTTTACCTCCCGTACGAGGGTTATGAGGTTCGGAGGGGTAGGGGGGACGTCCACTTCCATCCATCTAAGGAGTTCCCTGTCCTTCTCGCCATAGACGGGGGCGACGCTGACGTAAACTCTGGGAAGGGCCATCCCCCTCCTCTCACACTCCGATCTCAGGGAGGATAGAAAGGCTCTCACACGTTCTGGATAGAAGGTTATCTGGGACAGGAAGAAGGTCGCTCCCGCTCTCGCCTTTTCGCATACCCTCTCCACCTCCCCATCCCTCTCAAATACGGTTATGGCACCCACGCTCTCAAAGTACTCTCTGGCCAGTTTTATACCCTCAACGGCGGTGTATCCGGGGTTCTCCATCCTTGAACTCACGCTCCCCACTACCACCACGCCGTCAACTACGGCGACGGCCTCCCTCAAAAAGCGCAGGAACTCCTCCCTCTCCATCAGGGGTGCGTAGCGGTCGGTGTACACCTCAAGGCCTCTTCCCTTCAACATCCGGGCAAATCTGAGGAGGTCCATCTTAGGACGGAAGGGCAGGGGTCTGTCCTCCTTTCTGCCGTAGGGTACGACCTCAGGCACGTTAACTGTGGCATTTCCCAGTTTCCTGATGGACTTTACAGCTACATCCATGTACTCCTCAACCCTCTCATCGGACCACTCCGCCGGTGGTGGCAGGAGGGTCAGGAAGTTTTTAGGAAGATTCACTTCAATTTCTTGTACTTTCGCTCCTTTTCCTTCCGTTTTGCCTCAAAGAACTCCGACTCCGACTCCTGACCGTACAGTACGTACAGCACTCCCCTTACGGAGAAGGCCTTGTTGAACTTCGTATCCACGAAAGGCACGGCCTGCACCTCGGGTATGAACTCAAAGGAGCCGAAGCGGAGGCTCACCGCCCCCCTTATCGGGAAGTCCAGACCCACGGAGTTCGTTACGTCCACGCCGGTGTCCGCGAGGGGGGAGGATCCCTCCTGCCAGGAGTAATAAGATGCCACGAGTCCTATGCCGAGGTGGAAGGCTATCCGTCCGCCGAACCTCTGGGTGCGCCTTTCGTAGAGGAACCCACCGCTTCCCACTATCAGATCGTGGGTGAAGGAGTAGCCTCCCCCGGCGAGGAAGGTGAAGTAGGCGCGGGGATCCTCAAGTCGGGTTGTCCTTATCCCCAGATATCCGAGGGCTACCTGAGGCTTATCTCTGGACGTGAACATGCCGTAGCCGGCGCCGAAGAGGACGTACTTACCCTTGCGCCTGATCTCCTCGTAGTAGTACTCTTCCGCTTCCCAGTCGTATTGAGAGACCAGAAGGAGGATCATATCGGTATTCTACTCCCGTTAATAGGGTCTCGTACGCCTACCCTTGTCCTCGTGGATGAATATCCAGCGGACGATGTCCCCCGGGATAATGCGGTCGTCCACGTTGAGATTCCTCGGGTTTATGCCTATGCGATCGTGTACGGAGGCTCCGGAGAGACGCTTCAGTTCCCTGTGCTTCCTGTGGAGCTCCTCAAGGTACATCATGGCCCTGTACTTCCACCTTCGGGCGTTCTCCTCACGCGTATCCACCCATCCCTTCCGCGCCCAGTCCTCAACCTCCTCCTCCGTAAACCCGTGTACCGGAGGCTCAGGTACCTTCAGGTTTTCGGTGTAGTACAGTTTACCGTCGGGAGAAAGTACGCCTATGCCAACGGAGGTTACGTAGGACATCAACTTCCGGTCTCCCTTCAACTTCTCCCACATCTTCCGGGAGATCTCCTCGGGTGAGGCTTCGGCCAGAGCAGAAAGCTTACCGAACGTCTCCTTAAGTACGTGGGCCTCAAACAGGAGTTTGGAGAGGCGGGGAGGCCCGAGTATCTCAAAGGCCACGCTGGGCATGGGCGAGGCCTTCTCGTACTTCTCAAGGAGCTTTATGGCGTCTTCCCTTATGAACCCACCACGGTAGGAGGGACCCATTATTGAACCTTCCACGGCTCCGACTACGTCTTTCCCGGTATTCTTACCCATTATCTCAAGGAATATCACCTCTGCTATGTCCTCCGGTGTCACCATCTCCATCTGCTCAAGGTCCGTTATCGCCCTGAACTCCTCAAGAGAGAAGAGACCGTTCTCTCCTGTGTCTACGTAGGCGGTCTCAAGGATCTCGCCGGTGTCTTTGGTATCCCCTTCCTTTACTTTCGGTATCTCACCGGCTCCGAGGGAAACTCCAATGGGCATCTTAAGGGCTATGGGTTTACCCCCTTTCCTTATCTCACCCCTCCCTATGGCCTTCCAGCCTATCATGGCCGCCGGCTTTATCTCCTTGACAACGGTATGGGAGTCGTCCCGGTTCATAAGGACGTACAGGAGGGTAGATGCTCCTGCTATGGCCGATTTGTCAAGCAGGACCTTTGAGGGTTTATCTTCCCCGTGGGTGTAGGGTATGTTCCATCCCATGCCACCGGTACCCGTAGTACCCACCTTCACGTATATCTTCGTACCGGCCTCCTTAAGCCCTCTCTGGAGGTTCATGGCGTGGGTCAGGAGGATAGGGATGTTCAGCGTGAGGAGGAGGTCCTCTATCAGGATTTCAAGCGTCTCAAGTTTATCATCAGGTTCTATGTCGGTCGTCTCCCCGTCGGATTTGAGGAGGGCGTACGCTTCGTTTATAACTCCGAAGATGTTCCTGTAGGCTATGGCCGTAGCCGTGTTCACGGTGTCAACCACCACGTCCGGCTTCAGGTACTTGAGAAGCGCCCTCAGGTAATTCTGCCTTCCCCTCTTCCTCTCCTTAAGGAGTCCGAGGAGGTCCTCTATGGCCTTTCTTCTCTTCTCTCTCTTCTTCGCCTTTATTTCCGGAGGATCGTTCTCCTCTATCTTCATTTCCCCCTTCCTCACGTCCTTCATGCTAACGCTCATGAATATATCCCCCCAGAAACCGGAGACTTTGCCGGTGCGAAGGTACTCACCGAGGATCGGGTGCTTCTCCCTCTTTATCGGTTCACCCGTTTGCTTTGAAACGATGGACAGGGTCCTCCTGACCTCATCCTCCGTTAGACCCACTATAAAGACCTTGCGGCTGAGCGGTATCGCCCGGCGGAGTACCGCCTGTCCCACGAGACCCGTACCTCCCACTATGAGAAAACGGCTGAAAGTATAGGTCCTGCTTGCAACCATAGGGGATATTATACCCGTGGAATATCTGCCCCATTTGACTTTTCACGCTCAGGTATGCTACAATTAGGTCTCATGCTGTGGATAATCGGCATGCACGCAGGTATAAACGCAAATGCGGATGCGCAGGCCGTAGAGGCCTACAACAGGGGCATAAACATGCTCTTCACCGAGAACGCCGGTCAGCTTTCGGACGACGTGGTCTTCTACAGCATGCATCCTTCGGTCGTCTACGTTCTCAAAGACGGGACGATACACATCAACGGCGTTAGGCTCTCTTTCGGCTCATCACCGAAGTTCATAACGGGTAATATGCCGCTTAGGACGAAAATATCCTACTTCGGTCAGAACAGGGCCATAAGTAACGTGCCAACGTACAAACGCGTAGTTCTGAAGGAGGTCTATCCGAAGATAGACGCCGTACTCACGGCCGATGGCAGGGGAATAGTGGAGTTCCAGTTCATCGTGAAGCCGGGAGGGGATCCCTCACTGATAAACGTTGAGACGGATGGGAAGATGAAGGTGAAGGAAGGGGGTGTTTACGTGGTAAAGGATGGAAAGGAGGTGGTGAGGATAAGTGGCCTGAAGGCCTTTCAGGGTGCGGAGGAGGTGAAGGTTGAGGCTGAGGTTGAGGGGAAGATCCTCCGTTTTAACGTTGAGGGGTACGATCAGAAACATACTCTGGTCATAGACCCGGTGGCCACGGCCATAGTGTCGTCCAACGGTTGGGACGAGGCCCATTCCGTAGCCGTGGACGGAAGCGGTAACGTTTTCATAGCCGGATGGACGAGCGGAGATCACAACAACTTTGCCCCGAGCCGGACGATATTCGGAACCGCAAACTCAATTGATACGTCCGCCTTCGTGAGTAAGTTGAGTGGGGATCTGTCCACCCATATCGCCACGGCCATCATATCCTCAACGAACAACGACTACGCCAGATCGGTCGCGCTGGACGGTTCGGGTAACGTCTTCGTCGCGGGTTATACCTCGTACTCCAACAACTTCGCACCGAGCAGGACGGTTTTCGGCACGAGCGGAGATGTGGACGCCTTCGTCACGAAGTTGACGAACGACCTCTCGTCCCATCTGGCCACGGCAATACTGACCTCTTCAGGCGCCGACTACGCCAGAGCCTTAGCCGTTGACGGTTCCGGGAACGTCTTCGTCGCAGGCTACACCAACAGTTCGGGAGACTTCGCACCGAGCAGGAACCTCTTCGGGTCCTCGGACGGGATTGACGTGTTCGTTACGAAGTTGACGAACGATCTCTCCACCCATACGGCCACGGCAATACTGGCCTCCAACGGTCTTGACGATGCGTTCTCTCTGACGGTAGACGCCTCCGGGAACGTGTTCGTTGCGGGCTACACCTTCTCCTACACCAGTTTCGCCCCCAGCAGGACGGTTTTCGGCCCCGTGCCTGTCGGAACTGCTGCCTTCGTAAGTAAGTTGAGTAGCGATCTTTCGTCCCACCTGGCCACGGCAATACTGACGTCAAGCATGTACGCCTACGCCTACGCTGTGGCCGTGGACGGTAGCGGTGACGTCTTCGTGGCCGGTTATACGATGGGGTCCAGCGACTTCGCCCCCAGCAGGACGGTTTTCGGTACGTCCGGCGGCATCTACGACGCCTTCGTCACGAAGTTGACGGGAGACCTCTCGTCCCATCTGGCCACGGCGATACTGACCTCCTCAAGCGACGACTACGCCTACGCTGTGGCCGTAGACGGTTCGGGAAACGCGGTCGTCGTCGGACACACCTTCAGTTACGGGGACTTCGCACCGGGCAGGAACGTATACGGAACTCCGGGTGATCAGGACGTGTTCGTGACCAAGATGAGCAACGATCTATCCATCCACATATCTACGGCCATGGTGGTCTCTCCGGGGGGTGAATTCGGCCGCTCCGTCGTTGTGGACGCCAGCGACAACGTTTACATCGCTGGGAATACCGGAAACTCCGGCAACTTCGGTCCTTCAAGGAACGTCTTCGGTACCACGGGGTACGACGACGCCTTCGTGAGTAAGCTGAGCAACGTCCTCGTAAGCGTTTCCGAAAGGCCGAAGGAAACGGCTGCTCCGGCCGTGAAGGTCTCAAAGGGCAAGGTCACCTTTACCCTGCCTACGTCGGCCTACGTCGGATACGACGTATATCTGGCAGACGGCAGACTCATAAGGCGCGTTAGCCTCGGATACCTGCCGGCAGGTAGGTACGAGTACGATCTTAACCTGCCGAAGGGCGCCTACCTCTTTAAGGTCAGGGTAGGGGACGAGGTGAGGGATGTAAAGGGCGTGATGTAAGCCTCTGAGGGGGTGGGGGTTCCCTCACCCCCTGCTTTATAATACCGGTATGAAGGCCCTTCTGCTTGGAAACGAGGCCATAGCCCGCGGGGCGTGGGAGGCCGGTGTGAGGGTGGCCGTGGGCTATCCCGGTACGCCCAGTACGGAGATACTGGAGACTATTGGTAAGTACTTTAAGGACGACATCAAGGCTCAGTGGAGTCCCAACGAGAAGGTGGCTTACGAGGTGGCCCTCGGGGCCAGTTTTGCGGGGGCGAGGGTTCTGGTTACCATGAAGCACGTGGGTCTTAACGTGGCCGCCGATCCTTTTATAAACTCCTCTCTCGTGGGTGCGTGGGGCGGTCTGGTGGTGGTAAGTGCGGACGACCCCGGTATGTACTCGTCCCAGAACGAGCAGGATAACCGCTACTACGCCAAGTTTGCCCTCGTACCTCTCCTTGAGCCTTCCGACCCCGCCGAGGCCAAGGAGCTCATTAAGGTCGCGTACGAGATATCCGAAAGGTTCCAGACCCCCGTACTCTTCCGTACGACGACCAGAGTCAACCATACGGTGGGTGTGGTCCCCCTCGGCGACAGGGAGAGCGTACCCCTGAAGGGGTACAGGCCCGACATAGAGGGCAGGGTACTCCTGCCCGTCAACGCCCGCAAGCGCAGGAAGTGGGTCTTAGAGAGGATTGAGAGGCTGAAGGAGTTTGCCGAAGAGTTTGAGTACAACAGGGTGGAGTACAACGACAGGTCCCTGGGGATAATATCTTCAGGTGTGGCCTACGCTTACGCGAGGGAGGTTTTCCCCAACGCCTCCTTCCTGAAGTTAACCATGACCTTCCCCCTCCCTGAGAGGCTCGTAAGGGAGTTTGCGGCCAGCGTGGATAGGGTGGTGGTCGTGGAGGAGCTGGAACCCTTCCTTGAGGAGCAGATAAGGGCGCTCGGTATAGACGTAATAGGTAAGGAGTACGTTCCGAGGGACGGGGAGTTGACCCCTCAGAGGCTGAAGGAGGCCCTGGCCCCTGTCCTCGGTCTACCTGAGGAAAATTACAGTTATGAGACACCCCCCGTAGCCCCACGGTTCCCGGCCATGTGTTCGGGTTGTCCCCACACTCCCATCTTCTGGATACTGAAGAAGATGCGTGCGACGGTCATGGGGGACATAGGGTGCTACACCCTTGGAGCCCTTCCACCTCTGAACACCATGGAGTCCACGGTTGAGATGGGCTCAAGTATAGGTACGGCCATAGGTATGGCTCTGGCCCTCGGAAGTTCCTATGCGCAGCCTGAAAAGAAGCGCAGGCCCATCGTCGCCGTTATAGGGGACTCCACCTTCTTCCACAGCGGTCTAACCGGCCTACTTGACGCCGTACACAACAGGCACAACATAACAATAATCGTCCTTGACAACTCAACCACAGCCATGACGGGGCATCAGGATCACCCCGGAGTCCCCTACAAGTTAGACGGGGAACTCGCCCAGAGCGTTTCCATACAGGAGATGGTCAGGGCTGCGGGTGTGGAACACGTTTACACGGTTGATCCCTACGATCTGGAGAACACGGAGAAGGTTATCCGCAGGGAGGTACAGAGAGAAGGGCTGTCCGTAGTGGTGACCAACAAGCCGTGCGTCCTGAAGAAGGAGGTTAAGTCCCACCTACCCGAATTCGTTGGCGTACAGGTGAACCCCGACAAGTGTACCTTCTGCCGGTTGTGCCTGCAGGTGGGTTGTCCATCAATATACTCCGAGAACGGCAAGGCGAAGATAGACGACCTCTCCTGCATAGGCTGTGGACTCTGCGTTGAGGTGTGTCCCTACGACGCCATAGAGTGGCTGGATCCAGAGGCACCCAACATAAAGAACTTCGTGCAGGTTGAGGGTTAGCTAAGGCAGAATACGGCGGGCCTTCGGTATCTGGTTCTTTATCCGACGTCCGTCGTACAGGCCGGACCCTATCACGTCGTCTCCGTAAACGACTATAACCTGCCCCTTCTCCACGCCCTCCACCTCACCCACATCAACGTCCTTCCCCTGAAGGTAATCCTTTAAAAGCTCTTCGCTTAACTTTATCACGTTCTTTGTGGCGTACCTGCCGAAGATCTGGAGGATAGCGGTCGTAAGTTTCGGTTTTTCCATTCCGCCGCGGGCGAACCTTAACCCCTTACGGTTTACGTACTTCAGATCGGGGACGTCCACGGAAACCACCCACACGTCCCTTCCCTTCGTAAAGAACCTGAGACCTTTAAAAACGTCCCTCTTTATGCCGAAACGCTCCTCGGTATAACGGAGTACGGCCTCTATCATCTCTCGCCGAGCTGTCTCTTCACCTTCTCAAGGGCCATGCGAGCCTTCTCGTGGTTGGGATTGTACCTCAGAGCTGCCTGAAAGTGCAGTTTTGCCTTCTGAAGATCCCCACTGGCGTAAGCCTGAAGGCCGAGTTTGTACTCCCTATCGGCCGCAGCCTCGTCTATAGGCTGCCGGGAGGTCGTCCCCTTCTGGGATTCGGACGACCGGGTTTTTATGCTTTTACCATTACCTCTGGAAACGTCCTTACGCCCTCTTTGATCTGTCCCTGTGCTTTTAGCACTTTCCATTTCATCTCCGGTTCCCGTAAGGGTCACGTTTTCTCCCCCTTCGTGGCGACCTTCCGGATAGTACACGGCCCGTATTCCGAAGGCCACACCCGGATGGGCCTTCCCGGAGAAGGACTTAACGACCAGAGGGGCAAACTCAAAACCGAGACCGAGTTTGTCCGTAGCCGTGAACTCAGATCCGAGGAGAACTCTTAACCCTATTCCGGCATCAAACCCCCCGAAGAACCTGAAACCCGTCAGGACGCCTCCTCCCATGTAGACCTTTATCTCTTCCCTTACCGGTACGTTCAGGACCACGTCTCCCATGACCGGCAGGTTAAGGTAGGAGAGGAAACCCCCTATACCTACACCGCCCCTAAAGGCCAGGGAGAGGCTGTCGTAATAAAAGCTGTACCTGACTCCTCCGCCTATCGGATCTCCGAGGAAACCTTCGTACGCCACCTGAGAGGAAACGAGAAGTACCAGCACGAGCATACATTTTAAGTCCGAAGCATCCTTAATATTACCGTTTCATGTTGGGACTTTTACTTGCGACCTCTTCGTCCCCGGGGCTGGTAGTTGTGGTCGTGTTTGACCAGTTCAGGTACGACTACATCACGAGGTTTTACCCTTTCTTCGAAAGGGGTGGCTTTAAAAGGTTAATACAGGGCGGCACATCCTTCACGAACTGCCACCACACGCACGTTCCCACGTTCACGGCCCCCGGCCACGCCACCATATCCACCGGGACGACTCCCCGCCATCACGGTATAGTGGCCAACCTGTGGTACGATCCGAAAACGCTCAAACGGGTGTACGCCGTATCTGACCCCTCAGTCAAGGCCGTCGGCGGAAAGTACAGGTACGGGGAATCCCCGAGGAACCTCCTTACGAATACCGTTGGGGACGAACTCAGGATGAGGACCGGATTTAAGGGTAAGGTCATAAGCCTATCCCTGAAGGACAGGGCCGCCATTCTCATGGGAGGGCATCTGGCGAATCTGGCCTTATGGTTCAGCGACGAGGACGGGAACTTCGTCACCAGTACGTACTACACCAAAGAGGTCCCCCCGTGGCTCAAGGAGTTCAACTCAAAGAGGTTCGCGGACAAGTACTTCCACAGGAAGTGGGAGAAGATAGGGCCTAAGGCGGCATACTCCACGTCCCTGAAGGGGAGTTTCCCCCACGTCATCGGGGAGAAGTCGGAAAAACCCGACAGGAAGTACTACAGGGACCTGAAGGCCTCACCTTTCGGAAACGATCTCCTTCTCCGTCTCGTGAAGGCGGCGATTAGAGGGGAGGGGCTGGGTAAAGACACGGTCCCCGACATACTCTTCGTCAGCTTCTCGTCCAACGACTACGTGGGCCACATCTACGGGCCGTACAGCGAGGAGGTGGCCGACATAACGTTGAGATCGGATCGCATAGTGGCCGACCTTTTAAAATTCCTTGATAAGGAAGTGGGGAAGGGAAATTACGTTCTGGTACTGACGTCCGATCACGGTGTGGCGCCGGTGCCGGGGAGGGTTCAAGGTCTGCCCTCGGATAGGGTATCCACGGATACCCTTAGACGGATAATAGAGGGCGTTCTTACGCGCCGCTACGGTAAGGGGGACTGGGTACTTCACGTCTCCTTCCCCTGGATATACCTCAACGACACGCTCCTTGCCAGAAAGGGGAACCCGGCGGAGGCACGCAGGATAGTTAAAGATGCCCTGCTGAAGGTAAAAGGGATCATGAGGGTTTTCACCAGAGAGGAACTGGAGAGGGGAGGGTTTCCGGACTGGGATAGGACGGCTATCCTCGTTTACAACGGATTCAACCCTCAGAGATCCGGGGATCTGGCCGTAATTCCCCGTGCATTTTATCTCATAGGTTCCTACTACACGGGAACCAACCACGGGACGCCTTACACGTACGACACCCACGTACCTCTGGTCTTCTACGGGGCAGGTATACCACGTGGTAAAGAGGTTTCCCATTTCTGCTCCACGACGTCCATAGCCCCAACGATCTCTTCCATGCTCAGGATTGAACAGCCCGCATCCGGGGTGGGGGAGGTCCTTCCGACCAGATAGGGAACGTCCATTTCTGCAGGTTTAAAGTGGAACAAACTTCAGTTTTATAATCTCTCCCGCAGGAGGGTGATATGGTAATATTGGTGATATCCACGGTATCGTGTGAAGCAGTGGAAAATATGAACTTTAGAGCGCTACGACGGGCAGTGAGAAATTCTGAAGACGCTAACGAGATATGCGATTTTTCCACTGGTAAAACCCTGTTGCATCTTGCGGCTGAGAAAGGATTTATAAAGGGTATAGGGTACCTGCTCAGAAAGGGGGCAGATATTGAGGTCCGGGATGCATACGGCCGTACACCGCTCCACCTCGCCGTGGAAAAGGCGGACGTGAGGACGGTACTGTACCTGCTCAAAAGGGGAGCGTACGTGAATAGTAGGGACGATAAGGGGAGGGTCCCACTGCACGTTGCCGCAGCCCGGGGTGACATGGGTATAGTCAGGACGCTTATTCGTTACGGTGCGGATCTGGATGCTCCCGACGAGAACGGCCTTACTCCTCTGCATATTGCAGTTATAAACGGCCATTCGGATGTGGTCGGATATCTCGTGGAGAAGGGAGCCGACACCGAAGCCACGGACGGCCTCGGCAGGACACCCTGCGATCTGCCCTCAAACGATGAGGTACGGGAGGTCCTGAAATGTAAAGGGAACGGATCGCAACCTTAGAATAGTCTATGAGCAATCCCATTTTCCTTGCCCTGTTGGGAGGTGTTTTTACGTCCTTCCTCAATATGCTCGGCGCTCTCCTCGTCCTCGTCTGGAGAAACCCTTCCCAGAGGATGTTGGACGGTGCCCTTGGATTCTCAGCCGGCGTAATGATAACGGCGAGTTTCACGAGTCTCATACTTCCCGGCATTGAGTACGGAGGAGTCTTTCCCGTCGTCGTGGGCATCCTCCTGGGCGCTCTGATCATGGACCTCGCCGACCACTACATCCCCCACGAACACCTACCCCTGAGAGGGAACGGCCCGGTACGGGAGGGGATCGTGGATGCGGAGTGGGCCAGACGGCTAAAAGGGGTATGGCTCTTCATAATCGCCATCACCATTCACAACATGCCCGAAGGTCTGGCCGTGGGAGTAACCTTCGGCTCCGGTCACTACGGTGAGGCCATTCAGATGATGCTGGCCATAGGTCTGCAGAACGTACCCGAAGGCCTTGCCGTTTCCCTCGCTGCCATGTCCGTCGGTCTGGGGAGTACGTTCTACGCCGCCTATACGGGTATAAGGTCGGGTCTGGTTGAGATACCCCTCGCCCTTCTCGGTGCCGTTGCGGTGTATTACATGAAACCCATTCTGCCCTACGCGATGGGCTTCGCCGCTGGTGCTATGCTCTACGTGGTGAGCGATGAAATAATACCGGAGACCCATAAGAAGGGTCACGAGAGGGCGGCTACATGGGGTGTAATGGTGGGGGCCATAGTTATGCTCACGCTTGACGTACTGCTCGGATAGTTAAACGGACAGCTCCCCGTCCTCAACGGCCGTACCTATGACGACCACGTCCGCCCCCACGGACAGGTATTCGTCTATCTCCTCCTTTGAGCGTATCCCTCCGCCTACTATAAGGGGAAGGCCCACCTCCCTCTTGACCGTTTCAACGGCCTCCGTCGGCACGCTCAGTATAGCACCGGACCCGGCCTCCAGATATACGGCCGAAAATCCGAGGTACTTCGCCGCAAGGGCGTGGGCGAGTATGAGTTCCGTTTTATCCCTCGGTATGGGTTTGGTGTTGCTCACGAACTCCGTGGCCGTGTACGTCCCACCGTCTATGAGGAGGTAGGCCGTTGGTATGACCTTCAAGCCGAGTTTCCTTATCCGGGGAGCAGCCTTTACGTGTTCCCCTATCAGGTATTCCGGATTCCTGCCGGACAGTAGGGAAAGGAACAGCACGTAATCGTAATGGGGGCATAGCTGGTAATGGGAACCCGGAAACAGGATAAGGGGAAGGTCTACACTTCCCTTCAGCCTCTCAACCGCACCGCACATGTCCCCCTCAAGGAAGCTCGTACCCACTAAGACGGCCTTTACGTTCAGGCGATCCCTTATCTTCCTGAAACGGCTCAAAAAGGAGTCCACAGTAAGGCGGTCGGGGTCGTAAAGTAGCCAGACTCCCTTCTCCTTAAAGGGCCACATCAGGGTGAAACCACTGATCTGGTGAACTCAAGGAGCCCACTCGGAGCGAGACCGAAGTACAGGACGCCCACGAGCCCGATCACCATAACTAAGAACAGGGCAGGGCGGAGCTTCGCTTCAAAAACGTGCTCCGGCTCAAAACCGAGGGCATAGAAGACCGGCCTCATGTAGTAGTAGGCTGATATCACACCGTTTATAAGCGCCCATACCACGAAACCCACCTCCCCGGCCTGAAGGATGGAGGAGAACAGGTAGAACTTACCGGCAAAACCGGCCGTCGGAGGTATCCCGGCCAGAGAAACCAGAAATACGACCAGAAGGGCGGTCTGAAGGGGGTTGGTTTTAAGCAGGCCCCGGTAGTAGTTGAGGTCGCTCCTATCCTCACCGACCGAATGGACGACCGCGAAGGCTCCGAGGGTCATGAGGGTGTAGATGGCAAGATAGAAGACTGCGGCCCCTATACTTACGTTCGTACCGACGCCGAAGGCGAGGAGGATATAACCGGCGTGGGCTATGGTGGAGTACCCCAACATGCGCTTTATGTCCCTCTCACCGAGGGCCGCGAGGTTACCCACTATCATGGTTACGGCGCTCAGCCACATCAGGAGGTCACCCCACAGGGCTATCTGTCTGCCGAAGGCTATAAAGAGCAGATTTACAAGGAACCCGAAGGCCGAAGCCTTAGAGACCGTGGCTATGAACCCTGCCACGGAGGAGTGCGCCCCCCTGAAAACCTCGGGCGTCCAGAAGTGGAAGGGTACGGCGGAGAGTTTGAACCCCATACCGGCGAGGATGAGGACGAAGGCGAATATGAAGAGGAGGGAGTTACTCAGGGACTTAAGCTCAAAAACGTCGCTCAGGTAGGCCACGGGGAAGTAGAAGGAACCGTATATGGAGTAGAGCAGGGCGGCGCCCATAACGATAAAGGTGGAGGCTAGGACCGAGAGTACGAAGAACTTCATGGCCGCCTCCACACCGAGTCTGTCCTTCGTAAGGGCTATCTGGCCTATTATGGCGAAGGAGAAGATCTCAAGGGCAAGAAGGAAGGAAATGAAGTGGACGGACTTTACCAGTACCATGGCACCGAGGACGGCGGCGAGTACAAGGAAGTGATGCTCTCCCTTCTTCTCCCACGCTATCAGGGTGGTCATGGCGGCTCCGAGCAGAATAATCAGGTCAAACGCCCGTGAGAGGGGGGTAACAAGGAGCATGCCAAAGGCCTCGCCGGAGACGTTAATCCTCACGTAAGCGAGGACTCCGGCGGATATCAGGAAAAATAAGGAAAGCAACGCCACTATCCACTTTTCTTTTCTGATTACCACGTCCAACAGGAGGACCAGAACGATCCCGACTGAAACCGTGAGTTCCGGACCTATTAGAGAGAGCCCCTTTACCAACTCCATAGGTGGGCATTATAGGGCGGCAAAGAGGGATACTGAACACCCGAACGTGGTAAAGGATCCTCTACATGCGGATATTTTCCCCTTTAAAATCGCACCTTGAAGCACATACGCGATCCCGTATACTCCGAATTCATAGAGCTGGACGATCTCGCCCTCAGGGTGGTGTCCCATCCCTACTTTCAGCGGATGCGCCGTATAAAACATCTCGGACTCGCCCACTACGTCTATCCGGGGGCGACCCATACCCGGTTCTCCCATATGTTGGGGGCGTACCACCTCGCAACTAAGTTCCTCAGGAGTCTTAAGAGGAAGGGATACGGTATTGACAGGTACTACGATCCCGTAAGGATGGCAGCCCTCCTGCACGACGTGGGCCATACCTCCCTATCCCACGCCCTTGAGTTTACCATCCTGCCCTTCCGCCACGAGCGTATGGGCAGGGCGATAATAGACCTCAAGTTCAGGGAGGTCATGGGGAACTACCTGACCGACGAGGTACTCGCCCTCTACGATGGTAAGAGAGAACCCTTCGCCCGCGAGATGGTGGAGAGTCAGATGGACGTTGACCGCCTGGATTACCTGCGTAGAGACGCCTACTACTGCGGTGTGGATTACGGTTTAGTAGACGTTGAGAGGATCGTACAGACGAGCGAACTGTACGAGCTTCCACAGGGGCGTACCCTCGTGATAGTTGAGAAGGGGATGTTCGCCGTTGAGAGCTACATAATAGCCCGTTATCTCATGTACTGGTCCGTATACTACCACAAGACGAACCTGAGCTTTCAGGCCCTCCTCTTCAGCCTCTTTAAGCGGGTCAGAGACGTTGCGGGGGACGTATGGATACCTGAACCTCTGAAACGCGTGATGAGGGCCTCATCACCGGAGGAAGCGGTGGACGCCTTCTACCGGGTGGACGACCCTCTGATCTTCTACACCATGCACGTATGGTCGGAGGGGGAGGATCCCGTACTGGCCGACCTGTCCCGCCGCATCCTGAACAGGGAGCGCTTTAAGGCCATAGAAATAAGAGGAAACTTCATAGAGGTTTACGAGAAGCTCGCCGACATATGCGAAAGCACTGGCAGAGATCCGAGGTACTACATAATTGAACGAACACCCAAGGACGTGGCCTACGCCCCCTACGATCCCCACTCCGAGGAGCATATAAAGGTGCTTAAGGATGGTCACCTGAGGGAGCTTTCCTCCGTCATGCCGACGGACACTTTAAAGAGCCTCTCCCGTGAGGTTATGAGAAAGTACCTCTTCGTACCCGAGGAGTGCTGGGAGAGGTATCTGTCCGTACGTTAATCTGCTTCCCTCCGGTACCTGAAGGTACGCCGGTACCGGTAGAGTATCCTCATCTGAGTGTCCCTGAGCCTGTGTTCACCGTGGACGACGTCGTACACCCACCCGGCGAAGTTCAGGAACATTCCTACCCCGAATATCCCCGCGTTAGTCTTGATGGCGTTAGGGTCCAGACCCTCAACCGCCCTGGGCATTCCGAAGTACATGGCGTACCCCATAAGGGAGAACCCTAGCAGACGGACCGTGGCGCTCAGGATACCTCCCGTCCTGTCGTAGGTTATGAAGTGTATGTACCCCGGAAGGACGGTGGACCACATCCTGTCCCAGTAGTCTATCCGGAGCTGCAGGTACTTGAACTCGTCGTACGTCATGCTATCGGGAAGGATAGGGAGCAGGTTGTACACGCCGAAGGTATCCTCAACCACCCTCAGGGAGTCATCAACCACGATCGTGACGTTGTCGGGGAACTCCGGTTTCTTCACCACGTCGTGAAGCGCAAGTGTAAACGCCAACATGGAGATCAGAGGCGGTATATGTGGGCCTTTACCTCCTTGAACCCCAGATCCCTTACGAAGCCGTGCTTTATGGCGGGTATCTCAAGGACGACGCCGGAGCGGGAGTAGTCGTAGATGTAGCGCCATATGACCAGCATACTGTCCTCCTCCGGTACGGTGTTTATGATGACGTATATCCCCCTGTCCGTGTCCAGCAGGACCATGTACCCTATGACCTTATCCCGCTTACGGGCCTCAAGGATGCGAACGCTCTCCTTATGGGCGGCGAGGACGGACTTCAGGGCGAACTCTCTCTCTGGAGACAGGTTGTACGAGAAGGTGAGGACGTCGTCCAGTTTGGTGAAGTCGTGGAGGGTAACGCTCAGCTTCATCTTCTTCTTCATGCCCTCAAAGGCGGTTATGAAGGTCTTGGCCCTCTGGCGGTAGAGGTGTTCCAGAGGGTCCCCCTTGAGCTTGGTACGAAGTATGCGGACGTTGCTTATAGGCGTTCCGGCCTTAGATATGTAGGTGTGGGTGGGGGAGTCCTCCCTTATCGGCCCCACTATAACGGTGTCGTAGTTGTCCTTCGCGTACTTCAGGAAGGTTTCCAGAACCTCCGACCTGAGGGAGGGTTCAACGGAGAAGTCGGAGTAGGGGGCGAATATGGGGTCAAATACGGGTAGTATAAGGGTTCCCCTGGTCTCGTAGTAGGATCCTGAGAAGTAACCCACCGGCTGGCCGTTGGAGACCATCCAGAAACTGGGGGTCCCCCCCGTGTACTCGGCGGAGAGGATGGCCCACTTCGGGGAAGCGAATATGACCGTGTTCAGCGTCCTGCTGTAGATCTCCTCCCATGGCTTAAGATGCTCGTAAGCGTTGATCCTCTCAACCTTCAGTTTCATAGATTCAACCATCGTACGTTTATATTTTAAGGCCGGCAGGAGAGATATACGACCCCGAATGCGAACACCGTTCAACGGTAGAATACAACGTGTCCCTTAAGAGCATAACGAAGCTCGCCGATATAGTTGAGATCCTCCGAAGGGAATGCCCGTGGGACAGGGAACAGACCCTCTTTTCCATGCGTTATCAGGCCCTTGAGGAGGTTTACGAGTTCATAGAGGCCCTTGAGAGGGGGGACAGGGATAAGATAGTTGAGGAGATAGGGGACATACTGACTGTGGCCCTCATGCTCCTCAAGATAGCAGAGGACGAGGGGATAGCACCGGCCGACGAGATAGTGGAGAGGACGGTCGCCAAGCTCGTTTACAAGCATCCCCACATATTCGGGGATAAGAAGGGGTGGGGGATGAAGGAGGTGCTAGAGAACTGGGAGAATACCAAGAAGGACGGCATACTTTCAGGAGTGGATACCCGAAGGCCCGCCCTAATTACAGCGCACAGGATAGGGGAGAAGGTGGCGAGGGTGGGGTTTGATTGGGAGAGTAAGGAGGACGTCCTTGAGAAGGTGAAAGAGGAGTGTGAGGAGTTCCTTAACGCTCCGGATGAGGAGAGGAGGAGGGAGGAGTTAGGGGACCTGCTCTTTGTACTCGCCCAGTACGCCCGTAAGGCCGGATACTACGCCGAGGACGCCCTGAGGAAAGCCAACACCAAGTTCAAGGAGCGCTTCAGAAAGCTGGAGGAGGAGGTTAGAAAGAGCGGTAAGAAGTTCAAGGAACTTACTCTCAAAGAGCTGGACGAAATATGGGAAAGGGTAAAGAGGTCTTAGTGGTACTGTGTACCGCACCGCCGGACGTGGCGGAGGATATAGCGAGGACCTTGGTTGAGGAGAGGCTCGCCGCCTGCGTGAACGTCGTTCCGGCCGTGACCTCCTTTTACTGGTGGGAGGGCAAACTTCAGAGGGACGGCGAAGCCCTCTTAGTGATAAAGACCACGCCGGAGACCTACGGAAAACTGGAGGGCAGGCTTAAGGAGATCCATCCGTACACGGTACCCGAAATACTCGCCCTCCCCGTCCGGGACGGCAACCCCGACTACATCAACTGGGTCGTTGGGGAAGTTTCAGGCCACGGGAAGGCATAGGACGACCACCGTACGGTAGTACGGGGCGCTCTCCTCAATAAAGACCCTGCCGTGGTGTATATCGGCTATCTTCTTGACGAGGGTAAGGCCCACGCCCCATCCCCTCTGTTTGGTTGAGAAGGACTTCTTAAAGGCTTTCTTTCTCCCTTCCCTGTCAAACCCCTTTCCGTTATCCTCAACGTACACGCATACCGTCCTTCCCTTGAGTCTGGCTCCCACCTTTACTTTCGTTGCCCCCGCTTCTACGGAATTTTTTATAAAGTTCTCCACCGCCCACCCCAGAAGTTCGGCGTCCCCCACCACCTTCACGTGGGTTATATCCTCCAGAACGATCTCCACGTTCCTGTACTTCGCTCTCATATCCCGCACCACATCCTCAAGCACGTCCCTGAGGTCCACGGCCGCCAACTTCGGCTCACCTCCGAGTTTGGAGAAACGGCGCAGGATGGATGAGAGCCTCTTCAGATCCTTCTCTATACCCCTTCGGGCTTCGGGGGGAAGACGGTCCTTCACCACCTCGTACCATCCGTAGAGGGAGGATATGGGAGTGGCCAGTTGATGGGCGAGACCCTTGGCGAACCCCGCCCAGAATTCGGAGTACTCGTACCTCTCGGCTATGTAAGCCGCGTAGAAGAACAGCAGGGAGATGGTCAGGATACCGAGGAACAGGAAGAGGTTTATCCACCTGAGCCATCGGGTATAGCGGGGGTAGTCGTACCGCAGTTCCCCTATCTTCTTTCCGTAGTAGGTTATGTCCTCCTTGAAGGGAAGTTTCTCTATCTCGCCTTCGCTCACGTTCTTCACTACCCGGACGTTCCCGGCGTTATCCACGATTGCTACCGGAAAGTCTATGCTCTGGGTAACCTTCCTCAGGTTGTTGTATATCTCGTCGTTGGAGAGGGAGGAGATAAGGAGGGTGGACACGAGTATGGATAGGGCGCGGGAACTGTTCTTGGCGTTGCTCTCCAGTTTGTTGACCACCCAGAAGGAGAGTCCCATGCCCGACAGGGTGAGGATCCAGAGGAGGAAGAAGAAGACGAAACGGACCTTCAAATCAGACCCTCCAGTACCTCTCCCAGATCTTTCCCCACCTTCAGGCGGAGTAGGGGTCTAACGAAGTAGTGGAGCCGATGCCGTAGATCTTCGGGGGTGTCGGCAAAGAGGTAGGCGTGTCCCAGAGATCCTTTCAGAACCTCGTTTAACCTCTCAAATATCCGTACAGCCCATCCTACGTCCTCGTCCGACCACCCCCTGCCTCTCAGGTAGTCTCTCAGTTCTTCCACGTCCGGATCAAAGAATACAACGGGAAACCTGCGCAGGATGGCCTGATCCATCTGGAGGGCGCTCACGTCCCTCTCGTTGAGGGTGCCGATGAAAAAGAGGTTGTCGGGTACGACGAGGGGAGACTTAGAGTAAGGTCTTATTACGGGTCTGCCTCTATACTCAAGGGCGTACAGGAGGTCCCCCAGTATGGCGGGCAGGTTCCCCCTGTTCATCTCGTCCAGTACGACGGCGAAACGTTCCTCCGGCCTCTCCTTCGCCCTGTTGACCATACGCAGGAAGGGGCCCTCCACAACGTCAAACACCACGCCGCCGGGCGCCCTCACAGGTCTAAGTCCCTCAACGAATTCCTCGTACCTCAGGGAAGGGGAGGCCTGAACGAGTATCCAGTTCTTTCCCTCTTTGCCGGCTATCCTCTCGGCAACGCTGCGGGCCACGTGGGTCTTTCCCGTCCCCGGCGGGCCCACTAAGAGGATGTTCCTGTACCTGTAAAGTACGTTGATTACCTCCTCCTCCTTCGGTGAGATCTCCCGGTGGACGTACACGACCGGGGAGGAATCCACGCTCTCCAAGTTGGAGAGTACGCCCTCCATATCCGAAGAGTATCCGAGAAAAACGTAATCCCCGGTCATATCCGGCACCGTCCCGGAGACGAAGGGAGCGTTGGCCATGGTCGGGGACGTCCGGAAAACCTGAAGTTTCCCCACGTAATCTTCCTTGTGAAGGAATATCCCGTAGTCCTCCCTTCCCACCTCCCTCGCACAGAGGAGTCTGCCGCTCTCCGTGTTGAGTACCTGCCACTCCCCACCCACGCGGGTATAGCTCTGGGCTTCAAACTCCCTCGCCAGTTCGTTCAGAACCCTCTCCCTATTCGGGAAGACCGTCGCGTACATCTTCCTTATAGCGGCTATAAGGCCGAAGATCTCCCCCGGATTCGTCCCACGGTAGATGATCTCAAGGTAGGCGTACCGTTCCGGGTGCAACGCCGGGTACTTTATCCGCGATATCAGATCGTCCATACCCTGTACGATCCCCTCGTTCCGGAACCGGAAGATGTGTCCACTGTCGGACAGGGGAGAAAGGAGGTCCCTTAACTTATCCTCCCCCATCTCCCTCAACAGGGGTTTGTAGGGTACGGCCTTCCCGTCCGGGGAATAAAATCGCAGGACCCATACCTTCTCGTCTCCAACGCTGAGGGCGAGGACGTGGGGCAACACTCCGGGAAACAGGGAACTCGTTATGAGTACTCCGTCCCTCGTCTCTCTAACTTTGAACAGCCCTACGGAAACCTTTTCCCCCTCGTAGATCGCCCCTTCCCCCGTGAACCTCTCAAGGAAGGGTACTACCTCCCGGATCTCCACTATCTGACCGTGACGGATTTAGCCAGATTACGGGGCTTGTCCGGATCAACTCCCCTGAGAACGGCAGCGTAGTATGCGAGCAGCTGAAGGGGGACTATCGTTATGATCGGCGTCAGGAACTCCGGTACGTCCGGTACGAACACGGTAAACGTGGAGAGTTCCGCCATACGCATGTCCCCTTCTGTGATGATACTTATAACTCTGCCGCCTCTTGCCGTAACCTCGTGGGTGGAACTTACGGTTAGCTCGTATACGGAGGATCTTGGGTTTATGACCACAACGGGAAGGTTGTTGTCAACGAGAGCGAGGGGTCCATGCTTCATCTCACCGGCCGCGTAGCCTATGGCGTGGATATAACTTACCTCTTTGAGCTTCAGCGCCCCCTCAAGGGCGGTGGGGTAGTTTATACCCCTACCAAGGAACATGACGTTCGTGGACCTGTATATCCTCTCTGCTATATGCTCAATGTGGGCGTCAAGGGCCAGGACCCTCTCCACCTTTTCGGGCAGAGCCTCCATGTGTCTCATCATGCCCTCCAGTTCCTCCTCCGTCAGGAAACCCTTAACGTTGGCCAGCTCAAGGGCGAGAAGGGTAAGAACCTGTACCTGAGCCACGTACGCCTTGGTTGAGGCCACACCGACCTCTATCCCGGCGTTGGTGTAGATGACGTAATCGCTCTCGCGGGCGATGGTACTCTCCGGACGGTTCACTATGGCGAGGACCTCAAGGCCGTGCTTTTTGGCGTGTCTCAGGCCGTCTATCGTATCCGCCGTCTCCCCCGACTGACTTATGGCCACAACGAGGGTGCGGGAGTCGGTCACCAGCTTTTTATGGGAGAACTCCGATGAGTACTCCACTTCAACGGGTATGCCCGCATAGGTCTCAAGGAGATACTTGCCGACCAGACCGGCGTGGTAGGACGTCCCCGCGGCCTCTATTATTATGCGGCTCTTGTTGAGGAGGAGTTTGCGGAGGTTTAGGTCCCTCAGGAGGACGGGGCGCAGGGACCTGACGTACCTCTCAAGGTTGGTTGAGAGGACCTTCGGCTGTTCGTATATCTCCTTCAGCATGAAGTGGGGGTACGGCCCCTTCTCGGCGTCCTCCTCGTCGTAGTTCAGTATCTTGACCTCCTTCTCCACCGGATTGCCGTTGAAGTCGTAGAATTCCACGCTGCTCCGCCGTACGAAGGCGATCTCGCCGTCGTTGAGATAGACCACCCGCTTTGTGTGGGGGAGTACGGCCACGGGATCGGAAGCGAGTATGTTTTCACCCTCCCCGAGACCGACGACCAGAGGGCTGTCCTTGCGCACACCTATGATGAGGTCGGGATCCTCCTTAAAGAGTATGGCGAGGGCAAAGGACCCTTTGAGCTCGTTTACGGTCCTTACGAGGGCTTTGAGGAGATCCTTTTCCTTCAGGTAGTTGTACTCAAGCAGGTTGGCTATCACCTCGGTATCGGTCTCCGACTGAAAGTGATATCCCTCCCTCTCAAGTTTCTCCTTAAGTACAGCGTAGTTGTCTATTATCCCGTTGTGAACCACGGCGAATATACCACTTCTGGAGGGGTGGGGGTGAGCGTTGGTGTCGCATACTCCCCCGTGGGTAGCCCAGCGGGTGTGGGCTATACCTATGTCGGACTTCGGTAGGGGGTTGTTCTCAAGGTCGTTGATAAGGTCGTGGATCTTGCCGGCCTTTTTCCTTACGACTATCTCACTGTTAGTGAGCAGGGCTATGCCGGCGGAGTCGTACCCCCTGTACTCCAGCTTCTGCAACCCCACCGTTAAAACTGACTCAGCGTCCTTACGACCTACGTAACCTACTATTCCGCACACGCCGTTATTTTAAGGTCGGCGAGGTTAGATGGCTCTCTCCGGAAGATCTATGAGCCTGAACCTAACGCCTAATAGCTTTACTCAATCGTTTACCGAATACCTTGACACTTTCGCTATCCACCGTCACCACGGAGAATCAGAGGAGAGCGGGAAATAAGCAACGTAACTTCTCTTACCAATACGAACGTGTGCTTTCCATTTCGGGAAAACCGCGTATTTTTTAACCCTTACCCTTTACGATCTTCCCCTCAGGTTTTTCTTATTTCACAACCTCTTCAACCTTAACCTTCAGACCCTTAAGGATACACGATTCCACTTCACCCTTTTCTGCGGCAATAGAGTGGAGGGTATATTTACCATTCTTCAGGCACCATACTTCAATTACCTTCTCACCGGGCAGAACTATCCAGTACTCTTTGACTCCATGTTTTTCGTAGAGAGCAAACTTCTCGTACCTGTCACGGTAATAGCTGGATGGCGATACGATCTCCACGACTAAGTCGGGAGAGCCGAATAGCCTCCCCCGTCTGACGTTCTTTAAATTCTCACCGGAGATAAACACTATATCCGGCTGAACAACCACAGTCTCCGATAATATTACGTCAAAAGGAGCGGGGATGACCTTGCCAAGATCTTTATCGGCTTCAGCATAAGAGAATATCTTGTGTAAAAGGAGCTTAAGTACATCCTGATGCTCAAACCCCGGCGCAGGCATCTCTTCCAACCTCCCGTTTATGAGTTCATAGCGCTTGTCATCTTCAAGGCGAAGGTAATCCTCGTAGGTTAGAACCTTATCCTTTGGCCTATCAACCACGGCTTCCTTCATAGTTAACCTCCCGTATTCTAAGGCCGATGGCGAGGACTTTAGTGTCTGAACAGACGCTTTCCCGTAAAGACCAGTTTTATACCCAGTTCTTTAGCCCTCTCTATCACCTCCTTATCCCTCTTTGATCCGCCGGGTTCGGCCACGACCTTAACGCCGAAGCGATGCGCCCACTCTATGGAGTCGGGGAAGGGGAAGAAGGCATCGGACACGAGGGTGGAGCCGTAAACGTTATCCCCCGCCTTCTGAAGGGCTACCTGTACGGCCGTTACCCTATCAACGAGTCCGCTACCCGTACCCAGAAGGGTCTTATCCTTCACCACGACGGCAGCGTTGGATTTGGCCCACTTCACCATCTTAAGCCCGAAGATCACGTCCTCCACCTCCTTATCCGTGAGCGGTTCCGTCTTGCTCTCTATGTACTCGTAGGGTGGATCAAAGTCGGTGGTCTGAACGAGTATATCGCTACCCTGCATGAGCATCTGCAAGTGAGGCAGGCGGTACTTAAAGACGTCTATCTTCAGGATGCGCAACCGCTTCTTTTTACTCAATATCTCAAGCGCCCTTTCGGAGTAGTCGGTCGCCACGATCACCTCGTAGAAGTGTTCGGCTATTTTTCTGGCCAGATCCTCCTCAACGGCAAAGTTTATGGCTACTATCCCGCCGTAGGCTGCCTGCATGTCACCGATCAGAGTCTTCTCGTAAGCCCTTACGGGGTTCTCAGCCTCCGCACCGGCGGCCGGACTTCCGTGCTTCACTATGACTATGGCGTGGTCGGAGAACTCCATAACCGCACTCCACGCGGAGTAAGCGTCCAGAATGTTGTTGTAGGAAAGTTCAGGACCGTGAAGTTGCTCCGTCGCCGAGAGGAAGGAGTTGGGGCCCGTATACACCCACGCCTTCTGGTGGGGATTCTCACCGTACTTCAGCTCTATGGGGTCCTTAACGTGGATGAAGACGTCCCGGTACATCTCGGCGGGTGCGAGTATACTTCCAAGGCCCTCGTATATGTCAACGTCATAACCCGCAGTTCTGGCGAAGGCCTTAACGGCCAGCCTCTGCCGGGTCTCCTCGCTGATCTGACCTTCGTTCTCCTCCATTTCCAGCATGAAGGGTACTATATCCTCCGGGTCGGTTATTGCGGATACGAAGGCGTGGTTCTTGGCAGCCGCCCTTATTAGGGCCACACCTCCTATGTCTATCATCTCAACGATCTCGTCCAGATCTTTCGTCTTCCGTAGGGTCTCTTTGAACGGGTAGAGCTGTACGAATACGATATCTATCTCAGGAACGTCCAGTTCCATGGCTATGGGGTAATCGTCCTCCCTGTGGAAAAGTATTCCACCCATAACGTAGGGGTTAAGGGTCTTAACCCTGCCTCCGAACACCTCAGGGAAACCCGTAAGGGCCGAAACCTCAAGTGCGTACACGCCGTTCTCTTTGAGGTACCTGGCCGTTCCCGAGGTGGCCACTATGGAATACCCGTACTCCTGAAGGAAGTGGGCAAAACGTACCAGTTTGGGCGTCTTCTCGTACGACGCGAGAAGGGCGTACTTCACGGGTTTATCAAAGAGGAACTTCACCAGTGTGTCAAAGTAGAGTGCATGTTCCACCTGATGTACCCGCTCCTCAAGGCTCTGAAGGGACTCCTCCCTGAACATGGGAATAGCCCTCTGGGCGAGGATAGGACCCTCGTCTACCTTTTCCGTTACTATGTGAACCGTTACACCGGTGAACTTCACACCGGACGCCCATGCCCTCTTTATGGCGTCCTTACCCTTAAACGCCGGCAGAAGGGAGGGATGGATGTTCAGAATTTTACCCTTAAAGGCGTTTACCGTCTCCGGAGGGAGAATCCTCATATAACCGGCCAGAACCACAGCATCAACTCGCCCCACGGACTTTATAGCCTCCACCGTAGGTTTACCCGGATCCTCTATTATCCTGTACGGTACACCGAGTTTTCTCGCCCTCTCTATGACCTTCGCCTCCGGATTGTTCGTTATAAGCAGGGGAAAGCTTATGGGGTACCGGGTGGCCCTTGCCCTCCTGACCAGGGCCTCAAAGTTGCTTCCGTTTCCCGATGCGAGAACTACGACCTTTTTCTCTCTCACGCAGGGTATTCTACCGGGGAAACCCATCCACCGACCGTATAATTCCCACCTGCGGATTTGTGGATCTCGGGGCGTAGCGCAGCCTGGTCAGCGCGCCCGGTTCGGGACCGGGAGGTCCCGGGTTCAAATCCCGGCGCCCCGACTTAACCACAGTACGGTATTTTTTCGGAATCTGAAAGTAAGATGGGGAGTAAGGATATAGTGATTGCCATAGATGGGCCTTCAGGGGTCGGAAAGACCACCGTTGCAAGGATGGTGGCCGACCGCCTTGGCCTTAAAGCGGTCAGTACCGGGGCACTCTATAGGGCTGTGGCTTTACACTTCCTCAGAAAAGGCCTGAGTCCTGAAAATCCGGAAGATGTCAGGAGGGCTTTGAAAGATCTTAACGTCCATCAGGAGTACATTAACGGCGAAATAAGGACCTTTTTAAACGGCGAGGACGTTACGGATAAACTGGATACGGTTGAGGTGTCCGGTATGGCCTCCCGTGTGGCGGCAGTGAAGGAGGTGAGGGAGTTCCTCTTAGACGTTCAGAGGAGGCTGGCAGAGGGAGGAGCAGTGGTAGAGGGCAGGGATATAGGTACGGTGGTTCTTCCCGATGCGGACGTGAAGATATTCCTGGACGCGTCCACCGGAGAGAGGGCGCGCAGGAGGTACGAACAGTTAAGGGCGGAGGGGGTAAACGTCTCCTACGAGCAGGCGTTAGAGGACGTAAAGAGCAGGGACATAAGGGATTCGTCCCGTACTGTAGCTCCACTGCGCAGGGCCGAGGACGCTATCTACGTGGATACCACCCATTTAACGGTTGAGGAGGTTGTCAACCGTATAATCAAAATCGTAAAGGAGCTGGTGCCATGAAGATACTCATAGGTCTTACGGGCAATGCGGGAGCAGGTAAAAGCACGGTGGCACGCATGTTTGAGGAGTTAGGATTCACCGTCATAGATGCAGATAAGGAGGCCCATAAGGTACTTACCCATCCGAGGGTTATAGAGTTCCTCAAGGAAAATCTGTCCGAAGCCCTTAAAGAGGACGGCACGATAGACAGGGGAATACTGGGGGAGAAGGTATTTACAGACCCGGACTTCAAGGAGAAGTTTGAGAAGGTTATACGTCCCCTCGTCTTAGAGCAGATAAAGGGAGCCATAGAGGAATCCGCCGCTCGCGTGGTGATGGTGGATGCGGCACTGTTGTTTGAGTACGGTGTGGCAGACGCCTTTGACACGATAATAGTGGTGTGGGCGCCGGAGGAGGAACTTGTCCGTCGCTTAGTTAAGCGGGGTGTACCGGAGGAGAGGGCGAAGGCGATACTTTCGGCTCAGATGCCACAGGAGGAGAAGGTTAAGCGAGCGGACTTCGTAATCCGAAACTACGGTTCAATAGAGGACGTGAGAAAGCAGGTGGAACAGGTAGCACAGGCCATAATGCGGAAGATAGAGGAAGTGGAACTCTCCTGGTACCTCTGACGTCCTTAAAATTACACCCTCGCGCCCGTAGCTCAGCAGGATAGAGCGTCGGTCTCCGGAACCGAAGGTCGGGGGTTCGAGTCCCCCCGGGCGCGCTTCACCCCTCGCCAACTATCTTTCCATCCCTCATCCTTACTACCCTCTTTGCCCTCTCTATGACGAGGGGGTCGTGGGTGGAGAGGACGAAGGTCGTACCTGAGTCGGAGTTTATGCGGAGCATGAGGTCCACGACGGCGACCGTGTTCTCGCTGTCAAGGTTGGCCGTAGGTTCGTCCGCAAGGACCACGGCCGGGTTCCCGACTATCGCCCTCGCTATCGCCACCCTCTGTTGCTGTCCCCCGCTCATCTCGGATGGGAACCTCCCGGCCAGGTTCTCTATGCCGAGGGCGGAGAAGACCTCCCGGACCCTCCTCCTGCGCTCCTTCGCCGGTACCCCCCTGAGGAAGAGGACGAACTCGGCGTTCTCCTCGGCCGTAAGCGTGGGTATCAGGTTGTGGGACTGGAAGACGAAGCCCATGCTCTGGAGGCGGAGGTCGCTCAGCTTCCCCTCCGGGAGGGTGTCTATCCTGCGTCCCATGAACCACACCTCACCGGCGTCCGGCCTCTCAATTCCTCCCATGACGTTGAGGAGGGTCGTCTTACCGCTTCCGGACGGCCCCACGACGGCCACGAACTCCCCCCTGCGTATCTCAAGGTCTATGCCGTCCAAGGCCTTAACCTCCTCATCCCCCGTGCGGAACACCTTCCGCACCCCTTTAAGCGTAAAAACCGG